>CALANA010000089.1 GCA_937925925.1 uncultured Chloroflexales bacterium | reverse complement strand
TTCCGAACGAAGTGAGGAATCCGTGCCCCCGTATGTGCGTGGGCGGGACGTGCAACTGTCATTCCGAACGAAGTGAGGAATCCGTGCCCCCGTATGTGCGTGGGCGGGACGCCCGCGTTCCCAGGCGGTTGCGTTCCCAGGCGGGCGCGTTCCCCCGCGTGTGAACAGGTACCGCAGATATTGTTGATTGTGGGCGAGGAGGTATCCATCCAGGGCAAGGCTGGCATCAGGTATAATGTTCCCATACGCTAGTGGTTGCCACCGTGATGTTGCCGGATACGTCGGAATGACGTTCGTCATATCAACGACCAGAGTCGTTCTGCCATACTCCGCATATGCAATGTGGCTGACTACTTGTGTATTGGAAGAAGCCCCTGCTGACGACGTTGCTGGCCTTCAATGGTTGACAGTTCGTCGTGCGGTGTATTACAGACACAGGCATCTATGCGTATTGCTATTACCGGAGCAAATGGACAACTTGGACAGGCTTTACAGGCTACCCTGGCCCCTCGGCACGATCTGGTGCTGCTCAATCGGGGCACGTTTGATCTGCTACTGCCCGACACTGTCGGGCAGATTGTGGCAACACATGCGCAACTGGTTATTCATTCCGCCGCGTATACCAACGTCGATGGCTGCGCCCGCGACCCCGATCTAGCCTATCGCATCAACGGGCTGGGCACACGCTATGTGGCTCTCGCATGTCAGCAACTCAACGCACCACTGGTATATATCAGCACCAACGAAGTTTTTGCGGGGAATGCCAGCCGTCCGTATGTGGAATACGATCCGGTCGGGCCAATCAATGCCTATGGCTGGTCGAAGTGGGCTGGTGAGCAGGCCGTGCGTGAGCTGCTGCACCGCTTTTACATCGTGCGCGTGGCCTGGTTGTTTGGTGGAGAGCGCAACTTTGTGCGCACCGTCTTGCGGCTGGCCGCCCATCCGCCCGCCAGCGGCTTGCGGATGGTGACGGATGAGATCGGCAACCCGACCTATGCGGTCGATGTGGCCGACGCCATTGCTGCCTTGATTACGCTGCCGTTTTATGGTGTCTATCACCTGGTCAACAGCGGCGCATGTTCGCGCTATGAATGTGCCCAGGAAATCTTACGCCAGACCAGGCAGGAACATATACCGTTAACACCAATCACCCTGGCCGATTTCGACCGTGATAGTACGCCTCCGCCCTACACAGCCCTGGCGAATGTTGCCGGTGCAGCGTTGGGAGTGACACTACGGCCCTGGCAAATGGCGCTGGCCGATTTTCTGGCGCAAATCGAGGCATCGTCAGGTAATGAGTAGGTGCCCTCGTATCGCTGCGCCGCAGCCGGTGTGCATTCCAGTAGTGGAGCCAGAAACGCTGTGGGTATAAGCGCGCTATACCCCGAATTGCTCACCAACGATACCTTGCTGATACCCACTGAGCCAGGCACGACCAGTCATACGCCGTTTCCCTGCTGGCTGTACCTCTACCAGTTCCAGCGCACCGCTGCCAGTCGTTATCAGCGGGCCATCAGCTACATCCACACAGGTACCTGGTGGGTCATTGTCTGTTCGCTGCGCATGTACCCGCGCAGTCAGGAGCTTGAGTTGTTGTCCGCGCCAGATGGTAAACGCGCCTGGCCATGGATCATAGGCTCGGATCGAACGCTCAATGATCACGGCTGGTAACGCCCAGTCGATGCGCCCGTCTTCTTTGGTGAGCAATCGGGTCACTGTGGCCTGACTGTGATCCTGCTCCCGCAGTTCCAACTGGTTCGCAGCGTAACGCGGTAACACCTCCAGGAGCAACTGCGCTCCCAGTTCAAACAACTGCGCCGTCAGTGAGCCTGTACGGGCATCAGCGGCGAGCGGCATGGTAGCCTGGGCCAGAATCGGCCCGCTATCCATTCCCGGCGTCAACTTCATAATCGTTACGCCGGTCTCGGTATCTCCAGCCAGAATAGCTGCGGCTACCGGCATTGGGCCACGATACAGCGGTAACAGTGAGGGATGAATGTTGAGATAGCCGCGTGGTGGAATGGAAAGTATCGCTTTGCGCAGAATTTCACCATAGGCTGCTACGACGCCCACCTCTGGTTGTAAGGCCGTTAGATGGGCCACGATTGCCGGGTCGCGCAATGTTGGTGGTTGTATGATGGGCAACCCCAGTGTTTGGGCCGCAACCTTGACTGGTGGGGGCGTCAGAACACGGTTACGCCCGGCTGGACGATCCGGTTGGGTGATAACGCCAACAATCTCATACCCGGCACGCACCAGTGCCGTGAGAGGTGCAACCGCAACAGCCGGACTTCCCAGATAGAGAATACGCATTCTAGCAATTTACTCCGTGTAAATAATCCTTGCCTAACTGTTCACACTCAAGGCAAGCTGCCCGCAGCCGGGAGCGCGGGCAGCTTGCCCGCACCGTGCGTGCTGGCGGGCGTCCCGCTACTTCCTGGCAAATATTTGCAGCAGGCGTATTCATCATAGTATAATACACAACACGGCTTTTCGTACATCTGATAGCTAGAAGTGCAAAGATCAGGTTTTTGCCACAACTTCATCCCGTACAACATTGTCATGTCAATCTCAGTCTTGATGGTATATTCATGCAAGCCTTATTGTTTGACGGCCATTTGCGCCTGGTTCATGATTATCCACAACCACACCTGGTAGCAGGTGAGGCGCTGATTCGGCCCCACATGATGGGCATCTGCCATACTGATATTGAAATAATGCGTGGCTACATGCATTTCCAGGGAGTACTGGGGCATGAATTTGTCGGCACTGTCCTCGAATGTGCCGACTCGCGCTGGATCGGCCAACGGGTGGTTGGCGAGATTAACGCCGCCTGTCGTCGTTGTCCGACCTGTCTTCAGGGTGCAGAGTCACACTGTCCATATCGCACCACCCTGGGGATTGACCGGCGTGATGGGGTCATGGCTCAACTGTTTTCCTTACCGATCACCTGCTTGCACCGTGTACCCGATACCATCCCGGACGAAGTTGCCGTATTTGTGGAACCTCTGGCGGCGGCGTTACAGATCTTACAGCAACTCCACCTGCATCCTACTGATCGCGTAGCAGTTGTCGGTGATGGCAAGCTAGGAGCGTTGATTGTTCAGGTGTTGCGGCTACCGGGGTGTGCAGTCAGTTTGATCGGTCATCATCATGAACGCTGGGAACTGTTTCAGCGTCAGGGTATTACCTGTGGAGTTGCCAGCGACTTTGCGCGTGGAACGTTTGATGTGGTTGTCGATTGTACCGGGCGACCTGATGGCCTGGCAACTGCACGCCAGTTCGTGCGTCCGCGAGGCCGGATGGTGCTGAAAAGTACGTTGCATGCCGCACCAGATTTGAACCTGAGTATGGTTGTGGTCGATGAAGTCCAGTTGATTGGTTCACGCTGTGGACCATTTGCCCCAGCATTGCGGTTGTTGGAGCGGCATTTGATCGAAACCGCTCCGTTGATTCATGCGTCGTTTGATCTTTGCGATGGATTAGCTGCCTTTGCTGCTGCTCCAGGTCAACTGAAGGTGCTGGTGCGTAACCGGCACTGATCGATCCGATGTATCCCGTATGCAGATCTGGGCATCAGTCAGCAAGAACCGTTTGCATAGAGGAATGCTTGATAGTGGAGTATAACCGTATTCTGATCGCTGACGATGATAAATCAATGTGCCAGGCACTCCAGGTTCTCCTTCAGAGCCAGGGTTATGAGGTATTACTTGCACATGACGGCTATGAACTGCTACGTATAGCCCAGGAGCAACCGCTCGATCTCATCCTGGTGGATTTGATAATGCCGGCTATGGATGGGTACGAAGCTATTCGTCAAATTCGCAACGATACTCGGACATCGTATTTGCCGATAGTGATCCTGACGGCCCGATCAACTCCCGATGAAGTAGTTACCGGTTTCGAGAGTGGTGCCGATGATTATATTATCAAGCCGTTTGCTGTCGATGAACTGCTCGCACGGATCAAACGCCATCTGCGGCGAGCAGCACAACGACCAGTCCATAGTCCGCTAACTGGCCTGGCGGGAAATGTGCTGTTGACCGAAGAGTTAAAGTTTCGGATGAAAAGTAACGAACCGTTTGCGCTATTGTATATTGATCTTGATAATTTTAAGGCCTTTAACGATGTCTATGGGTTTGCACGCGGGGATCGGATGATCCGTCTGCTGGCTGATGTACTGATCGAAGGGGTTTCACGCTATCAACACAAACAGGATTTTATTGGGCATATCGGCGGTGATGACTTCGCCATTCTTACCACACCTGATATTCTGCATCCCTTGTGTACAACGTTGATTGAGCAGTTTGATGCGCGTGTACAGCAACTCTACAACCCGGAAGACATTCAACGCGGCTACCTGCAAAGCCTGGATCGCCAGGGAGTGTTACGTGAATTTCCGATCACCTCCATCTCGATCGGGGTGGTAACCAATTGTTACCGTTCCTTCAACGATCACGAAGAAGTCAGCCGCATTGCGACCGAGATGAAACAGTATGCAAAAACCAGGCCCGGCAGTGTGTATGAAGTCGATCAGCGCAGTGCCTTTCCGATAGAGTTCAGTAGCACCTCTTCCGATTCTGTATTGCCAACGGTTTTTTTGATTTGTGGTGATGTCATTCTCAACTATCGCTTGCAAGTGTTACTCCAGCAGCAAGGCTATCGCATTGTGTTGGCTCCGGATGTTGTTTCGACCTATCTGCTGTTACAACGTACGGTACACCATCCCGATCTGCTGGTGGTTGATATACGGTTGGGGCCAACGGTATACGAATTGTGTACGACACTGCGCCGAGACACGCCAGCCCTGCCAGTGTTGCTCCTCATGTCGCCATCTAAGACACCGGTTGCGGACAGGGAACATGTGCTGGCGAATTGTCTCTGGCAGCCTTTTAGCGATCACGAATTTCTTACCAACGTGCAAGCGCTCTTGACGCACGTTATGTTCTAGCTATACATACCAGCAGAGTCAGGACTTGTGCAGTGAGTCATCCACTGACCTTGTGCGCCTGCGGCAGCGTGGAAGCAACGCTTTCTCTCCCGCCCCCTTTTCCCGTTTGGCGAAAAGGCGGCGGGAAAAACAGACGAAGTACCGCTCTGCCGAAGGCGAAACCCTTGTGGTGATGAACGACCGCGTAAGTCCTGAGAGATACCGTTTCGATGTGACCCTTCCGCATGGTCTTGCCATTCGTACGCCAACGAGACTGCGTCGCGGTGGGGGGGCGGGGGCCTGCGGCCCCCGCCCATGTTCCTTTTTCTGGTGCGGCGTGGCTTCGCCGCGCCGCACCAGAAAGGGGATGTCTGCAGAACCTCTCGTCTTGTGACATCTCGTTCCAGGGGAAGTTTCACTGTCGTATAAGCAAGCGTAAGACGGATCATACGGATGCAGAAGGTCGAAGTCAAATTGGTATTATTTAGTTCACGTTGAGGATAAAGTGCATGGGACTGCGAATACAACTCTCACGAATTATTGAAAACCTGGGACGTGGGCGCTATCATAGGCATAACCAGATGATGGACTCAGCCAGGGACGATGCTTCCGAGGCAGGTATGATCGAGGCGCATGTTGAGCAGCAGGATGGTAAAGCTGTGGCTCACCCGATTGACCCGCGCCATCAGAACCCTACCTCGTCTGAGCGACGCTTACGCCCCGCGCACTGGCGCTTATTGGCGCTGATCGTGGTTATTCCGCTCCTGATTGCGGTCTGGCTAGTGATCGACAACATGCGTACTTCGCGGGCAGCGTCCCAATTTGTGGTGCTAGTTGCCCCATTCACTGATGCTGGCGATATGCAGACTGGCCGTAAAGTTGCCACGCAGTTGACCGCCTTGCTCCAGGAACATACTGCCGATCATGCACATGTGTCGATCCGGGCAATTCGCACAGTTCCAACCGATGAATCTATGGCGCTCCAGATTGCAACACGTCAGGGTGCCGATCTGCTTATCTGGGGCAGCGTGGCTGCTGGCGGACTACCCGATGCGCCGACGCTACAACCACGCCTGACCTATACTCCGGTGGGCAACTATGGCCCGCATGTGTGGGCTGGTTATACCGGACGTTTCCGTATGCCCCATACGTATACGCTGGCGAACGAGGGTACACTACTCAATGGCGAGGCGGTCTTACCGCGCTTGCTGATTGCACTGGCCGATTATAGTCAAGGGAACGCCGATCAAACCTATACTGCTCTGTCTCGTCTACTCGAAGATTATCCCCTGGAACTCAACCCCACTTTTCCCGATGCTATCCGTGGCAATATCCTGTGGGCACGCGGAGCCTACGATCAGGCCGCTGCGGCCTATCGTCGGGCGTTGGAGCAACCCACAGGCGTGGTTGCTGCCGAACGGGCGCTGTTGTACAACAACCTGGGTGCGATTTTGCTAGATGCCGATCACGAACTGGCTGCCAGTGTGCTGTACGAAGCCAGTCGCCAGATCCAGCAAACCAATCCAGAGAATGACCTGGGCGAACTGCGGTTCAACCTGGGGTTGCTGGCACAACAGCGCAATCAGCCAGAACAGGCCATCGAGTCTTTTGAACCGGCGCGGAGCCTGCTACCAGCAAATACGCCGCTGTTGTTGGCGTTGAGCGAGGCCTACCGTGAAGCTGGACGCCTTGATGAGGCGCAGACGACCCTGGCTCAGGCTGAAAGGCAAATTCGGCGTGACCTGCGTGCCGTTCCGGCCCATCAACGGCCCCTTTTGAGCCAGTTTTTGCGTGCAGCCTACCAGGAGCAACGCGGATTGCTCCATGTGGCGCGCCAGATCAAGGCGTATGGGCCGCTTACCTGGGAGTTGGAGAGTATTCCCCCCCAACCACCTGCCACCTTGCATGCTGCCCAGGATTACATGCAAAACGCAGTAGCACTCAGTACTGATACTCTGTCAAATTGGCGTAGCCGCGCCGCTGCGACGACCGCTGCTGGAAACGGATTAGGACTGGTAGCAAATGGTCAGGCATGGCGAATCGAGCAACATCTGACCCGGCAGCAATTCTATCAGGCGCTACTCATCCTCGAAGAAGGCCGCACCCGCCAGAATGAGGCGCGCAACCTGTTTAGCAGCATCTACGCCGCATTATTTGGCTCAAGAACCCGCTTTGAAGAAGGACAGGCATTATTGCAATCGTTGTATGTCAGTAAACCCAACAATGTGCCGGTTTTACTGGCCTATGCCCGTTCCTTGCGCCTGGGAAACGATTATGATGAGGTGCAGGTGGCCCAGATCTATGATACGGTGATCGAGCGCGCCCCGCAACGTCCAGAGGGCTACTATGGCCGTGGCTGGCTCGAACTGGAGCGACGGTCGGACAGCCCGGAAGCACGGGCGATAGCGCGGCAATGGATGGAACAGGCATTGGAACGCGATCCAACCTTCTTTCCGGCCCGGTTCAAACTGGTCGATATTGCTGAACTCGATAGTGATCTGGATCTCGTGCTGGCACAACTCTCCATCCTGGCTGAACAGCGCCCCAATGATGCGCTGGTGCATTTCCGTATGGCTGAAACTTTGCTGCACCAGAATGATCTGCCAGCCGCGCAGGTCGCTTATACCCAGGCATTAAACAGCAAAGATGATTTTGCTGAAGCCTGGTTTGGTCTGGCTCGTACCCAACATCTATTGGATCAGAATGACGCAGAAGCGTTACGCAGTATTGATCGTGCCATTGCCCTCCGCCCGCAATATGCCGAAGCCATGCTGTTTAAGGGGCAGTTGCTGCAAATGATGGGGCACCACGATGCTGCCGATGCCCAGTTTCAAGGCGCAATAGATGCTGGCCTGCGTGATGTTCAGGTACTCTATACAATTGGCGAGCGGCTGTTGGAACATGGGAAAGCGCCCCTGGCAGTCGTTGCCTTCAAGACGGCGCTCGATGAACAACCGGGCAATCCCTGGTTGCATTATGGTCTGGGACGGGCGCTTCTGGCGCTCAACAACCTGGATCGGGCGCGAACAGAACTGCAGACAGCGCTGAATGCGATCAATGAGCGTGATCCGGCGTTGCACCAGGTACGGGCCTCAGTGCTGATTGATCTGGGGCATGTGGAGTGGCGGACGCCCTATGTCGATGCGCAACAGCGTAACAATGCGCTGGAGCAAGCATTTGCCTACTATCAGCAGGCCTTGAGCCTCGATGCAACACGGGTTGATGCGGTGATCGGACTGGGCGAGATCGCTGCCAGTCGCGGGAATTGGAACGTGGCCCTGACCCACTTTGAACATGCCCGCAATCTTTCTGTGAATGACGATAATCCGCTGGTTCACTTCTGGATCGCAGAAGCGCTGCTGCGTCAACCCGAATTAGATCCCGTACGTGACGCCGATACCCATCGTCAGTTTATGGAACGCGCCATTGCCGAGTATCAACAGGCGTTGGCGTTACGCCCCGAATTTCCACCAGCGTTGCTGGGCCAGGCCCATGCTCAACTGGCGCTGGGGCAACGCACTGCTGCCGCCACAAGTATTGAAACGGCGCTACGCCTCCAGCCTGCATACGCTGAGGCGCTGTTGTTCAAAGGCAAGCTCCAGCAAGAGGCAGGGAACGAGAATGCAGCACTGGCGGCGTATAATGCGTCGATTGATGCCAATGACACCATTGCTGAGACATTCTATCGGCGAGCGGTGCTGTTGATACAACGCCTGGATTATGAGGCCGCAGCCAACGATCTGCAACGCGCTCTAGCGTTACAGCCCAATTTTTCTGAGGCTTTTTACTGGCTAGGGCATGCTTATATGGCCCAGAACCAGATGGAGCCGGCACGTGATGCCTTTCGATCCGCTGTGCAGTCACGGGCGGGCGATTATACCGCTGCCCGGTTCTATCAAGGTCTGGCCGAAGAACACCTTAATCTCTATGATGAGGCTGTGGCTTCGTTTGAGGCGGTGATCCAGGCCAATGATGCCGGCGAATTTAGCACGCAAGCCCGCACCGAACTGGAGCGTATTCGCCTGAGCATAGCCCGCACGCAGATTCGCGGGTTGCGTTAGTGCGAGCTTTAGCATACTATAGCAATCCTATACTAGGGGTACATTGGAGTCCCGGCTTTCGTCTGGGTCTTGCTCCGTCCAGGCTAAAGCCTGGACTCCGCGACTTCACAACTGAACGAAGCAAGGGACTGGCTGTCCCTCCCGGAGTCCAGGCTTTAGCCTGGACTCCGGGACTTCACAACTGATAGAGGATTGCTATAGTATGAATATAATAGATCTTCTGCCTGAATTTGTGATGATCCCGGCCACATCCTTTTTGATGGGCACGCCGGAGAGTGAACTGAGTACGCTGGCGACCCGTTATGGCGGTACACGTGAAAGCTACCGCGAGGAGTCGCCGCAGCACATGGTCGCCTTACCTGCTTTTGCTATGGCGCGTGTTCCTGTGACCAATGCCCTCTATGGCGCTTTCGTCGCCGCAACAGGTACCCGGCCACCCCTGCATTGGCACGGTTCGACGCCACCCGATGCGTTGCGCGACCATCCCGTGGTTGATGTAGATTGGCACGCAGCGCAAGCCTGTTGTGCCTGGCTCACCAACATGCTGGCAGCAACCGATTATCGTCCACTTCCAGCATACCCGGTAAACCAACCAGTGACCTTGCGCTTACCCTCCGAGGCGGAATGGGAACACGCTGCCCGTGGCACCGATGGACGCACGTTTCCCTGGGGCAATACCTTTGACCCACAATGTGCAAATACGCGTGAAGTTGGTCAGAAGACCGTGCCGGTTGCCAGTTATCCAGCGGGTGCGAGTCCCTATGGTGTCCTGGATATGGCCGGGAATGTCTGGGAATGGACAACCAGCCTTGACGCCCTCTATCCATATCATCCTGATGATGGCCGCGAGCAACGTGAAGCTCCAGGCCGCCGTATTTTGCGCGGCGGCTGCTATGCCAATCCGCAGGGATTTGCGCGGTGCGCCTGCCGCTTTCGGTTACTGCCCACTGTTTGTAATGAGTTCATGGGATTTCGTCTCGCCTGCTAGCACTACAATGAGACTGCGTCTCGGCGGGGAGTACGGGGCCGCAGGCCCTCCACCAGACAGAAGATTTCGGTGGAGTTTCGTCCCTCGCAATCTCTTTCCGGGGCAGTCTCGGTGTAGTACCAGGTACGGTATAATAGAGCGCACGTTCAAACGATGGACATAGATGCAACTATACAATACACCGATGTCTGGTAAGAGGAGTATGCAAGGATGTGATCGGCATAGTCGGTTTCCCGATGGGTAGCCACTAATCAGACTGCTCAACGCAGGAGGGCGCTATGGATGTAAAATACACTCGCTGGTTGCGTTCGTATGTTGGTCATCAACGGATTCTGCAACTCCGCGCCTGTGGCTTTATTCGCGACGATCAGGGGCAAGTGCTGCTCTGTCGTCGTGCCGATGTGATGTTGTGGGACGTTCCTGGCGGCACGATTGAAATTGACGAGACTCCTTCACAGGGACTGATCCGTGAGGTACAGGAGGAAACCGGGTTAACAGTGGCAGCGGAGCGGTTGATCGGCGTGTATGGCGGCCATGCTTTTGAGTGGAGCTATCCGAATGGCGACCAGGTGCAAATTTTTGCCGTCTTCATGGCCGGGCGCATTCTGAGTGGCACGCTTGAGTCCCGCTGTGTAGAGAATGTGCAGGTAGCCTTCTTTGCGCCAGATAATCTCCCGCCGCTGCTGTCACGTACGGCGCACATGCTCGAACATGCGTTTGCTGATCGCCTTGAGGCTTTCTTCAACTAATACCTATGTGACTGCGCCCTTCCGCCTTTTTTCGACTCCTTACTCCCGCTCGGAGGGGGTGGGGCGCAGTGAGGCTCCTTCCGTATGTCAGGACGGACGCGGTGGATCATCTGCCGCCGCGTTTCGTCTGCGGCTGCAGGGACGGGACTCGCTCGAGCAAAAGGAGCGCTCGCCGAAGGCGAAATCTATGGAGTGATGAACGACCGCGTGTTCAAGACCAGAACATGCGCAATGTCCAGGTCGAAACGGTATAACACGAGGTACGCGGTCGTCTATCACAAAGTGGTTTTGACCTTTGCCGCAGCGTTGCTTCCACTCGATCGCAGGCGAAAAAGATATTTTGATAAGCGACCGCATATCTCGTAGAATTAAGGGGCTGTGTTGGTTTCAGAGCTATAAATCGCACGCTCCTCACGCGCCAGTACATACTCCATCGGAGCTACCTGCCGAATATAGCCCTTCAATTCGAGCATCGCCAGCGTTGCGGCGACGACCGCCGCCGACATGTCACAGGTGCGACTCAACTGATCGGCGTGTTGCGGCTCGGACGATATCAGCGTGAGTAATGCCGCTTCAGTCGGGTCTTCAGGGAGGGCTGCTGCAATTTCTTGTTGGACGCTGGCGCTGGTCAGGTTGAGGGCATCGAGAATATCCTGACCACACGTGACCAACCCTGCTCCAGTGCGGATCAGGTGATTGCTGCCGATGCTCTTGCTGCTCAAGATCGAGCCTGGTACAGCAAAAACATCCCGACCCTGCTCCAGCGCAAAATTGACCGTAATCAAGGCACCGCTTTTTTGCCCGGCCTCTACCACCAGCGTGCCCAGCGTCAATCCGCTGATAATGCGATTACGCGGCGGAAAGTTGGCTGGTGCTGGCGGAGTTTGCAGCGGGTATTCGCTTATCAGCGCCCCCTGCTCCAGAATCTGCGGCACTAACCGTTGATTACGTTCGGGATAACGTACATCGACACCACAGCCAAGGACGGCAATCGTGCGACCACCTGCTTCGAGCGCAGCGCTATGGGCAACGGCATCAATACCCAGTGCGAAACCGCTTACCACGGTCACGCTGCTGCGCGAAAGATCGGTCACGATTCGCCGCGTTGCCTCTTTGCCATACCATGATGGATCGCGGGTGCCAACCACCGCAACCGACCACTCGTCGGCACGGATCATGGCCCCGCGTACATACAGCAGCGGGGGAGGGGCCGGAATCTGGGCCAGAAGCGACGGATACGTAGCATCTTCAACCGTCACAAGTTGCACACCTGCCGTGACCGTGCGTTCAAACTCTGCTTCCAGATCCAGGGTGCGTTGCGCCTCACGCAAGGCGGCACTCACTTTACTATCGATACCAGCCGCGATCATGTCCAGGTCATCGGCATGCCAGGCGGCCTCAACCGAGCCGCAACGGTCAATCAACTGGGCCAGGCGCGTCGGGCCAATACCTGGCACCAGGTTGAAGCCCAGATAGTAGTGGGTGGGAGAGAGTGATATCATGCTGCACCTCTGAAAGACATGGTACGTTCTGGTATTATAGCGTATATTAGCCCGTTTCGTCGTGACCCTTCCGCATGGTCGTGCCGTGCGTCCGCCCACGTGCTGGCGTTGCGGCATGGGGGGTATGGGGGCCGCCCTTCACAAGAGCAGGTTTTTTTGCGCAAGGCCCGGTTGTGCGGCATCAGGACGCCCCCCAGCGGGGGGGGCGGCGGGGTGTTGCATGCCACGCTTCTCCGCCCCGCGACAGCTCGTTCCAGGGGACAGCTCGTTGGCGTAGGAGCAAGCGTCAGACGAACCACCAGATGCGGAAGGTCGAAGGCACATTGGTATGACCCCACATACAGTTACGTGTAATCATCATTGACAGGAGATACGCGGTGGGATCGTCCGGCCCGTGAACGGGCGAGCTAGTCGTTCGGTATAGAAAGCAAATCAATGTCACCAACACCGCGCAAACTGCCGCCGATCTATCGTGCCATCCTGTTTGACCTGGATGGCACACTGACTGACCCGGCTGAGGGGATCACCCGCAGCATTCAGTATGCTCTGGAACGTCTGGGCTATTCAGCCCCATCAGCGCCCGATCTTTACTCCTGGATCGGGCCATCGCTGCGCGAGTCCTTTGCGCACTATTTGCACACCGACGACCCCCACAAGGTAGCGCAGGCGATCACGTTCTACCGTGATCGGTTTGCCAGGGTGGGCTTATTCGAGAATGTAGTCTATCCTGGTATTCCGGCACTGCTGGCCGATCTGCAGCGGCTCGGCTGTCGTCTCTTCCTGGCAACTTCCAAGCCGCAGGTCTATGCCAGGCGCATCCTGGAGCATTTTGACCTGGCAACCTGTTTTGCAGTGATTGGCGGCGCGACCCTCGATGGCCGCTTACACACCAAAGCAGACGTTATCGCCGCATTGCTGCCACAGCTCAGGGCCGACGAGCGGGCGGCGATAGTGATGGTTGGTGACCGAGAACAAGACATCGTGGGGGCGCACATGCACGGCATACCGGCCATCGCTGTGAGCTATGGCTACGGGAGTGTGGCGGAACTGGTCGCTTGCGCACCGGACTGTGTAGTTTGCAGTGTGGCTGAACTGCGGACAATCCTTGTGGGTGGTGCAGCGAGCGCTGATTATTGGTATGATACGTAAGACGTAACTGTTCAGCCAGAAAGATGAAGGGATGTCTCTACCGACCATTGATCAATACCCAACGCGCTATCGCTTTCATTATTGTCCACTTGATGGTACCCCGTTGGCACGCAAGGTTATTCACGGCATGGAGCGGCAGTACTGTCCCGCTTGTGGTTGGATTCATTATCCCAACCCTAACATCGCTGCCACAGTAGTCATCGAGTACCAGGGAGGCATTGTGTTACTCAAGCGCAATATCGAGCCGGATCGGGGCATATGGCATTTGCCAATTGGCCATGCCGAGTTTGGTGAAGACCCGGCCGACGCGGCCCTGCGTGAGGTTCACGAAGAAACGGGCCTTATCCTGGCCGATCTTCAGTTTCTGGCCTACGAGCATAGTCCCTCCTATGGTGATGCCCGTCTGTTCTATCTTGTCTTCTGCTTTACCGGGCGCGCTATTGGCGGCACTCTGGTAACAGACCTTGCCGAAAACAGTGAGGCGCAGGTGCTGCCGCTGGAGGATATACCACCATTGAAATGGAGTAGTCAACGCACCGCACTGACTGCCTATCGCCGATTGTTGCACGAACGTGAGCGGTGATCTCGAATGTGGCTGAGGTCGTGCCTGCTGTTGACAACGTTTGTAGGGTGCTTAGAGCCGACCGGCTATCTTTTATCAGGATCAGTACCATCAGGCTATTGTTCTGTTCAATGCCCTGATTTATAATCAGCATGTACTTATCTGGTTATGATCAGGCACACAGGGAGTGAGAGAGCTATGAGACGACGAGATACAGCCCAATCTATTGTGGAGATGGCGATTGTCATGCCCATGATGTTAATCCTCATGTTTGCAATTACGGACTTCAGTTGGTACATCTTTGGCTATGCAACAGTGTATCAGGCGGCACGAAATGGAGCCGAAACAGCCTCAAAATTGCCACCCTTTGCCGAGTGGATTGAAGCTAAAGGTATGGATAGTTCCGATCCTTGTATGAACACCATCAGAAAGCAGGTGCAGTCACAGGCAGTCCTCTTTTTTGATGATATCTGGGATCAGGCCAGGGTCTCTTACCCTAATGGTGGACACACGCGCAATCTTTTTGACCGCGGGCCAATCGAGGTCAGCATTCGCTATGATATTAAACCATTGACCCCGCTACACAATTTCATTCCGGTATTTGGCAACGATGGTGTGATGACCGTTGAGGTGACAACACGTCGCTCGCTGCAAGGTCTCGGTAACCGACCCGGTAGTCAGGGAGAGGTGACCGATGATGATGCTATTCCGAACGGGATCGCCTGTATTTTGCCAGATAGGTAAGGAAAGCGAGAAAGATCATGCGCAAGCACAAACGAACGATAGGCCAGGCACTCGTCGAATTTGCGATTGCGATTACACTTATTTTTTTGCTGTTGTCAGCAGCCGTTGACTTAGGATTAATGTTTTTTACGATGCAAGGCCTACGCAATGCGGCTCAGGAAGGCGCATTTTTCGGCAGTTTTCCGGTGGTGATTGTCGACAGCAATGGTGTGCCTACGGGAGTGTCGATACGCGAAAATGAGATTAGAAAACGCGTACGGTTTGAATCAGGTGACCGTGGTATTGGTATTTATGATCTGCGCGACCTACCAGACGATCGGATTAAAATTAGTGTACTGAAGGACACGAATTTTGATGGACATGTGTCAGCCAGCGATCCATCCTGCACGCAAGAAGATATGCTCACGGCCAGGCACTGCTATATTCGTGTAGAAGTTTCATATGACTACAATGCGTTTTTTCCGTTCGCACCAGTGCTACGTGACACGGTTACGTTACGTGCATCATCGATCTTGAAAATCCGTAGCGATATGCTGCTCTTTCGCAACTCGTGAGTCGCTGCTGCTAATGGGTTGACGAAAAAAGTACCTGGCGCGAATAAACGGTTGGTTAACCTGAGAGTGCGGGCGTCCCGCCCGTGTAGTGCCGGGAGTAAAAAACGCCCGCACTTCTAGCACTGGTTCACGTGAGCAAGACCGTATTCGCGTTAACAAAAAGTGTAAAAGGTTGACACTGGCATCTTTGCCTAGCATCAAGCCTTTTTCACGCCACATAAACCGATTACGTCAAACGACGTGATTAAATCAGCGGATATGGTTACGGTGTACATGTGTAGCTATATCTCTATCATCATTACTGGGACATAGGAGGAATCGGAATGAAAAATCGCAAGCCCAAAATGAGAACTGGCTTTGGGCGGTATCGCACTACTGGGCAGAGTATTCCGTTTATTGCTATATGTATTGTATTCTTGTTTGCAGTACTCGGGTTCTCTGTGGATATTGGCAATACCTATGCCGAACAACGTAGAGCAGTCAATGCTGCCAATGCTGCCGCCATTGCCGGTATGGAGCGCTATATTGAGACCAGCAGCGGCACCGTCCGTGATGCGGACATCAAGCAGGCGGTTGAAGCAGCGCTGCGGGCAAATGGTATTAAATTGGATAGTGGCAAGGTTAGGTATCGTGCGTACTACTTGCAGACCAATGGCGAGCCTGTCAGTGGCTGCTCTGAGGTTGGTACGTGTGGTGCCAACGCACCAGTTAATGTGGGATATATTCAGGTAGAATTATCAGGTACAGTTGATACATTCTTTGCCCGTGTAGTCAATCAAGATACGTTTCCGTTCGGCACTGACTCCTTCGCCATGCGGTGTCCCTATGGCAGCGGTGTGTATCCAATTGCTGTCAATCAGAAAACGCTTAACAGTGATCTTTCTTTTCGTGATCCTAATCCTAGTGGATTACCCTACGACGATGAAGGCAACCTCATCTTTGGTTATCTGAAACAGGGCGAATTGCGCGGCTTGACATGGCGTCGATTGTTTCTCCGCAATAGTGCCAATCAGAGTGATTTTGGTTGGGTACGCTGGTTACCAGAGGGTGGTTCCGAACAAGATCTCGTAACGATGTTGAACGGTGATGGAAGCCTGGCACGTGGGTTTCAAGAAGTAAACTTTGCCTCTGGTGGAGCGTCTCGCCGCCCGGTTGGTTGGCAAGAGCCGGCTGGCTATCCCGAAAAGCCGCAACAACTAAGTGTAGGCGATGTCATCTATGGCAATGATCCCTTTACGAACAATGGTGGTGTTCGGAGACTGCTCGATGGCCACAAGATCGATAAGAATAGCCCTACCCGGGGTACCGTCATGATCTTGCCGATCTTTGATAAAGCCACTATCTCCACTGACCGTGATGCCGGGTATCTGATCAGTGGGTTTGGTAATTTTATGGTGGCTGGCTATGGTCGTAATGGGTTGGGCGATGATTATATTGACCTGATTGCTCTGGGGAATGTCGATCACTCCTCCGCCTGTCTCACAGCCCCGGCACAAACAGGGGTAATTGGTTTACAGGGCGATATTTCGTTCTTACCCCAGTGGCGGACGTCATCGGGAGAATACAAGCCACTCCGGTTTGTGGTGGTGATGGACGTATCTGGCTCTATGAACTGGAATTTTGACGGCCTTGGTAAGGGTGGTATGCAGTGCGGTTATACCGACAAAGAGAATGCGAATCAGCGCATTTGTAATAGTGCCAATTCTGCCTATGATGTCAAAGAGGAGCGGCGTATCCACGTAACACGGAAGTCGCTGGAATATTTGGTCAGCCTGCTCCATATTGAAGGCAATGATACTCAGGATCCCAATCAAATCGGTCGACCATATGATCAGATGGCTATCCTGACGTATAATAATGAGTTTATAAATGGTGGAACTCGTTTTCAACAACGGGATTTTCCCACCTTATCAATGACAGAATTTTCCAGTGATAAAAACACACTGATCAAGTATGCACGCGAGTCAGGTGCCTTTCGCAACTGGCAAAACTACGTTACAGTCGGTGGTACGAATACCGCTGCTGGCTTGTATGAGGCCAGTCGACTCTTGTCTGGCAATAACCGGATTACGCATAACGGGCGTACATATGAATATAAGACGGTGGTTATCCTGATCACTGATGGTGTCGCCAATACGTTGTTTGACCCTGACCATCCTACTCGATCTGGATTTGATAACAACCAGGCCGATTTCTTTCCAGCCGGATCTGAATGTCGTTGTCACTCACTTTCGGCTGATCTGGTACCTCCTGGTTGTGCCCAGGCCTTGAACGTTGACGAGAAAGCAGACTGTCATATCAACAGTAAAGTTGGCGTATCACCGCCGGCTGGACAGGTTCACGCAGACGGCAAGGTGACCGCGAATCGCTTAGTTCCTATGACTGGCACCCGGGTCTTTAATCGTCCTATTACGGAAATGATCGAACAGGCCAACCTGATTAAGGGTAACGGGCATGAGATATTTGTGGTGGCGATATCTCAATTTGAGTCGCTTGGCTTGAGCAATGTGGCATCAGGATCACAGAACTATATATCGGTCAGGCATGCGGGTGACCTGGATGGGGCGTTCAAGAGTATCTTTGATCGATCTGCTTCAAACATGTGTATTCCTAATAGTATGCATGGTATGCAAGAAAGAATTCCCCCTGGTGGTACGTTCCATAGTGGAACAGTCTACCTCGACCCGGTTCCCTCGGAGCAATATAGGAATGGAACAGCCATTACGTATGATACAATAACAGGCAAACTTTCCTATCGCTTTGATGCCATTCCACCTGGTCAGTATACTGTCACTGCTGAGTTGTACTATACGCATCCAGATGACGAAGATGCAGCTCCACGTAAGTATGTGATCCAGGATGCACTAAACGTCACACTCAGGGAAACAAAGGACTTTGGGTATCAGAAACAGGATATTGAACTGAACCTGGCAGATCCTATCTGTCCTGAACTGTAAGACTCGGTCATTATTTGTCGGGTCAGAGCATGCTCTGACCCGACGACTTATGCAATTGTCTGGATATGCTGCGAAGTACAACTGTAAGCGGCGGGTAGTAGTTGTCAAAGTATGTTGCCATAGACATCAGCCTGGAGTCAAGCAACACCCGTCAACTTTGGTACCTTCATCACGGTCATGAACGCGATGAACCTGTTCGTATGTGCTGGATGACCGTGTTGCCTCTACAGCCAGAGCTACAGACTACAGTGGGTGAGGAGCGTTTATCCAGTCGTTTGCGTAACAACTCCCACTGCGACTCCTAACACATAACTGTCAATTTTAAAAGAAATGTGCTGCTTAGGAGACCCGACTTCTTTCAGGGAAATGCCCCAACCAGTTCAAAATGGGACTTCCGTTCTTAACAGCAGGTTCGTTATAATGAAGCCGAACCGCGTATAACACGGAGCTTTCCGATGATAACACAAACTTCTGTCCGACAGTATGGTGCTGTCGTTGTGCTGTTTAGCATCTGGGTACTCATGATTGGCTTGCTGCCCACAGCGTCACCAGCCATCGCCAACCAGCCCGTGAGTCAACCTCTGGATACGACAATGGAGGACTTTGCCGGCGGTATTTTTGAACGTACTACCATCAGTGCTACCGGCGATGGTGCTGTGGAACTGATGCGTGCTGGTAGACTACGGCGCTGGGGGGATGTACCGTTCAACTTGCCTGAAAGCCTGGCCGAACAGGGCGTAGTAGCGCTGGGTGAGCGGCTGTATGTGATCGGCGGTAGTACGAACCCTGGCTCGGCGTCGGGAAGTGGTTCAAGCAAAGTCTATTGGACAAACATTGATCCAGCGCAGGGTCGTCCTCCTGTCGATGCTGACCCACTCTGGAATGAAATCGAACTACCGACGCTTCCAACCAGTGATCCGCCATGTGACGCTCCGGTAGCTGCAGTTACCCGTGTTGCGGTAGCAGCGGTGAAGGATGATGGGCCACGTGGAACGAGTAATACCGGCATGCTGTATGTCATTGGCGGTCGAGTAGCCCCTACTCCCTGCCCAATCCCCACTCTCTCCAGCAATGTGGTACACATTGGGCGCGTTAATGCCGAAGGTACCATTAGCTGGTCAGAAGGCCCAAAATTACCGAATGGCCTGGAGTCGGCAACCGCGACCAGTATTACGATTAATAATCGGACATTCATTTATGTCTTCGGTGGCCTCGAATACCGCATCAGCCTTACTGGTGGGTTGCAGATCAGCGGGTCGCGCACCGTGTATTATGCGGAGGTGAATAAGGCTAATGGTAGTCTAGGCAATTGGAACACCGGGCCAGATATTCCTTTGATCGGAGATGTGCCTGGATTGTGGAATGCCACGGCGGTGCCAGTGGTGGCCCAGAACGGTAATAGTGCGATCTATCTTCTTGGTGGTCAAACCCGGTTGAGTGTGCAGGGCGGTCAGGCGGAATATAATCCTCGCGTCTTTCGAGCGATGATCAGCAGTAATGGCGCACTTACCTGGGATACGGAACCAGGACGGCTCCAAAGCGGTGGCACTTCACCTGTGTCGTTCGGTCCGCGCATTGGTTTTTCGGGTGTTGTGCATGCTGGTAAATTGTATCTGATTGGTGGTGCAGCCAGTGAGACAGCAAATGGCGAGAGCGCTGTCTTCACGGCGATTGTTAACGATGATCTGACATTGCAGAACTTTGGAACAGATACGCTTCCGCAGTTTTTTGTCGAGAGTAGTAACATCTTGCCTTTCTGGCGTACATTTCACGCCAGTGCATTCGTGCCGGCTCTACCAACTCCAGAAGACCCGGCGGCCGTCTATATTTTTACTATTGCTGGAACCGGCCCGAATCCCGCTGGAACCGTTGGTGTGCGCAATACCATCTTCAGGGGTCGTGTGGGCGGTACGGGTGATACCGAAGAGGACGGTAACGTTGTTGAGCAGGGGTGGTATTATTCACGTTTCCATACCACACGTCTTTCGGATGCGCGCATTAAGCAGTTTATCTGGAACACCGAACAAACTGATGATCAGGATGTGCGGCTGGAATACCGTGTCACCAAGAGCATCTGTAGCGCTGACAACCCTTTTGGCAATGCAGAGTGGAAAGCACTGGACGGGGTGCCTGCTGATGCCGACAAGTTCTCAAAAACTGGTCTCAATAATCATGTGTTTGAAGATCGTGGTGAAGACGAACCAGAGGCCAACTGTGTTCAATATCGAGCGTTGCTACGACGCGGTGCAAATATCAACCTATCACCCGCCCTGCTCGATGTGGGGATCGATGTGATCGCCAGTGGCAGCCCGGATCTGAAGGTACACACTTTGCAGGCGCTGCGGGGTGAGAACGAACGTACGTTTATCGGACTAAATATTGCAATTATCAACCAGAACGATGTTGAGAACACCACCGAGGTGCCACCTGGTTCGTTCTATGTTGACCTGTGTGTAATAGAACCTGGTGAAACAACCATCCCACCGCAACTGAGTGTGTTTCCGCTGAATCTTGATCCGCCCCTGCCATGTGTCAGATCCTATGCCATGGTCAACAGCAACCAGGTGGGTATTGATAGACCCTACCAGATCAACCAGCGCTGGTATGATCCGCATAACAATAATGCCCTACTGTCGTCAATGCAAGACATGGAAAAATTCTTCCAGAAAGTCGGCGTGTATACAGTGTATCTGGCCGTAGACTCGCTGAACAACATTGCCGAGACATCAACCGGGGGCGAAGAGAACAACGTCAGCGATCCGTTAGAGGTTGTTATTTATCCGGCTGATGATCCAGTCTGGAACCCGACCATGACTCCACCGCCGGATGCAACTCCTGACGTTGATATTCCACCAGCGATTGCTACGCCAACGCCTACGTTGCCTGCCAATCCAACCGTGACCCCCTCTCCCACTCCAACCTCGGAAGGGCCACCCACCGTGTATTTGCCGATTATCAGGCGCTAATATGGGTATGGCAGGGCGACGACATAGCGTACCGCAGCAGGGAAACGGACAGACCGTATTTTCCTGCTGCGTGCAGTTATGTCTGGGATCGAGAAGTGGAACAAGAACTACCAATATCAATGGTATGTTCTGTAGTACGACGTAACCGTTCAGGTGGG
Source organism: uncultured Chloroflexales bacterium (assembly GCA_937925925.1). Classification (GTDB taxonomy): domain Bacteria; phylum Chloroflexota; class Chloroflexia; order Chloroflexales; family Chloroflexaceae; genus CAKZQX01. The sequence continues at coordinate 11,687 of CALANA010000089.1, read as the reverse complement.
GTGATTGGGCGGGGCACGACCCCGCCCGCAACCCCCGCTGGCGAAAGTCCCCCTGAACGGTTACTAGTACGACAACGGAGGAATGATGAACAGGAATATATACCAGGTCTATCCCAATGGTAAACCGGAGTCCAGGGTTTAGCCTGGTAGTATTTCGTCCAGACTCCAGCCTGGACGCTGGTTTTGGGTCATTCTTTTAGATTGGCTCTATTGTCACTGACGCAGGGAACGTAGCGCGACGAATTGATTTGAATAGGATAAGGTCTATAGACGAACCTGCCATGCCCCGGAACGTTATTACCATACATTGCGCTAAACATGATCCATTGGTAACAGGCGTGTGCTATAATATGGCACATAATATGGCTGGTGGCTGGTTGTGTTCCGATTGATAAGGAAAGAAGCCTCATTATGAGACGTGGCGGCATCATGGCTATAGTTGTCATTGGTGTAATTGTCGTGGTGGCTGGTATTGGACTGCTGTTCTTTTTTTTCCCGATGACTAATATTGGTGATAACGAAATCACCCCGATACCCACGGAAGATCCGGGCATTCGGGTGGTGGTGGCACGGGTTGATATTCCCGCCAATACCTTGATTGATGATCGGGATACTTTATTGGACGAACGCACTATTCCAACCGATGCTTTTTCCAATGAATATTTGAGGAATATGACGGATGTTGAGGGGAAAGTGGCAAAAAATGTTATTCGCGCTGGCAATCCTATTCGTCGCTCTGATTTAACCACGCCTGGTCTCTCACAGCAGATCCCAACCGCCGAGCCAGATCAGCCGCGAACGAAAGCCTATTCCCTCCTGGTCAACAGTCTATCGGGCGTAGCCGATCAGATTCGCCCCAACGATTTTGTCGATGTGGTTGCGACTTTCTCTATTCCACGCCGGCTTGTGTATCCGCTTGGAAGAGATGACCAGGGTCAGTTAAAGTACGAGTTCTTCACCGAAACTTTCCAGTCTACCAAAACCATCGTACAACAGGTGCAGGTCATACGCATTCTCCGTCGAAGGGTTAATGCCGAGGGTACGCCAGTGGCTCAACCGGAACAAACCACAACAGAACAAACAGGTGCATCAGGCCAGCCGGTAGAGGAAGGTAACTTTATTACCGAAGGGGACTGGTTGCTCGTGCTAGCAGTTAACAATCAAGAAGCTGAATTGATTGACTTTGCCCGTAATACCAACGCCGCTATTACCCTGGTATTGCGTGGGGTTGGCGATGTGGACCTTGAGCAAACAATCGGTGCGTCACTTGATTTGCTCATTAGCGATTTTGACATGCCATTACCGCAGCCAGTACCCGGACGAGTGTATAGTGAACAAGAGGCGCTTACCCCTAATTGATCTGACCTTGATCCTGACATGGGTGCCGTAGGAGACGGGTTACGCCCATATAGAGGGCAACGCTGATGCCAGTGCAATAGCAGCGAAGTTCAAACTTGAACCGGTGTAGCTAACCCGTTCAAGCGTACGCTCACACTCGACACCTGAGTGTGGGCTTACACGCACCAGTTGCTTCTGTGAAATAAAAAAGTTGTGGATGTGAAGCAGATCGTTTTTTGCTTGAACTATGTGCTAATAGGTACGCAACTGCCGCACAATGGGAAATGAGGAGTTAATCCATGACACAAAGCGACAAGATCCGGGTAATGATTGTGGACGACATTGTCGATACCCGTGATCAGATCGAAAAGCTGTTGTTTTTCGAGAAAGATATCGAAGTTATTGCCAAAGCCAGCAATGGCCGTGAAGCAGTCGCGATGGCAAAACAGCATAAACCGGATGTGATCCTGATGGACATTAATATGCCCGAAATGGATGGCATCGCGGCCACGGAAGCGATCATGGCCCAGGACTCAGCGGTGCAGGTCATCATTATGAGTGTCCAGGGCGAAACCGACTATCTGCGGCGGGCTATGCTGGCCGGCGCACGTGAATTTTTGACCAAACCCATCAGTGCCGATGATCTGTATAAATCTATTCGCCATGTTCATCGTCTGGCAGCCACTCGTCCCCGTGTTACACCCCAGGCAAGCAGTAGTAGCGATAATGGGTCGGTCGATAGTGGTACGCAGGGGCAGATCATCGCGGTGTTTAGTCCCAAAGGCGGAGTGGGTACCTCGACAATTGCGGCCAATTTAGCGATAGCCTTACGCCAGTTAACGCACAAGAAGGTGGTTCTGGTTGATGGCAATCTGATTTTTGGTGACCTGAACGTTATTCTGAATCTGGTTTCGAAAAAGACAATAGTGGAACTGGCCCAACGGGTTGACGATCTTGACCGCGATTTACTGAATGATGTCCTGGCGACACATACCTCACAGATCAAAGTCTTACTTGCCCCGCCCAATCCACAAACGGGTGAACTGGTAACATCTGATCATTTACGAACGATACTAGAGTTGATGCGTCGTGAATTTGATTATGTGGTGGTGGATACGCAGTCATCGTTTCAAGATCGTGCCCTGGCGGTATTAGATTTAGCGGATCGGATTGTGGCCTTGATGACTCTGGAAATGCCATGCATCAAAAATATCAAGCTCTTTCTGGAGGTTGCCGAGTTACTAGAATATTCGAAAGAAAAGATTATGCTGGTACTCAATAAGGCCGATAATCGCATGGGCTTTAATGTCAAGGATGTGCAGAATAATATACAACACGAGGTCGTGTTGCAGATCGCTAATGCACCCCAGGAGGTAACGTATTCCGTCAATCAGGGGGTACCGCTCGTGATTGCCAAACGTACACATCAAACATCGCGGGATATCTTTACCCTGGCCGGGCGATTGTGTAATGTCTCGAAAGGGGTTACGGATGTGCCGCCGTCATCGGATGGGCGGCCACCACAGAAGAAGGCAGGTCAGAGCCGTGGTTTGTTTGGTCGATTGCTGGCACGACGATAACAGTTTTTTCAATGGACGGAGGCGGTAGTATGTCGTTGTTGAAGCGGATTGGTGGTACCACCCCCGGAACTGAGGAAGCAACAGGGACGCAACGTCCTGTGGCGACGAGTACTCTGCGTCGGGAAGAGGTGCGTCCAGGTGGAAGCGCCCGTGACCATGAAAATGCTTTCACCGATCTGAAATTGCGTGTGCAGTCTAAGTTGATTAGTGAACTCGATCCTAACCTGGATCTTTCAAATACGACACGTGTGCGACGCCAGGTTGAAGAAGTCTTTAACTCGATCCTGGATAATGAGAGCATTGTCTTGAGTCGTGCCGAGCGTATGCGGATGTTTGAAGGTATCGCAGCAGATATTCTGGGCTATGGGCCATTGCAGCAATTTTTGGCAGATGATGACATCAGCGAAATTATGGTGAATGGCCCACGGCAGATCTATATTGAAAAGCGCGGCAAGCTGATCAAAACCGATGTCGTCTTTTATGATGACGATCATGTGTTGCGCATTATTGATCGAATTGTTGCGCCGCTGGGTCGGCGTATTGATGAGTCGTCGCCGATGGTCGATGCTCGTTTACCTGATGGCAGTCGTGTCAATGCGATTATCCGCCCGTTGTCACTGATTGGCCCGGTGATCACTATTCGTAAATTCCGCAAGGAATCTTTTACGATAGCTGATCTGGTGCGTTTTGGTACGCTGACCCAGGAAATGGGCGAGTTTCTGGCCGCATGTGTCCGCGCTCGGTTGAATATTGTGGTGTCTGGCGGTACTGGCTCAGGGAAAACAACGACCCTGAATATTCTTTCATCGTTTATTCCTGAAGATGAACGGATCATTACCGTTGAAAACGCGGCAGAGTTGCAATTACGCCAGGAGCATGTGATAACGCTCGAGTCGCGTCCACCAAATGTTGAAGGCCGTGGTGAAATAACAATTCGTGATCTGGTGATTAACTGTTTGCGTATGCGCCCGGAACGAATCGTGGTCGGTGAGTGTCGTGGTGGTGAAACCCTGGATATGCTCCAGGCAATGAATACGGGTCACGATGGTTCTATGACCACGGTGCATGCGAACTCACCACGTGATAGTATTGCCCGTATCGAGACAATGTGTTTGATGGCTGGGATGGATTTGCCCTCACGCGCTATTCGCGAACAGATTGCAGCGGCGGTCAACGTGATTGTCCAGCAGAGCCGTATGAAAGATGGTACACGCAAAATTACGGCGATCACTGAAGTACAGGGCATGGAAGGTGATGTGGTAGTATTACAGGATATCTTTGTGTTTGAGCAAACAGGTATCGATGAAAATGGTAAAATTGTAGGAACCTTACGTCCAACCGGTGTCCGACCGAAGTTTGTAGAGAAGTTTGAGACCCTTAACATTTATCTGCCACCAAACATTTTTGGCTATTCGGCGGAACGGTTCTTCTAGGGATGGTGGAATGCAAAACATGCTTGGGCCTGACATGCTGCCATTTGTTGCGTTAGCTGGCGTTGTTTTTCTGGGTGTCATCGTTGCATTCGGGTTAGTAGCCCGAAATATAGGACGTGATGATGTCGCGGAGCGTCTCTCGCAATATGCGGGGCGTGGCACCGAGGAAGCAGGTGCCGAGCCACAGCAAGTATTTGCCCGATTGGATGCAGTTGTTCGTAAAAGCGAACAGGGCAATAAGATCGCACGGAATCTAGCACGTGCTGATCTGAAATGGAAGGTATCTGAATTTATTGCCCTGAAATTGCTGGCAGCGTTAGCAGGAGCTGGCACGGGAGCTTTTATTGGACGTGCGTCTTCGCAGGCTATGCTGATTGCTGCTCTGGTGGGTGCTGTGGCGCTGTCATTTGCACCCGATATGTATGTGTCTTTTCGTGCTGGTCGACGGGTCAAGGCTTTTAACAACCAGTTGGGTGATACGATTATTTTAATGGCTAATTCCTTACGTAGTGGTTATAGCTTTTTGCAGACCCTGGATATGGTCTCGAAAGAATCTCCGCCGCCCGTCTCAGTTGAGTTTAATCGTGTGGTGCAGGAGGTAGGACTGGGGCGTACAACCGAAGAGGCCCTGGACAATCTGTTGCGGCGTGTCCCTTCGGATGATCTGGAATTGCTTATTACGGCAGTGAACATACAGCATGAGGTTGGTGGGAATCTGGCGCAAATTCTGGATACGATTGGGCATACGATACGGGAGCGAGTACGTATCAAAGGTGAGATCAAAACGTTGACGGCTCAGGGACGTATTTCGGCCTATGTTATCACGGCACTACCCATCGGTCTGGCTATTTTCATTACGATTATCAACCCTGATTACATGGCTCCGCTATTTACTCTGGGTATGCCCCCTGATGCCTGGTGTTGCATGCCAGTTACGGCGGGCGTGATGATCGTGATCGGGTATCTGATCATTATGAAAATCGTTGATATTGAGGTGTGAGGTGCGCTTATGGATCCAAACTTGATGCTGATCATTATCAGCGTGCTGATACTCTTTGGAGTCTTACTGGTCATTTTTGGTCTGGCTCGGGTCAAACAGGCCGATGCGATCAGTGATCGTCTCAACCAGTTTACCGAGCGCGTCATGACGTTGGAAGAACTGGAGTTACAACAACCGTTTCATCAACGCGTACTCTTGCCAATGGGCCGTTCTATTTTGGCAACGCTCGGCAATTATGGGCCGGAACAAAGTGCCGAACGACTCAAAACCAAGCTCCAACAGGCTGGTAATCCTGGTGGGATCACGCCGCCCATGTTTGTTGGTTTGCGTGTGGTTCTGGCGATATTACTCTTTGGTATTTTTGCCGTTGTAACCTTCACAACAATGGATTTCTTGAATGCCATCATATGTACCGGCGGCGGTATGCTCCTAGGCTATCTATTACCAGCAATGTGGCTGGGGCGCGAGATTGCCAAGCGTAAACATAATATCGTCAAAGCTCTTCCTGATGCGTTGGATCTGATAACCATCAGCGTTGAGGCTGGTCTGGCGTTTGACTCGGCGATTCAGCGGGTGACGGATAAGTGGGATGATGCACTGAGTAAAGAGTTTGCACGCGTACTGGCCGATATGCGTCTAGGACGTTCACGCCGCGAAGCTTTGCATGATATGGCTACACGTACCGGCGTTGATGATGTGCGGACTTTCGTGGCCGCCATTATTCAGGCTGACCAACTCGGTGTTCCGATGTCCAAAATTCTGCGCATTCAATCTGACCAGTTGCGGATCCGGCGCCGTCAGCGTGCGGAAGAGGCGGCCCAGAAAGCACCGATCAAAATGCTTTTCCCTATGGTGTTTTTGATCTTCCCTGCATTATTTGTTGTTATCCTTGGCCCGGCGGTACCGCGCATTATGGAGGGCTTAAGTGGTTTATAGGAATGTATGCTAGCTGATACCAACTATGTCTCTGCTCGTTGTTAATGAAACCCGCCAGGCTCGATTAGCAGACCGTTGCCAACTGGCACGTAACTTCTGGTCGCGTGGGTTGGGATTGATGGGGCGTGCCAGCCTTGAGCCTGGTGGCGGATTGCTGATCTATCCTGAGTGGAGTATTCATACCTTTTTTATGCGCTTTCCGATTGATGTGGTGTTTGTTGATCGGCAGGATACCGTGGTTGGTATACGTCATGCGTTGCCACCCTATCGTCCCTATGCTGGTGCCTGGGGCGCACGCTATGTGTTGGAGTTACCTGCGGGAGTGCTGGCGGCAACGGCGACTCAGGTTGGTGATCACTTGGCAGTGACGCCCTCACCACATCCACCACGACGGCAATGAAGGCTGGTGGTTCCTGGTCTCGGCCCCGGTTTTCTGGCGCGTGGCTTTCCAAATCTCTCCTGGCACCAGCGCTGTGCTTTCTGCTCAGTCTCACCTGTTATCTCACCACCCGCACTCAGGTGCATATGTTTGATGCACTCTCGTATGTGCTGGATGTCGATCGTAAACCCTGGCGCGAGCTGTTTCATCCCCATCATCTGGCGTATGGGCCACTGGGGGCACTGATACGTGGTGGCCTGCACACTCTGGGCTGGCATGGAAGCGCACGCGTGCCCATGCAAGTCACAAACGCCATAGCCGGTGCGCTGGGTGTGGCACTGTTTTTTGCCGTTGTGCGCGTTGTCACCCGCCGCACCGATCTTGCGTGGTGTGGGGCGCTTTTACTCGGTGCCAGTTATGCTTATTGGTATTATGCCATTGAGATCGAAGTGTATACCATTGCAGCGGTTTTTCTGGTTCTTTGCCTATGGTGCATCGTGCGCATGCTTCAGGTGCCGACGCCTGGTATATGTGCTGGTCTTGGTGTTGCGCAGGGTCTGGCGGTGTTATTCCATCAGACCAATATCCTGTTGTCGGTACCAGTGCTGGTCGCATTTGTGCTGGTGCGACACACTATAGGTCGCCGCTGGTTCACCGTCGGAATAGCCTATGCTCTACCGCTCGGTAGCATTGTGGCCGGTAGTTACCTGCTGGTCGGGTTTGGGATCAGTGGCTTTCGTTCATGGTCACAGTTTATGGCCTGGATAACGGCCTATGCACGTACTGGTTGGTGGGGCGGAGCGATTACGACTAATAACTGGGCTAATCTAGGGGCGGGATTGGCTGACACCGTTGCTCAACCCGGTGGGGCGCTCCTGGGTTTGCTTCTGCTTGGATTGCTAATATGCTATCTGCGCCATCTGGTGCAGGGCTACCGACAGCTCGTGCTATGTCTGAGTGCGTGGTTGGTGACCTACGGCGTCTTTTTTTTCTGGTGGGAACCAGATAATATCGAGTTCTGGATTGCCAGCTTGCCGCCGCTGCTGCTGCTGCTCTTGCTCGGCTTGCAGATGGGCGGCCCAGGCTGGCATCCCGGCGTCTGGGTAGCGTTGGCGCTTGGCCTGACGATGCTGGCGATCAACTATGATTCGATCTCCCGGCGGGGGCGAATGGAGTATGATCGGCAGCGTCGCATTGCGGCCGCTCTGGCAGCCCGCAGTGCGCCTGGTGATTTACTGCTGGTGCCAGATGGTTTGCAAGAACTCTATTTGCCCTATTACGAGCAACGTGATAATGTGCTGTCGCTGAACCAGGCCCTGTTTGAACACGAAGGTGATTGGGCTGCCGCCTGTCATACTGTTCGCCAGCGCATTACAACCACGCGGGAGCATGGCTTTGCGGTATGGATCGATGATGTGGTGCTGTATCCTGGCAGTGACCGTGATGAGACGCTCCTACTCGAGCGGTTTCAGCTAACCTCCCAGGTCGTAACGCAGTGCTTTGCGCCCTATATACCAGAGCTATTGCCACAGACTATTGCTGGTTATGAGATCTATCATGCTTTGCCAGCAGCCCGGACGTTGCTCGAAGGGCCAGGGTGGGATTTTGCCCATAGCCGCCAGGGGTGGCGTGCCAGCAATATCGAACAGGAGCGCTTCGCAGCAGGTTGGGAATTTATTCCTGGTATTGATCCGCAGTTGAAAAGTCCGCCGCTACACATTGATACCCGCCGCTATCATACACTAGAGATCGATATGGCGGCTACCACCCGGACTCGTGATGCGCAACTCTTTTTTTATGACGAGGCCGGTCAGGTTGCGGAAGAGCGTTCGATTCACTGGACATTGCAACCGGGTGATGAGGTGGTAACCTATCGGCTAGAACTTGCAGGACAACCAGGCTGGCAAGGAATTGTCACCGGCTTGCGGCTCGACCCGGTGAGCGTTGGTGATGGCGGCAGCGTGCGTGTGGAACGGGTGCGTTTATTGCCGGTGGCCGAAGAATGACCAATGTGCCACCGGTGTGCGCTGATCGCGAATTACATCTCGCCCGGCGAGAATCAGGTAGCCATAGAGCAATATACCTGATCCTAGCGCGACCGACAGCTTGAAAGCCAGCGGCAGATCCGATGGCGAGATAAAGCCTTCGATAATGCCCGCAATGACCAGGAGCGGCACGCAGCCGAGCAGCAACTGCACAGCACGGCGCGCTGCCACAACCAGTGCTGCCCGCCGCGTGAGCAAGCCCGGTCGCAAAATTGACCAACCGATTTGTAGGCCGGCACCACCCGCAATAAAAATAACGCTCAACTCGATCACCCCGTGAGCGGCGACGAAGCCCCACAGATTATTGGCAAAACCAAAGAGTTGTGCCGCACCGGCCACACCACCCAACAAAATACCGTTCAGTGCCAACACATACAGGGTCAGTGTGCCAAACAGAACGCCGCCGGCAAAAGCCAGAAAAGACACGCGAATATTGTTGGTCATAATCAACGAGGCCGAAGCGGCACGGCCCTGTTCGTTCATGCTTTTCCACCACTCACGCTCGGCGCGGATGTCGGCAATAACGCCTTCAATACCAGGTATGATCAGTGCAAGTGCTTCCGGGTCACGGTATGCGATCCCAAAACCAACCAGTGCCGGTAGCAAGAACATTAAGAACGAGGCCAGCGTATAGCCCCAGGTGGCACGAAAGGCGCAAGGGAACGTGGTGGTAAAGAAATCAAGCATATGACGCATACGTGCGCCTCGGTCGCGGTAGATCATGCTGTGTGCCCGTGCTACCAGGCCATTCAAGTAGTCACAGACAGCATGCCCCCCAAAATCACGGCGTGCAACAGCCAGATCGGATGTAGCCTGGCGATAGAGATGTCCCAGTTCGCGCAGTTCATCAGCCGAAAGGTCGGTTATGCTGCTCTGGGCACGCTTCAGAAGCGCCGTTAACCGTTCCCATCCATGCCGATTATGGGCAATAAAATCTTCAGCAAGCATGTTGACCTCGGATAATTGTTCCCAGGCTGACGGGATGGCCTTGTAATGCCGCCGCTAACAAGCCCGGAGTAGGGCCGATCAGGTAGACTTCTAATCCAGGGCGGGCCTGCACCAGTCGCCACATCAGTTGCAATTTACTGTACATACCGCCCGTGACATCAACAGCATGCGATGCACCTGCGCCGCACAGCACCTGCTCGATATTAGCTGGTGTAATCAGGGGAATTGGCTCGGCCATCGGGTGCGCGTGCGGATCGGCAGTATACAAGGCAGCTTCGCCAACCAGAATAATCCGGGTGGGGCAAATGTCGGTATGGAGTACCAGGTAGGCAAACAGTGCTTCGGTGGAAATGATAGCGCTGCCCTGAAGGGTGTCAAATGCTACATCGCCATGAATAACGGGTATCAGACCATGGTCAAGCGCCTGCCCAATCGTACTGGTCTGCCACATCGTCAGTTCACCTGCGCTACTCTGGAGTGATGCTGAGGGTTGCAACGCTAAAGCGGGCAGATCAGCAGCCAGCAGCGCATCGACCACCATGCGATTCAGGCGCAGAGCGGCCCCGGAGGTCTGTGCAAAACCGATCCAGTCGTCGGTGGGGGCCAGTCCGCGATGCACGCCATAACGAGCAGCATAGAAATGCCCAAACGACCCGCTGCCATGTCCCAGGAGCAAGCGCTGATCCGGTGCAGTCTGCCAGACGGTGCGTAATTCAGTGACAAGACGTTGTATCATGGGCAAATCGGGTGCTTCCTGCCCGCGTTTATCGGTAATCACCGATCCACCCAGTTTAATAAATGTCAGCGGATTTGCATGAACCAACATCCTGGTTTCCTACGTGCTACGAAAGATAAACAACAGCGCCAGTACGGTCATTCCCCACAGTATGATACTGCCCGCCAGGGGCACATCTTTCAACACCAGATCTTCCGGGCTACCGCCACCATCGCGTTGATAGATCAAATACAAATAGCGAAAGATACCATACACCACGAATGGAATAGTGATCATTAATACTGGGTAGGGTTCTTTGGGTGCCACCGGTGCTGAAAAAGTGGTCATGCTATAGGTCATCACGATACTGGCAGTGACAATCGACATCATCTGGTCGAGCATGGGGATAGAGTATTCGTTCAAAATACGGCGATGCTCACCCGCGCCTTCATCCAGAAGCACCAGTTCGTGACGCCGTTTGCCAATCCCCAGAAAGAGGGCCAACAAGCCCATACACACCAGTAACCACGACGTAATGCTAATATCTAGCACGGCCGCACCACCAACGGTACGCAAGACAAACCCGGCCGCAATGATCAGAATATCCAGGATGACAATATGTTTCAGCCAGTAGGTGTAGAGCAAGCCTTGAATGACAATATAGCTAACAAGAACCGTCAGGAAGCCGAAATCTTGTCTATCAATCAAGTAGGCGATCGGTAACGTTATGCCGATCAATACCACCGCCGCAATCGCAGCAATGACCGGGCTGAGCTTGCCAGAAGCCAGCGGACGGTTGCGTTTGCGTGGATGGGCACGATCCTTCTCAATATCGACCAGATCGTTGATCAAATAAATGGCGCTGGCTGCCATACAGAAAGCAGCAAATGCAATGCAAACACGTATGACAGCATTAAACTCTAACCAGAGTCGCTCCTCAGAAAAGAGTAAAGCCGTGAACACAAAAACATTCTTGATCCACTGTCGGGGACGCATGGCCCGCAACAGATGCCAGAACATAGCTATATTAATGGCAGAAGATGGATTGAGTGCGCGATCCAGGGATCTGTTTTTCATAAGTACGTTTTGGTTATATGCGTTCTTCAGCCGAAACCCGTCCCGGTTTCGGCTGATGTGTTTCTGTCCACAAATCTAGCCAGAAACCATTGACCTGACGAAATCGGAAAAAACTATGTTTCTAATGGATATAAACGCCCTGATACGTTCTTTTGTCTGTAACCGTTCAGGTGGGTTGGTTTGGAGGGGCAGTGCCCCTCCAGGAGGTTCCCGGGGTTGCGGGGGCCGCAGGCCCC
>CALANA010000088.1 GCA_937925925.1 uncultured Chloroflexales bacterium | reverse complement strand
ACCGAAGAGACTCCAGGAGGGGCAACGCCCCTCCTGACCACCCCACCTGAACGGTTACGCGGTATCCTATACATGATCGTATTACGACGTGTCTAAAATGCGCGCGAGTAGGTAATCCATAGGGGATCTATGGAAGTCATTCTTTTTACTCCCTCGTGGGTACAAACATGCCGATTGAAGTTATCCATCTGGTAGGGAACTGTTCCCATTTGGCGGGAAGCGCGGTCGTCAGCGTTCATGATGCGCCTGGGAGCGCGGGCGTCCCACTCGCCATTGCGCACGTGCGGGCACGCTACCCGCGTTCCCAGGGGAGCAGCGTGCCCTTGAGGGTGAACAGGTACCTGGCAGAACTACTACGGTGTATCTTCTGTACAATCAAAAGAAAGGTCTAGATGATGAATAACCAACCAACCCATAGCACAGGCGGTTACGATTGGCTGGAGGTCTGGCGACATATGTATGATGTCGAACGCGCCCAGGCCGAGTCCGTCACCGATCCTGCACTGGAACAGAGTAGTGACTACTGGGCCGCCCGCGCCAGTGGGTTTGCCAATGCGAGCTTGCGTAACCCACAACCAGATGAGTTGATGCAACGCCTGCTGCCGTATCTCCAACCTGATGACACCGTGTTAGATATTGGAGCGGGCACTGGACGGTATGTGTCTTTGCTGGCCCAGACAGTCAGGCATGTGCTGGCACTGGAACCATCACCAGCTATGCGTGCCCATCTGGAGCAGCGCATTCGTGATGAGGGTCTGACCAATGTGGAAGTGCTGGCCGAGTGGTGGCCCTGTACGCCGTTGCCCCGCGCCAACGTTGCGTTATCGGCGCATGTACTGTATGCCGTGCGTGAGATCGGGCCGTTTCTCCAAGCGATGGATGCCGCTGCCGAGCGTGCATGCTATCTGTTCTTAATGGTCAACCATTTGAACGCGCTTTTTTCACCATTCTGGGAACGATTTCACGGGCAGGCACGTTGTGTGTTGCCCTCGGCCATGGAAGCTTTCAACGTCCTCTATCAACTGGGTATTCCGGCTCACTTTGAATGGATTCCAGTGCATAAGACGATTACCTTTGCCGATCGACATGAAGCCTTGAACGACATTCGTCACCGTCTGCGGCTGGCCCCTGAGCCACAACGGGACGCCGAGATTATGGCGGCGATCAACGAATTGTTGATCCACCATGAGGATGGTAGCCTGTCCATGCCCGGCCAGCAGCGCCAATCTGCACTGATCTGGTGGCAATCGTCAGCTCAACGCAACGTTTCACGCTAAATCTGCGTTTATAGTTATATAGTACGCCTACTAATACCATTTCGACCTGAATCTTCCGCATGTTCTTGCCATTTGTACTCCAATGAGACTACGTCGGGGGTGTGGAGGCCTACGGCCCCTGCACATGTTCCTTTGCTGGTGCGGGGCGGGGCTGCGCCCCACGCCATTTCGTTTCAGGGGCAGGCTCGTTGTCGTAGGCGCAAGCGTCAGCCGGGACTCCGGGCGTCTGGCCCGGCTAAAGTCGGGACTCCGGTCGTTCATGTATCCGGTAACCGTTTCAACATACATTTGTTGTTTCCGGCGCTCGTACATACCGCAAGGCATTCCTTTGTTGGTGCAACGTGTGAAGAAGACGCGTTGCACCATGTCTAATACCGTTTCGACTTGAATATTCCGCATGTTCTTGCTATTCGTCCTCCAACGAGACTGCGTCTCGGCGGGGGTGCGGGGGCCTGCGGCCCCCGCCCATGTTCCCGGGATTTCGGCGTAGAGGCGTTGCACGCAACGCCTCTACGCCCCACGACAGCTCTTTCCAGGGGAAGTCTCGTTGTCGTATGAGAAAGCGTAAGACGGACTAAAGGATGCGGAAGGTCGAAATCAAATTGGTATAAGAGAGCAGACACGCAGTGAAAGTGAGAGGGTGTGGATAGACAATGGATTGAAGCTGTTATTATGGGGTGTAGTATCGGTCTGATGGTACTGTTGTTGAAAATACTCTTGCAGGGCATGGGGTTCATGATGCATGCACTTGCCTTCGTTATGGCTGGCTTAACCCTGTTTTTGATGCAACTGGTTCTGGCAAACTGGACACGGCGGGGCAGATAGCAGTACCTTTACACCTCGCCTGTCACCGTATAGGTCTGAATACGCTGATCCGGTTGGCGTTGCACCAACCGTTCCATACGAGCGCTGACTTCTTGCTGCACACGCACGCGATCAATCGTTAGCAACTGTCGCCCACGCATTAACACTCGTCCGGCAACGATCACGGTATCAATATCAGAGGTTCTAGCGCTGTATAACAGGTGTGTCGCTAGATTGTGGGGCGGAAAGAGATGGAGCGCATCAAGCCGCAAACATGCGATGTCGGCTTGCAGACCCACGCGCAGTTCACCTGTTATCCCCGCCAATCCCAGCACCTGCGCCCCTTCGCTGGTTGCCAGTGACAATGCGGCCCCAACGGGTAATACCTGCGCGTCGCGGTGTTCGTGCTTCTGAAATAAAGCGAGCAAGCGCGCTGCTTCCAGGATGTCGTAGGTATTGTTGCTGGCCGCGCCATCGGTACCTAAGCCGACTGGTACCCCAGCCTGACGCAGTGTTGCGACGGGGGTCACTCCTTCACCCAGCTTCAACGAGGTTTTGGGACAGCAGGCCACACCCACGCCATTGGCACGTAACACATCCAGGTCGCCCGGCCCAAGATGCGCCACATGAGCGGCAATCGCTGGTACGTCAAATAGCCCGCATTCGTGAACGACTGCCACCGGAGTAAGCCGATGCTGGGCCAGACTCTGCTGGAGCTGGGCCTGCGTTTCTGCAAGATGAATATGGATGCCGACACCGAGGTGTTGTGCCTGCTGCGCTATCAGTTTCAAAAATCCAGGGGGGCAAGTGTAAGGCGCATGCGGGCCAAGCCAGGTGCGGATACGCCCACCAGCGGCTCCATGCCACTGTTCAACAAACTTGTCAGTGTGCTGTAGCTGGGCTTCTACCTCTGTGCCGCCAAACACTGTCCAGGACAACAGGCCACGCATGCCGGCCTGCTCCACTGCCCGTGCCACCTCGCCCATCGCAAAATAGTGATCGGCTACGCACGTAATGCCACTCTCGATCATTTCTGCCAGGCCTAGCAGTGTTCCCCAATAGACATCTTCACCAGTGAGGTTTAGCTCCATCGGCCAGATATGCTGATTGAACCAGTCGGTAAGCGGGGTATCCTCAACAACGCCTCGGAACAGGGCCATAGCGACGTGCGCGTGGGTGTTGATTAAGCCTGGAAAGGCCAGCATGCCGTGCATTGGCAACGTTTCGCGGGCCAATCCGGCGCTAATCTGCGGCGCAATGGCGGCGATCCGTCCCTGCTCAATGGCAATATCGTGATCAAACAGGATATGGGCACGGTTTCCATTGAGCTGTAATACGGCCGAACCCTGAATAAGAAGATCGTACATACTGGTTTCCAGTCATTATACGTGCTGTGCGCTAATTATCACCGACAAGACGCAGAGCATGGTATAGACACGCATAGCGCAGCCGCGAATGTTAATGCTAGGCATTGCGGCAATTGGGACACCGGCCATAAATTTGCAAAAGATGTTCCTCAATCAGAAAATCGGTATGACGGGCCAGACTGGTCAAGAGTTCTTCCAGGGCACAACCTTCAAATGCAATCACCTGACCACAACTGGTACAGACCAGATGATGCAGATGCCCAGGCCAACTGGCGATGTAGCCCATTTCGGTGCCATTGGTGTGAATACGCGCTACCCAACCTGCACTGACCAGTCGTTCCAGGGTACGATAGACCGTCGCTCGACCGGGGGGTGATGGTTCCTGTTGCAACACAGCATATAAATGTTCAGCACTAAACGGAGTGGTATAGCTCACGATGTGTTGCAGTACCCGCAGGCGTGGCTCGGTAATTCGACTGCCCGATAACTGCCAGGCAGAACAAACGGCAGCGATCCAGGTATCAGACTTTATTTGAATAGGAGCTGATTCGGATGGAACACTCATCATTCATTTCCAGGAAATGTATACCCTGTATGGTTCCATGAGTTAGACGGTCACCCTTGAAAAAACCGTTTTCGCCTTCAGCAGAGTGACACTTTTTTTATTTTTCGCGCCATATTTTTACTTTCGGCGAAAATATGGCACGAAAAAAGCGTTGCTTCCACACGGCTGCAGACGAAAAAAGGTGTCTGAGAACAACCGCGTATCTCGTGTATGGTAATAACATCTCCGCGAGTACGGATGCCATCAAGTATGGTAGCGAGAACGACCGCGTACCTCGTATATGGTTACAACCGTTGTCACGATTGCACGAGACTATTCTATACTACACCAGACCGTTGCGTCTATTATAACCCTTCAGCATGGCAGAGGCTGCCACGACATTACTCGATTCTATACTACACCAGACCGTTGCGTCTATTATAACACTATCGCAGACTGCTGTGTGGTCTGATCGCTCTACCAGGTGGCCTTACCAGTACCGTCGTCAAAAATGCGCCGGGAGACTGAAATCCCAGTTTGTAGTACCAGCGTCAACTGTGCGACATTGAGACACGGAACGATGCTGCTACCTCTGTCATCGTTGCACCCGCTGCGGCGAAATCTGGCTATGCGCGTTGCCGTATTAGTTACGCGTATGCTGCGGCGCTGCTGGGAGCAATGCGAGATGCCGGGCGCGCTTGATTGCCACCGCTAGCCGCCGTTGCATCTTGGCCGTAACACCCGTGCGCCGGCGCGGTAAAATCTTGCCCTGGGCGGTCAGATACTTTTGCAAGCGCTTGATGTCTTTATAATCTGGCTCAATCCCCAGTTTGGTAAATTCACACTCCTTACGACGTATTCGGATATTGCGCGGATTTCGATTCATTCGCATGACTCAGGGCACTCCTTAAATTTTATGGTTTCAACAAATATTTTGTGGTTGTTAAGATTGCTTCATAGTATACCACAGCCTGCGTGTGGCATGCATCAGACGGAGGAGTGTTGCACCACGACCGCTGCCGTTAGCACACCTAACACTAATCGCCGAGCAGGTGCGCTGTCAGCCGCGCCAGGCCGGGAAATGCGCGCCCGATGACAATCAGTGGCCTCACGTATGGCGGGAGCATAATCTCACCGGAACGATCGCGCTGAATAGCATGCACAATCGCAGACGCCACATCGTCGGCCTTTAACGATGGTACGAAACGGGCCATGCGTGCCAGTTTGCGGTGATGATCGGCAGTAAAGAAGGGAGTGCGCACTATGCCTGGACAGATTACGGCACAACGTACTCCAGTGCCGCGCAGATCGTACTGTAGCGCCCGGCTCATCCCGATCAGCGCAAACTTGGTGGCGCTGTAGAAGGCCATATTACGTGTGGCGACCAATCCCGCCAGCGATGCCACGTTGACGATCTGCCCTTGCCGCCGTTCAAACATGTGCGGCAATACTGCCTGTGTGCAATGCACCACGCCAAACAGGTTAACCTGGATCATCTGCTGCAGGTCGGCAATCTGCGCCTGGGGAAAGGGATCAAGCAGACCGATCCCGGCATTGTTGACCAGAACGTCAACATGTCCATAGTGTTGGCTGGCAGTAGCAGCCAGGCGTTGCACCTGCGCCTGATCAGCGACATCGGTCGGGATCGCCAGCGCCTGCCCGCCAGCCTGTGTCACCTGTTGCGCCAGCGCCTCCAGTTGCTCTGTACTCCGGGCAGCCAGTACCAGTCGTGCCCCCAATCCTGCGCAACGTAACGCCGTTGCCGCGCCAATCCCGCTCGAAGCGCCAGTAATGACCACCACTCGTTGATCAAGTTCCATGACCTTCCGCTCCTGTCTCTGTATCGGCAAATTGTTCCAACCAGATGTCATAAACGACACTCTTCTGGAGACCCAGTTCACGGGCCACATTGCGGGCGGCAACACTGCCACGCTCTCCCTGTGCGCGTTGTTCCTGCAGGCGGGCAGCAATCAGGGCTGTATCAGGTTGATCCATGGGCGTGGCTGCCGGGGCGACAATCTGCTGGCGGTGGCGCTTCTGCTGGCTGGCCGGCGATGCACCGGCCAGCACCAGCGTAAACTCGCCGCGCGGCGGGTGCGCCGTGAAGTGCGTCAGCGCGGCACTGACGGTGCCGCGCCACACGGTTTCGTAGCGCTTCGTTATATCTTTGACGACTGCTAACTGCCGGTCGCCCAGCGTTTCCAACACATCGCTCAGGCTGTCTCGCAGACGATGCGGCGCTTCAAAGCACACCAGGGTGACGGTCAGCGCTGACAGCTCGGTCAACAACGCTCGCCGTTCGACGCTGCGGCGCGGCAGGAAGCCGGTATAGCAAAACTTGTCGGTGGGTAATCCAGAGACAATGAGCGCGGCAATTGGCGCACTGGGGCCGGGAATAGCCGTAACCTCAAAGCCAGCGGTGATACAGGCACGCACCAGTTCGGCACCCGGATCGGAGATGGTGGGCGTACCGGCATCGGAGACGAGCGCGACATCACCCTGTGCCAACGCGGTCAAGATCTCGTCCAGCCGCGCCAGTTTGTTGTGTTCGTGATAGGCAATGCACGGTGTGTGCAGGTCGTAGCGCTGCAACAGACGTTGCGTGTGGCGCGTATCCTCGGCGGCAATCAGCGTGACCTCGCGCAGCATGCGCAACGCCCGCAGCGTAATGTCTTCCAGATTGCCAATCGGAGTACTGATGAGATAGAGGATGCCCATTTCTGTCTTTTTCTACGTTGCGTTCTTGTGTGCCTGGTGGCCTCGTAAGGCTACTGCACCCGTCCCCGCCAGTAGTCCAGCAGCTCGGTGACGATCTCATCTATGCTGATGCGCGGTGCCCAGCCGGTAGCGGCGCAGAGCTTGCGGTTATCGCCCTGCAAGATCGGCTCGTCGCTAGGCCGCAGGCGGGCCGGATCAACCCGCACTTCGACCGGGACGCGACCCTGCGCAACGACCAGATCAACAATATCGCCGATGCGCGTGGCACGGCCAGAACAGAGATTATACACCTGGCCTGGTTGTCCATGCTCCAGTAACAGCCACAGCGCCCGCGCCACATCGGTCATATGCGTAAAATCGCGGCGTGGCTCCAGGTTGCCCACGGCGATCACCGGCGGTTGCAACCCGGCCTCGATTGCCGCCATTTGCTGGCAGAAGGTCTGGATCGCGCAACGGTCGCCCTGACGCGGGCCAACATGGTTAAACGAGCGGGTGACGATCACGGGCAGGCCGTAGCTATCGTGATATTGCAGGCCGGTCATCTCGGCGGCGGCTTTGCTGACGCCATAGGGACTGGCGGGGCGCAGCGGGTGCATTTCGGGAATGGGCACCCGTTCCGGCTCGACCCAGCCATACTGAGCGCTGCTACCGGCAATGTGTACCCGTGCCGTCGGGCAGTGCCGCCGTACCGCTTCGAGCAGATTGATCGTGCCCTCGACATTGACGCGCATGGTCGTTACCGGCGCGTCCCATGAAGCGCTGGGATAGCTCTGGGCCGCCAGGTGATAGACACGATCGGGAGCTGCTCGCTCAACGGCGCGATCAATGGCAAAGGGGTCTTCGATGTCGCCTTCGTGCAACACGATGCGCCCGTGCAGGTGCGCGATCGGGCGCGGGTCGCTACGCCAGCGCTTGAACGCATGCACTTCCACGTTCGGCAGCGTCAGAACATAGTCGGCCAGGAAGCTACCGACCGGGCCGGTGATACCAGTAATAAAGACGCGCACACCACCTCCTGCGATACCAGGTATTCAAGGATTGTGTGTCTATCATACTCCATGTGCCGCCTGCCCTGCAACTGTGGGCGCGTTGAAGCGTTGAAGCGTTGAAGCGTGCAAGCGTTCAAGCGTTCAAGCGTTCAAGCGTTCAAGCGTTCGAGCGGGGGAGCGGGGGAGCGGGGGAGCGGGGGAGCGTTCGAGCGGGGGAGCGGGGGAGCGTTCAAGCGTTTAAGCGTTCAAGCGTTCAAGCGGGGGAGCGGGGGAGCGGGAGAGCGGGGGAGGGGTGGAGCGATCAAGCGCACGAACGTTCCTCCGTTCCACAATCCTGACGATGGCAACACACCGGTCTGATCCACACCATCCACCACCATCGTCAGCGTATCGCCCTCGTCATCGGCGGGCTTGCGTAGGTG
>CALANA010000087.1 GCA_937925925.1 uncultured Chloroflexales bacterium | reverse complement strand
AGGTGACAGGTGACAGGTGACAGGTGACAGGCTGGTTGGCTCGGATCCCTGTACTCTGTCACCTACATGCGCTTTTGCGCCTTTGTGTTAAAAAAAAGAGCCTTCATCGCGCCGCTTTGCCGCTCCACCACTTGAACGCTTGAACGCTTCAACGCTTCAACGCTTCAACGCTTGAACGCTTCAACGCTTCAACGCTTGAACGCTTGAACGCTTGAACGCTTCAACGCTTCAACGCTTCAACGCTTCAACACCTGCACCACCAGGCGCAACGGGCCAGGCAACGACGCGAGCGGCGCGGGCGGCGCGGGTGGCTGCTCTGGCTGCTCTGGCTGCTCTGGCGTAGTCGGCGCAGTGGGTGGGGCGGGCGCGGGGGCCAGGAACTCCGTCACGAGCCGCTCGACCACCCCTCGATCCGTATCCTCGATCACCAGCTTGCCCCCGTTCTGGTGCAACTCGATCTTGCCCACGCGCCGATGCTTGAGCAGCGCGGTAAGCGTCGTCACCAGGGCACCGATATATACCGCCAGCAACGGCTCGTTAGCCGCAGCGACCTGGGTAAGCTGTTGCACCAGTTCCAGCATACCGCCGCTCCGCAACACCGCCGGCAAAACTTGCACACTGGTCTGCGGCTGCTGTGCCAGTTCGCGGTAGGCCGCCAGGCGAATCTCCTCAGTCGCGCTGATCGTCTCCAGATCATCGGCGGCGGCGTCGTCGGGCACAAACTCAATCGTCAGATGAAGCGCGGGTACAGCATCAGGCATAACTCAATGTCCTCCCCCAGGAAAATATATAAACACCCGGCACGCACTGTATTGTAGCCCAAACCACCGCGCTGGCGCAAGTTCTGCGGGAGTGCGATCTCCGGGCGTCGGTCAGATCGGGCTGGTGGTTGGGGTACCATGCGAATGGCATTGTCACCATTGGTGGGTGCCCGCCATGCGGTATTCATCGGCGATCATTGCCGTGCATTGCGGGCGACCACGAGAGTCGCCCCGACATACCATTGTGTTGCAATGCTCCATATCGTCCCGTATCGCCGCCCATCGTCCCATCGCCGCGCCATTCCTAACCCTCTCGGATTCGACTACCCACCTCCTGCCGTGCTGCCTCGGATCGGTACCAGTTCCACATCTTGACGAGGAACTGCACATCGGCCCGCACATACCGAACCACCGGAAGTAACAGGCTTCGATCCTGGGAAGTAGGGTACTCATCCTGGGGAGAGTGGCATTTTCGTGGATTCCCCAGAAGAACTTTTTGTAGCCACTTCAAGAACGTAGGCGTTCGATCCTGGGAAACGTGGCGCTTCTGGTGCTGATGATGTTCCCGGCGAACCCGGCACCACTCATCGAACAAGTTCTCAGCCGCTTGAAACGTATCCTCAGCAGGCCGATCCACACCAAGCCAATGACTTAAGGCTTTCACACTATAGCCACCTTTTTGGGTGATACGTCTGGGCGAAGGAAGCGCGTAGTTCTGTTCGGACCACTTATGCAGATCAAAGAGGCGGGAAGTGAGCTGGGGACGCAAAGCAGGCGGCACTGTCTTTTCGAGAAACCGAGGTTCATGATTACCCCAGTGTACGATGGGGCCATCACGTCCCATAATAGCATGCGCCACCCATTGCCACCCGGTCGCCATGTCCCGTACAAATGTAATAGTTATGCCCTCCATTGACACCGCTTGAGAGGGTACCGGCACGTCAGGCGAAACGACAAGAACCACCTGGGTTGCCTCGGCCCCATGAGCAAACGCAAACGCCCAGATACGCTCGTCGGCACTCGTTTCGAGATCGAGATAGAGGGCCGGAGATGGTACCGGCAATTGTGGGTTACAAGACAAAGGAATGCCCCGCCCCGTTAAAATAGCCTGAGCATGGGCGATATATTTCCTGCCCTGGTTTCCAACATAGGGATAGGTACGGAGTTGCGCAGGAGTCAAGGCCGTGAGTGTTTCTAGCGTCTCAATACCATCCTGCCGTAGCTTATCGATCGTCCTTTTTTTCAGTTCTGGCACGAGCGTCAGATCGTTTTTCTCAAAGGCAACTCGTTCACAAAAGAACCGCCATTCACAATGCGAACACCAATCGCGATCAAAAAAGATTGGTGGAGCGTCAACTTGTTGCACCACCTTATAATAAGCACGTACCGCCTGTTTAATGTCGTCACCAGGTGGAGGTGGGTCACGCAGTGGCTCAATGGTGTGCGGAGGGACGCCGGTCAATGAGGAATGACCAATGGTCGAGTCTGCACCCAACCAGAATTCACCGACTGGTTCCACGCCCTGGAGGTGATTGAGCATCCAGCGATAGCATTGGAGTTGAAATACATCCGCCTTTTTTTTGTCCCGGTACAACTTAATCTCAATGGGCCGATAGTGCCACGCACCAATCTTTGAGGGGGTATCGGCCCGCACCAGCACATCAGGTTTTCCAATGAGCAAGCGGGAAGACGGGAGAGGTACCTCGAGACCGCCCTGGAGGATCGGCGAGATTCCTTCGTTCATCCATTCCCTGGTTTGTCGCACGAGGTCAGGCCAATTTGGCACGCTCACCGTGCGTGTCGGGCCATAGCACGTCGTCACGACTTGCTGTTCATGCAGGTTTCCCTGCTGCATCCATCGTTCCTGATCAGGATCAAGCATGACCTTATCTGCCTCATTGCCATGCAGATTCAGCCACAAACGTCGTTGACATTTATACATAAAATTGGTTAACTGAGTAACAGTTATTGTGCGTGGTATCTTGTTCATTGGCATACGATTTGTCCTTTCAGCAGCAAGGCGTTGTCAGATATTCTATCATATAGCGCTACACCCTGGTGATCATTCGGTTTTGTGCCCCGGCCCTGGTACGTTCACCCACGAGACACGTAGGAGCACAGCAGCGGACAGACACGACACAGACGCAGGTAGCCGCCTGCCGCTGTTGCGCCCGTGCGTCATGCTCCACCACACGTCGGGGTGCGCGTTCGCACGTCCATTTCTCTTCTCTGCGTTCCTCTGTGTTCCTCTGCGGTAGGAATATCCCACCGCACGGCCGCTTTAACACCAGGACGCAAAGCAGCAAAGGCGCAGAGCGCAGGATAGGGCAGTTCCTCGGTCATCGCATGGTACTCAACGGTTATGTGGCGTCTAGCCCTTCATATAGAGACCTTTGCGTCTCTGCCCCTCTGCGCCTTTGCGTTAAAATTATGCCGCACGTCAGGCCGCTTGTTCTAACGCCAGGACGCAAAGCGGCAAAGGCGCAGAGCGCAGGACAGGGCGGTTCCTCGGTCATTGCACGGTGATCAACGGTTATGCGGCGTCTGGCCTTTCATAGACACGCGATACGCCGTCGTTCGGC
>CALANA010000086.1 GCA_937925925.1 uncultured Chloroflexales bacterium | reverse complement strand
CGTTCGAGCGTTCAAGCGGGGGAGCGGGGAAGCGTTCGAGCGTTCAAGCGTTCAAGCGGGGAAGCGTTCGAGCGTTCAAGCGGGGGAGCGTTCAAGCGGGGGAGCGTTCAAGCGTTCAAGCGGGAAGCGTTCAAGCGGGGAGCGTTCAAGCGTTCAAGCGTTCAAGCGGGGGAGCGTGCAAGCGGGGGAGCGTGCAAGCGGGGAAGCGTGCAAGCGGGGAAGCGTGCAAGCGGGGGAGCGGGGGAGCGGGGGAGCGTGCAAGCGTTCCAACGCCCCAACGCTTCACCGCTCCAACGCTCACGCGCTTCATGTTGGCGTACGCGGTGGAATGAACGATTTTCTATCCCCACATTTTCGCCTATGGCGAAAATGTGGGGATAGAAACAGAAAAAGTACCGCTCTGCCGAAGGCGAAAGAATCAATCCCTATTACTTATCACCAACCAGCAACTGGCGCAGGACGTAGTGGAGAATACCGCCATGGCGATAGTACTCGACCTCCTGCGGCGTGTCGATCCGGGCGGTCGCGCTAAAGGTCAGCGTACTACCATCGGCCTGCCGCGCATGCACCGTCAGCGTGCGGCCACTGGCAAAGTTGGTGGCGATACCCTCGGCCAGACCCACAATATCGAAGGTCTCGTGCCCGGTCAGCCCCAGTATCTCAACATTCTCTCCCGGTAAGAATTGAAGCGGCAGAATGCCCATGCCCACCAGGTTAGAACGATGAATGCGCTCGTAGCTCTCGGCAATCACCGCCCGAATGCCGAGCAGATACGGCCCCTTGGCCGCCCAGTCGCGGCTGGAGCCAGAGCCATACTCCTTGCCCGCCAGGATCAGCAGCGGTGTACCGCTGGCCTGATACTGCATCGCCGCCTCGTAGATCGTCATCACCTCACCGGTGGGCAAATAGGTCGTGAACCCACCCTCGGTACCCGGCGCGAGGCGGTTGCGCAGGCGCACGTTGGCAAACGTGCCACGCATCATTACCTCGTGATTGCCGCGCCGCGAGCCGTAGGAGTTAAAATCCTTTGGTGCCACGCCTTTCTCGATCAGATACTTGCCCGCCGGCGAGGTGGCCTTGATGCTGCCCGCCGGCGAGATATGGTCGGTCGTCACGCTATCGCCCAGCACCGCCAGCACCCGTGCCCCGCTGATTTCGCTTACGGCCGCAGGTGCCTGCGCCGCCATACCCGTAAAGTAGGGCGGTTTCTTTACATAGGTCGAGTCATCTTCCCAGACATACAGATCGCCTTGCGGAATATCGAGCGCATTCCAGTGCGCATCCCCCTGGTAAACCTCGGCATAGGTCTTGTTGAACATGTTCGACTGCACCGACTGCTGAATGGTGGTTTGTACCTCCTGCTGCGTCGGCCAGATGTCGCGCAGATAGACCGGCTGACCAGCAGGGTCATAGCCCAGCGGATCATTCTGCAAGTCGGTATCAATGCGCCCGGCCAGCGCGTAGGCTACCACCAGCGGCGGCGACATTAAGTAGTTGGCCTTGACATCCGAATTAATTCGCCCCTCAAAATTACGGTTGCCGGACAGCACTGAACATGCCACCAGCCCACTCTGATCAATCGCCTGCGAAATCACTTCTGGAAGTGGGCCAGAATTGCCGATACAGGTGGTGCAGCCATAGCCCACGGTGTGGAAGCGCAGCTTTTCCAGGTAGGGCATCAACCCCGCCTCTTGCAGATACTCGGTGACCACTTTCGAGCCGGGAGCCAGCGAGGTCTTGACCCAGGGCTGCGTCTGCAAGCCACGCTCGACCGCCTTCTTTGCCAGCAGGCCGGCGGCGACCATCACCGACGGGTTGGAAGTGTTGGTGCAACTGGTAATGGCCGCAATCACCACCGAGCCGTGGTGCAGCACATGCTCGCTATTCTCGATCTGTATCGGCACTGCCGAGGCTGCTGTCGCATAATCTTCCAGGCCACTATGCCCATTGGCACCACCGTTACCCTGCTGTACGGCTGTCGGTGCGCCAGAGCCAACGATCAGTGGCACCGCTTCGTGGAAGGTGCGATTCACATCGGACAGGCGCACGCGATCCTGGGGCCGTCGCGGGCCAGCCAGACTCGGCTCCACCGTGCTGAGATCCAGTTCCAGGGTATCGGAGTAGGTGGCTTCCGGCGCATCCGGCGTATGGAACAGGCCTTGCTCCTGCATATAGGCCTCAACCAGCGCCACCCGCTCGGCGGGACGCCCACTGAAGCGCAGGTAGCGCAACGTCTCAGCGTCAACCGGGAAGATACCGCAGGTGGCACCATATTCAGGGGCCATATTCGCAATCGTGGCCCGGTCGGCCAGCGGCATATGCTCCAGTCCCGGCCCATAAAACTCCACGAACTTGCCGACCACACCTTTCTTGCGCAGCATCTCGGTGACAGTCAGCACCAGATCGGTCGCCGTTGCGCCTTCGGGCAAACTGCCAGTGACGCGGAAGCCAATCACCTGGGGGATGAGCATCGAGAGCGGCTGGCCGAGCATGGCCGCCTCGGCCTCGATCCCGCCCACGCCCCAACCCAGCACACCCAGGCCGTTGATCATCGTCGTATGCGAGTCGGTGCCCACCAGCGTATCGGGGTAGGCCTGGGGCGTGCCGCTGCTGTTGGGCATCTCGTCGGTGCTAAAGACCACCCGCGCCAGATATTCAAGGTTGACCTGATGCACAATACCCGTGTCAGGTGGCACAACTTTGAAGTTCTGAAACGCCCGCTGGCCCCAGCGTAAGAAGGCGTAGCGCTCACGGTTACGCTCAAATTCGAGTTCGGCGTTAATCAGCAGCGCCGCCTCGGAGCCGTAGGCATCGACCTGCACCGAGTGATCGATCACCAACTCGGCTGGTTGCAACGGGTTGATCCGCTTCGGATCGCCACCGAGCTGGGCAATGGCATCACGCATCGCCGCCAGGTCAACGACGGCTGGCACGCCGGTAAAGTCCTGCAACAACACGCGAGCGGGCGTAAAGGCAATCTCGCGGTCGGGAATAGCGGTTGCCTGCCACTTTGCCAGAAACTCGATGTCGTCGGCGCGTACCGTGCGGCCATCCTCAGTACGAAGCAGGTTTTCGAGCAAGATCCGCAGCGAAAAGGGCAACCGGGTGAGGTTAAACCCTTGCTTCTCCAAAGTATTAAGACGAAAGATCTCATATTCGCGATTGCCAACCCGCAACGTTGATCGCGCATTAAAGCTATTGGTCATTTTCGTTCTCCTTTGATTGTTGCGCAGTCATGCCAACGGTGACTGCACGGACAGACCAGTTGCACTGCAGGCCACAGCAGGCCACGCCTTCTCAGAACTGGATTGCAACCTCGTGCTTGCACATAAGCCGTATGTTTGTTCTTTCTATCACGTAGGAATGAGTTAAATTATAGCACGGTTAGCGGGAAGGGTTCGCGGAGCGATTCAGGGCATGCGTGTGACCAGTGCCACTTCAGAGGGAGAAAAGGTATGCCAACCATGTATGCCCTGTAAATGACAGGACGTACGTGGTAGCGACGGGCGACCGCCTTTTTCGCCTTTGGCAGAGCGGTACTTTTTTTGTTTTTCACTCCAAATTTTCGCCGAAGGCGAAAATTTGGAGTGAAAAAAGCGTTCTTAGCGCGAATAAGTCCTGAGTGAAGTGAGCCGGTACCGAGAGCGCGGGCGGGACGCCCGCGCTCCCAGCCCCACGAGGACGGGACGCCCGCGCCGCACCACGAGGGCGGGACGCCCGCGCTTCCAGGTGGGACGCCCGCGCTCCCAGCCCCACGAGGGCGGGACGCCGCGCTCCCAGCCGCACCACGAGGGCGAGACGCCCGCGCTCCCTACTGCCCTCGCTCCCAGGTGGGACAGGCGGGACGCCCGCGGCGCTCCCAGGTGGGACGCCCAGGTGGGACGCCCGCGCTCCCAGGTGAACCTACCGCGCTGCAACGGGTGAAAAGGCGAACAGAACAGACCACCGCGTAACTCGTGTAAATCACAGAACGTACATGGTCGGCCCGGCACATGCTCTTTTTCGCCTTAAGGTGACCCGCTCCCCGTTCGGCATGGTCAGCGTCACGTGGTGGGCCGAGTCCACCGTCAGGCGCGGGTTGCCCAGGCTCAACGACCAGCCGTAGCCGAAGTCGCCCACCCGCGTGCGTTCCAGGCTATCATCGGTGCGCCCCACGGTGATCGGCATCCCGGCTACCGGCACGGTCAGGTCGGTCACCTTGAAGCGTACCCGTCCGGGTTTATAGTCACCTGCAACGGTAACCAGCACCCCACTGGCCTGGGTCACGCCCTGGGCGTTGGTGCCGGTCAGCCGAACAATGTAATGTAGGCGTCATTCGCCAGCAGGGTGGTATCGACGGTCGCCAGCAAGTCGCCGCCCTGGCCCGTCAGACCCGTCGCCAGGGTGGTGATCGTGCGCGGATCGGTGGCGGGCCAATAATCCAGCGTCCCGTCCACCAGGGTAACGTCTGCCGCCAGAGTGATCGCCACGATCGACGTGACCGCGCCCTGATGGAGCGGCTGGCCGATCCAGCCCGGCATGACCAGATCGCCGATCGGCGGGGCTGGCGTCGGGGTCGCCGTGGCGGTGGCGGTGGGGGCCGCCGTGGCACGGGCGTCCGGATCGGGCGTGCGGGTGACCGATGGCGTCGCGTCGGCTCCGGCGTCAGGCTGGGGGTCAGGGTGGGGCGGCTCCCACAGAGGGATCCGCCAATGGTGGCAAAGATCGCCACCAGCGCATCCGCCCTCGGCGTCTGGTAGTAATCATCCGGCGACGAGGCAATGGCCGGCATGGTTTCCGCATTGGTACGCCCCAACCCTGCCATGTCATGCTGACGCAAGAACCATCGCGCTGTCCTGGCATTGCGACATGCAAGGAGATCGTTCGCATGGGCTCACGATGACATGGAAGGCGGTGCGGATCGCCGTCAATGGTGCATTGCCGCGCCATGTTCTCTGCCAACGAATGGCGCATCCTCCGCTCTGCCGCGTGTTCAGGCTGCGCCTGGGCGAACCGGGTGTCCGGGCCATCACGTCTGTCCGGTCACGAGCCGAACGGACGCGATCCGGTGTCTATTCGTGCAAGAGGTATCGTCATGCGTGGACGCATGCGTAGATGCATGCGTTGACGGCAGAATGTAGGGGCAACTACGGGGGGGTGCCCACCGCCAGAGGGGCGCACGGCCGTGCGCCCCTACGGGCGCATCAGGACGCCACAGGGCCGGCCCCTACTCGCTGCATGCTCGCCCGCGCCCCGGAGGGACGCGCGACGGCGCTACACCGAGCGGCTTGCGCCCAAATCAATGGGCCAACGCGAAGACGCGAAGACGCGAAGACGCGAAAACACCTCGCGCATCCGCGCATCTTCGCATCCGCGCATCCTCACATACACGAATGCAGCCGTTCCAGCCCCGTGCCCGGTGAGCGGCGGGACACGGCCCTCTCCGCTGCATGCCCGCCCGCGCCCCGGCGGGACGCGCGACGTCGTCACCTCCGCGCCTCGTCGCCACGATGTAGGGCACGGCTCCGGCGTGCCTGCGGCCATACCGGGCACACCCCGCCGTTCGGGTTGGTCGCCGCCGCGCTCCACCGCTCCACCGCTCCACCGCTTCAATATCCAGGCACAAAATAGCAGCCAGTTCCCACATCCTGCATCAACTACCTGGATTAACCACTCGCCCCACAAACAGGATCGCGCCCGTGGTAGTATCACGGATCATGAACACAAACGGGCGGTCGATGGTCATCTCGACCGGTGTGGGTGGCTCCATCGGCGCACTGGTGACACCGACAATCACGGCGGTCGCCGCTGCCGCTTCGGTGCCCTCCTCATCGACCGTAATCGACGCCTGATGGATCACATTGTCGATAAACAACTCACGCGTACCATCCATACCAGAGAAGTCAGCCAGATCGGGATCAAACGCATCCGGCATGCCCATCGCAACCAGCACATCGCGCAAACTGAAGCGGGCCGCCTCGATCGCAAACTTCGGCATTTTCAGTCTAACATCGGTGGGCGACAGGTCATCTACCACCGCCTGCACCTGCTGGGCATCGAGCGCGGCTTCAACGGTGGAAAACTGACCCTCGTCGGGAAGCATGATCAGCATAGCGATATTGTTGTGGTAAGGCAACTGCACCGCCTGGTAGCCATTGCCGGCACCATAGCGGAAAATCTCGGTCTGGTTCATCATCGGCACGGTCACCTGGCTGCCGTCCAGCAGCGTGAACGGCTCTTCCTGCGTGGCATACTCTTCAAAGGGGTAGATCCAGCCCGCATTGAAGTAGATCGCGTTTGTCAGCACCAGGCGCGTCAGGGCATGAATGGCATCAGGCGGCAGCAGATCCTGAATACGCTCCTCGGTCTGTTCGCTCACCCATTCATTGATCGTACCACGGGCAGCCTCGGGTGCATTCTGGAAGTCCAGCGTGCGCAATCCGGCTCCATAATGCCGTGCCAATACATCCAGGAACTCGGGCTGGAAGGAGTAACCGCTCTGGCCCCAGATCGCGTTCGCCACGTGGAGTTGGAAGCGGGCGGCATCCTCGTCCTGACCAGCGGAGGGTTCCGCCGCGCCCCGGTTGGTCAGGTCGAGATCGAGCGCATTGAAAGCAGGATGCAGTCGCTCCGGAGGCAGGTCAAAACGCAGTGTATCGGCCATCTGCTGCGCAGTCGCTTCACGTGCCCCGGCATAGGTCATCGCCAATGCCAGCGAGATGCTGTGCGGCGAGTAAAAGAGGTTGTCGTCGGCATCTGTACGCAGCAACTGATAAAGATCAAACGCAAAAGCGCTGTTCCCGGCGACTAAAGCATCCAGATCAGCGCGGTCAACATCCGGGCTGGTCTGGCGCGGCTGGTCGGACTGCACCACCTCGCCGGCAGCAACCTGCGGGCTACCACAGGCCGTTGTCACCAGCAGCACCACGATCAGCGTCACCAGACCCCAGCAGCGATAGACAGAAGATGTAAAACTCACCATAGGCTCCTTTCATACGAACAAAACGTATGCGGTCACTTGAAGATCACGTTCCTTCGACTACGCTCAGAGCTTGCCCTGAGCGCAGTCGAACGGGACAAGCTTTTTCGCCTGCGACAGCGTAGGGGCGAGCGGCCGCTCACCCTTACTTTTTTTGTTTTTCGCCCCAGATTTTCGTCGTATGACGAAAATCTGGGGGTCGTAGGGGCGAAAAAGACGGTTTGTTTGAGCAATCGCGTAACTCGTGTCATATTATTAAGCTATCTGCTTTTGTCATGAGTGACGTTGCGAGCGGGCAATAAGTTCCCGTGACTGGTTGACAAACTCTGTCTCAGCGCATTACCATGAGGCTATTGCATGGTATTGTATCCTTGCATGTAAAAGCGTAAGGACGGTCGTTGATCGTATGACCCACGAACCCGATGATACCACCTATCTTTCGCTCTCGGCAGCTAGCAAGCGCCTGGGTGTACATAGCGCCACCCTACGCCGTTGGGCTGACGCGGGCGCGGTGCCGGTGTATATCACCCCTGGCGGGCATCGCCGCTTTGCACTGGCCGACATTGAGGCCCTGGTGGCACGCAAAGCCTTGACCTCACAGACATTGACCAGCACCTGGGCCGCTCGAGCGATCGCGCAGGCACGCACTGAACTTGCGCAGGCCCAGGATCAGCCGGCATGGCTGGCAACCATGAGCGCGGAGGAACGGGCGACCCGGCGGCGGATTGGACAACAGTTGATGGGGGTTGTTCTACGTTATGTCAATGCACAGGGTGACGACGAAGCATTGCTGCGCGAGGCGCAGACGATAGGCACCGAATATGCCCGTAGCGCCCGGCAGATCGGCATGCCGCTCACCGCCGCCTTAGAAGCGGCGCTGTTCTTTCGTGACTCACTGGTCGAATCGGCGCTGGATCTGCCCGAACAGGCGTACCTGCGCCACGAAGACAGCGCCCGCTTGCTCCGCCGCATCAGTCGTGTCCTCAACGTGGTGCAACTGGCGGTGGTTGATGGGTATCAATAGGGAATCCTACGCGCGTCTTTTAAGGTGCATACCCCGTACGCGGGGAAGTGTTCTCTTTTTTTCTGGGAGCGCGGGCAACTTCCCCGCGCATGCACGACGGCGGGCGGGACGTCCGCGCTCCCAGACGTGCGTGTTCTCCCGAGTGTGAACAGGTACGTGCCCGTTAACACGTGACCACACATCACCATCGTCGTAAGGCAGCCATGCCCCCCATCTCATCGAGCAAGCACTGCTCTGCCTCACCTCGAACGAACTCGATCTTCACCCCATATTCGAAGGCAAGCCGCAGAACGTGTTCGCGCAGTGAGACGAGCCGGGGTTGCTCGCACATGATTGCTGCCGTTTCCCGTGAGGCAGCCACGAAGCCGTCGTGCGGACAATGCCAGACGGTCAACTCCAGCGACCAGGGCAGCACCCAACGCTGCACCTGTCCCAGTTGCAGGGCAGCAAGCACCGGATCGATCCCCCAGATACCGGGCTGCTCACGAATCTCCTGCAACAATGCCAACTCAGCCTTGCGTTCAGTCTCCTGAAGCACTGGCTCCACCCGACCCAGGAGCGCCATCGCAGGTGACTGGTGTGCCTCGGCCCACAAGGGTAGTCTTGCCACGATCCGTTGCTGCAAACGGCGGCTCAGGTAGGTTTCAAAGTGGCTGGATTTCCACTGCTCCCCCACCAGGACCAACCGCTCGATAGCCAGGCGATCCACGGCCTGATCCAACAGGCGCGCTAGTCTGCTGTAGAGCTTGTGCATCCATGTCTCGACACGGGCCGCAGTACGCTCCCTGGGTGAGAGCCTGTCAAAGCGTCCGCCTGACCTGGCTGCACTTGTCTCCCATTCCGACAATACTTTATGACTGGCCTCTGCCAGTGCTTTCCAGTCTTCGCTGGCAATGCTGGCGAGCGTCTCTTCGTCTTCGCGGATCTCGCCAAGAAAGATCTCAAAAAAGCGCCAGCGCCCTCCGATCAACAAAAGAATGCCCGCACGCTCGTAGTCATTGACGGCAACCCACAGTGGCGTAATATATGGAGCGCCGTAACGCACCTCAATCCGTCCACGGGTCACATCCACGAATGGCAATTCGATCTGCAAGTCCAGCCGTTCGGCGTACAACTGACCATTCTGGTCACGATGCGCGAAGAGGGCGAACGTACGTGCCTCTGGCCGCTCTGCTTCCAGCAAAGCCATCACCTGGTCATACATCGGCTGATCGCGCTTGCCCTGGCGGTTGCGCATCTCTGGCAGATCCCTCAATGCATTCTTGACCCGTTTGAGCCATGCCCGACCGGCATTATCTGGCCTGGCCGGATCCACATCGGCATAAATCGTCAGAACGTCACCCTCTCCAGATTCGCTCCACTGCCGTAAGGTTTGTAATTGGGTTTCAATCGGTATCATAGATCTCAATCCTTTTCGTATTTGAAGTTTATCAATATTTTATACCGTTTCGACTTGAACCTTCGTAACCGTTCAGGTGGTACCTGCGCCGGCGGGGGCGCGGGGGCCTGCGGCC
>CALANA010000085.1 GCA_937925925.1 uncultured Chloroflexales bacterium | reverse complement strand
GATAGGGAATAGTCCACGCCCGCCGCACCGCTTCGACCATCAGCGCCATGGTTGCATCGCTCGTCGGCGGGCGTGCCGACTCCTGTGCAAGCAACCCCCTGATATAGTGTGCATCAGCATAGGCACTTAAGGCCAGCATGCGAGGGACGACATCTGCAGGATCGCAGTGCTGTGCCGCACGGTCGGTCGGACTATCCGGCACCGCCATGTCCAGCACAAGCACATCAGGATGGAGCGTTTCTAGCATAGCGAGCGCGATGGTGCCATCGGCACAGGTTCTGGTCAGGAACCGATCAGGGGCTTCAGTGAAGAGGGCCAGCAATTCGGCGGGCAGAACAGTCTGATGATGGATCAGCAGCACGCGCACTGGTGGCATAGACACCTCCTTCCAGGGAGAACCATGACGCTGGGGGCCACCCGGTTGACAAGTCTGATGCCGCTGAAGGGTGGCGGTACCATATACCTGGTTGGGCATAGCGCCGGTTTCTTCGGAACACAATCCACAGACATCATCAGTTGGCGGTCAGTAGTATAGACGCCCAACGCCCACACCATGTTACAGCAAGCACAGAGCAGCGCATGGGTACATAGGTGTAGTTGCATAAACAACCGCAGTTGCTCTCTGCAATCGGGTGCGGTATAATAAACGGACTTCATCAAGAAGAGAGTTATCAACGTGTAGTCAGAGCAGCGCTACGACCAGACGGTGCGTCCATTGCTCAATGTCGATCAGACAACAACCGGGCAATGTTGAACTGTGACGTGCCGGGGAGATACAACGTTATGCTGGAAGCAGAACTTGTCGAGCTTATTCGTACTATTCCTGATTTCCCAATTCCTGGTATTCAATTCAAAGATATTACCACCTTGATCCGCGATAAAAAGGGCTTTCGGCGCTCGATCCAGGTGCTGGCAGAACGGTATGCCACGTTGCAGCTTGACGCGATTGTGGGCATCGAGTCGCGTGGGTTTATTTTCAGCGCTCCGCTGGCATATGAGTTGGGTCTGGGCCTGGTGCCCATCCGCAAACCAGGCAAACTCCCGGCCGACACCTATCAGGTCGAATATGAGCTTGAATATGGCGTCAACAAACTCGAAATCCATCGCGATGCCTTCCAATCTGGCGCACGCGTGGTGATTGTCGATGATTTACTGGCAACCGGTGGCACGATTCATGCTGCCAGCACTCTGGTTGAGCAGGCGGGCGGTGTGGTAGAAGAACTGGCCTTCTTAATCGAGTTGACATTCTTGAATGGCCGCGAGCGATTGGCACACTATCCTATCTTTTCACTCGTTCAGTATTGAATAGCATAACTCAATCATGTGTGGTTATTGCTAATTTGCACCAATCCATGCTCTGGATCAGTGTTTGCTGCTACTCTGTGACTGGCGATAATGCTCTACCGGTTCAATTGATTGCAGATCATTGACACATATGCTATACTTATGTTGAGGAACACGGCATTGCTTTCGTATCCTCTTATGGTTTGTCGGCAGTGCCGCCCGGTACTCCCAAAACGAGTTCCCCAACTGCGTTCCCTGGTTCATCACATAGTATAAAATCCAGAAGCTCATGGTCGTATCGTACCCTGAAGGGCGATACTTAAATAAATAGCAGACCTTCTATCCACACATGTTTCCTCTAAAAACAGTGCAAATCCTGTTGATAATCGGGAAATCCCAGCAAAGGGGTGGTATTTTTGCGCCTGCCGAAAGCGGCTGAAATGGGGTGAACGACATTCTGCTGCGTTGCTTATGTTGTCATCAAGCGTATTCAGTGGTGACTATGTTTTGATTCCCGCCCACCATCAGGTGGGGTTTGTTCTCTTGTTACTGCTGTACATGTCCTATGTGTGTGATGAACAGGAGTCCAGATTGCAGCCTGTCCAGTTCCTTGCCCAGAGCGACAAGCCCGGACTTCCGTCTATCAGATCACAGATCGCTATTTGCGTACATTCCTATGTATACGAAGGAGCCTGAAATGGTAAATGTGGCCGAATTAGAGTCAAAAACACTGGCTGATTTGCGCGAGTTAGCGCGCAGCAGTGGTATCAGTGGCGTCAGTAGCCTGAAAAAACATGATTTGATTTTCAAGTTGCTGCAAGCACAAACAGAAGAAGCCGGAAATACCTTTAGTGATGGTATTCTGGATATTGTTTCCGATGGATTTGGTTTTTTACGCGGGGATCGTATGTTGCCCGGGCCAGACGATGTGTATGTCTCGCAATCTCAGATCCGCCGCTTTGGTCTTCGCACGGGTGATCGCATCTGGGGCCAGATACGGCCACCGAAAGAGAGCGAGCGTTTCTTCTCGCTCCTGCGGGTCGAACTGATCAACGGCCTTGACCCAGAAACCGCCCGCAAGCGCCCTGCGTTTGATCAGTTGACCCCAATCTTTCCCAACAGTCAACTCAAACTGGAGACCGAAGCAAATATTCTGCCAACACGCCTGGTTGATTTGATTGCGCCGATTGGCCGTGGGCAACGTGGCCTGATCGTTTCGCCGCCCAAAGCGGGTAAAACCTTGCTACTCAAGGCGATTGCGAATGGGATTACCAGTAATCATCCCGATATTAATCTGATGGTGTTATTGATTGGTGAGCGCCCGGAAGAAGTCACCGATATGCGGCGTAGTGTGAAGGGTGATGTCATCTCTTCTACCTTTGATGAGCCAGTTGAGGATCACACCAAAGTGGCGGAGATGACGCTGGAACGGGCCAAACGACTGGTGGAGAGTGGTCAGGACGTGGTCATTCTCATGGACTCGATCACCCGCCTGGCACGCGCCTATAACCTGGATATGCCACCCAGTGGGCGCACGCTCTCTGGTGGTATTGATCCGGTCGCGCTTTATCCACCCAAGCGCTTCTTTGGTGCGGCGCGTAATATTGAAAATGGTGGGAGCCTGACGATTATCGCCACCTGTCTGGTTGATACCGGTAGCCGTATGGACGATGTAATTTATGAAGAGTTCAAAGGCACTGGCAATATGGAGTTGCATCTGGATCGCCGTCTGGCTGAGAAACGCATTTTCCCCGCCCTCGACATCCAGCGCAGCAGCACCCGCCGTGAAGAGTTGCTCCTTCCACCCGACATTTTGCGTCAGGTCTGGACACTGCGCCGGATGGTCAGTATGCTCGGCGATAATGAGGGTACCGAGTTGATGCTGACCCGGATGGCAAAAACTCAGACCAATACCGAATTCCTGGCCACCTTAAGCAAGAGCGCCTGACCATCAATACCATACATAGACCATAGGACTGCTACAACAGGAGGGAAACTTTGTTGACAGTCGCAACGTATATATTGTGGGGCAACCTTCCCCAATGGCAACCAGCATAAGCGAATGGAGCAGTACCGTATGAGTATCGAAGGGTATTACAACTCACGTCCCGGTGAACGGATCGATCTGCCTGACCCAACCGTGGTGGGTACGGGCCAGGGCAACAATGGCATGCAGTATCAGATCATTGGTACCACATTACAGGCGGTAGTTATTCAATTGCCTCAGGGTCAGCAGATCTTCTCCGAACGTGGCAGCATGAGTTGGATGAGTGCCGGCATGGCTATGGAGACCAATATGGAGGGCGGGCTGGGTGGAGCCTTCAAACGTATGTTTTCAGGCGAGTCGATTTTTCTGGTAACTTTTACCGCCCGAAGTGGCACCGAAATGATCGGCTTTTCAGCCCAACTGCCTGGTAAAATATTGCCGCTGCATCTTGCGGCTGGTCAGCAGATGATTTGTCAAAAAGAAGCTTTTTTGTGTGCCGAACGCAGTGTCACGCTCGACATTCATTTTCGACGCAAGTTATCGACGGGCTTTTTTGGTGGGGAAGGCTTCATTATGCAGCGCATCAGTGGGCCAGGTGTCGCGTTTGTGGAACTGGATGGCGAAATTGTCGAGTACACGCTGGCTCCCAACCAGGTACTGAAGGTCGATACCGGCCATATTGCGATGTTTGAACCGACGGTGACGTTTGATGTAGAAATGGTGCGTGGATTTAAGAATATCCTGTTTGGTGGCGAGGGCTTATTTTTGTCCACCTTGCGTGGCCCGGGGCGGGTGTGGCTACAGACGATGCCAGCGATAAACCTGGCTAGCAAACTGGCACAATATATGCCACGCCCCACGTCTAGCAGTGATTAGGCGTGGGTTCAAAAAAAGAGCAACAGTTCGCTACTTTCCCCGGTTGCTTGCGTCGGGGCAGGAGCTGAAGCAGAAGAAACACTTTCGCTCCTGCCGGTGGCGACTCGCACGCAATTGAGAGCCGTTACCCTCAATCAACTTGCGCCGCAGGCGCAAGCCAACCTGGACGGCTGGCAAACTGGCCTGTTACAGCGCACCGTGGCTAGAAACAGGAGACCCGGCTGCGGCCAGGTCTCCTAGATGCCACATCGGGGGAGATCCACGACCCTGCCCCGACATTGCCCATTCCAACACGATCAGACACAAAAACCTGCATAGGCCAGAATGACAGGCAGAGTCTTCAGTGTGTATCTGGATTTGACATCCATCAGCCGTATGAGCTTCAATCCCGACAAAATTTGAGGGTCTTGAAAAGAGGCACCCGGATAGTTCGTCATTCGGAGCGCCTGCTCATATTGACTGTAGTGGCATAGGACGTAACACAGCCAGGTGGGAAAGCCACCTGGCCCGTTCAACCTACACGCATAAGGAGGGGCAAACTAGAACGTTCATGGCTTTCAGCATCCCGAAAGCCATGCTGGTTAGATTGAATGTAGAACACCAATGAATGACATGGTTGAAGCTTGCCGCCTGTTACGCTACACCAGGTTAATGAGTTCGGTTGCGGTACGCCGCATATCCAGAAACACTAACCCGAGTTTGGCACGACTATGCGCCAGTGCGGTAAGAACGGCTTCTTCTCCAATAGCCATCAGGATAACATATCCTTCCTCACCACGTACAAACACCTGGTCAAGCTGACCACGCCGTAACTCACTTGCAATACGCTCACCCAGCGAAAGCATTGCCGCGCTCATTGCTGACACGCGGTCTTCCTCGACATCTGCTGGCAGCGCCGAGGCCATAATCAGGCCATCAACGCTCACAACCGCCGATGCCTCAATGTCTGGTGTATTCATACTCAGGGCCTTGAGATGCCGCACCATCTCTTCGGTTCTGCTTGCCATTCAGATCCTCCTTAAAGGCCGTCAGCCAGTTGTGGAACAGAGGCTAGAGCATACTGGCACAAAACCAGCATGTAAGGCCGTGGTAGACGGCCATCCGCGCTCATTCTACTACATTTTTTGATGAAGGGCAACTAGTTTTCTCGATGTCAATCAGCCGCATACCAACCATCTTATGTTAAGACTATGATCGTTCCCTGTGGGCACTTCTCGCGCCAGCGCTCGCGCTCTACGAACGAGTGCGGCAGGCCCGAATGCTAGCCTGAAACCTACGGTTCTTCAGCCGGCATTGGTAATCCCAATCGCTGCCGAAGCAGGCTGTCCGCAACAGTAACTGCATCCGCAGGACTTTCTAACCCGCGCAGAACTTTGAGTTGCATGCGTTCCAGTTCTTCGCGTACGACTTCATGAGCCATCGGGTTATTCGGAATACCCTGTGCATTCCGTGCCTGATGACGAAAGACCCGTGCTGCTTCGTGGTCAAGTATATCACGGTTCAGCCGCAAGCTCAACAGCGCTGGTTGTTTAGCGACTGCCAGCAATGCCTGTTGCGCTTCTTCTTGCAGCATATAGCGTATAAAATCCAGTGCAGCACGTTGTTCATTGCTGTCTGTGACGCGCGCATTCACACTAATCACATCGCTCTGGACATAGGGTTGCGCAGGGCGATTCGTTTCACTCAAGGTGGGTAAGACCGCAACACCTAGATTCTCACCCCAAAGTGTGCGATAACTGGGCAGGGCGTGCGCCCAGTCAATGGTCATCAATGCTTCCCGTGCCTTGAGCGCATTGTCAATCGTAATGCTATCATTGACGGCAAGGATCTGTGGATCTTGCCGCAAATCCAGCAGCCATGTTAACCAGCGTTCTGTGCCTGCTCGCCCTTCATCGCCCAGAACGAGATGCCCCTCTTCATCGAAGACCCGCCCGCCGAAGGCATACATGTAACCAATGGTTCGATCCAGCGAGAGCGTGTAGGCCATGCCCCACACGGGTGGCCGGGTAGAGGCATCGGTCAGCCCCCGCGCCGTGTTCAACAGGGTTTCGGTATCGGCAGGCGGAACCGTCACATTCGCCCGATTATAATACAATACGAGTGTATCGAAAGCAATCGGTACGCCATAGAGTTGCACGTCCTGGGCATCCCCCTGTATCTGAGCGCTGAGGATGGTGGTTGGCACCAGCCGTCGCTGCTCACTTCTGTCTATCAGGTTGTCAAGGGGCAACAACAGGCCATCCTGGGCCAACCCGCCGAGTGTGTGGCTTTTTAACACCATCAGATGCGGCCCACTCCCGGCCAGCGCTGCGGCCCGCACTTCATTGATGAATGTTGCTATTGGCCAGGCCTGCGGGATAATCTGAATGTTCGGGTGCGCCCGATTGTAGCGATCAATCAGCACTGCCAGCGTTTGCTGCTCTGGTGAAGGCCAGGCATGCCAGAGAAACAGGGTTAACACTGGTTCTTGCTCAGACGGTGCAACCGGAGTGAGTGACTCGACCGCCAGGGACGCATCACTGCAAGCCATCAGGAGCAACACCAACAGGCAGCTAACAACCATGGCATATGTATCCTGCCTGAAGATCAACGGAGCCTCTCTTCCCGCATTGTAGTCATCTGGATTATAGCACGGCAACCTGTGCTATCGCAAGCAAGAGGAGCAATGTCCATATGTCTGGACGGGCGCGGTAGGGAATCCGCCGTCTAGTCCCAAAGTCTCGGCTGAAACGGGAGTCTCGTTCCGTCCTGGCTTCAGCCGGGACGCCGGTTTCCATTTTGCAATAGGCTTACTCGATCATGATAGAGTAGAAAGACTGGCATAGCCCATGATACAATAAACATGAAACAGAGCGTGAGGTATTCTTGTGAAGTGGTGGATATGGAACATCCTTTCACGTACAGGTTTGTCTGGTGAGGCTGTGTCTTATGCTTGCTCTCTGCTGTCGGGTTAGCACACCTCCCATGTGACGAACATGTATCTTTTCCTGGAACCAATAGATACTACGGATATATCTCGATCGGGTTCTCTCCGTCATGGTAGATTGTTCCAGATCCATGCAACCGAGTTTGATATAGCCGCAAACCATGGTACGGTAGCTGGTTGAAGGCCAGGAAATACTACCAGAGGAATATGCATGCAAAAGGAAGGTAGAGACAACAATCATACCCCGCAGTTCATGCGGCGTTTTTTTCTCTCCTTTATCCTGCTCGTCATCAGTTGGATTATACTCGCTGATGACCTGCTTCCTCTGTTCAACGTCGATCCACAGACAATCGCCCACTGGAAACGTATACAGTGGCCGTTTCTGGTGATCGTGAGTGCCGGAGTGTTGTATGTTCTCCACCGTTCTGAACTACGTACCCGTCGCCAGATGGAATATTCGTTGTACCAGTCCAATCGGGCGTTACGGGCATTGAGCGAATGTAACCAGTCTTTGATACGGGCAACGGATGAAGCAGAATTGCTGCAAAACATCTGTCGCCATATCGTTGATGTGGGAGGCTATCGGCTGGCCTGGGTCGGTGAGGCCCTCCACGATGAGGCCAGAACAGTTCGTCCAATAGCTCAGGCTGGTTTTGAGAACGGCTATCTGCAAACGATTATGATTTCGTGGCACGACAATGAGTACGGGCGCGGGCCAACCGGTACGGCGATTCGTACTGCGCAACTCTGTGTGGTACGCAACATCCTGGAAGATCCGGCGTTTGCTCCATGGCGTACGCAGGCGCTTCTTCGTGGTTATGCCGCCGTGATCGCTATGCCGTTGATCATTGATGGGCAGGTAATCGGGGCACTGAGCATTTATGCCGGCGAAGCGGATGCGTTTGATGAAGAGGAGGTTCGTCTCCTGCATGAATTAGCAGACGACCTGGCCTATGGTATTCAGACGCTCCGCACCCGGGTTGCCCGCCGGCAGGCAGAGGCCAGTTTGCGTGCATCCTACGAGCAAATGTATGGTATTTTAGAAAGTATGTCTGACGCCTTTCTCTCGCTCGATAGTGAATGGAATTTTGTCTATGTCAACCGTGAAACGGAACGCATTCTGCGTCTTCCACGCACAGTCCTGATCGGACGCAATGTCTGGGACATTTTTCCAGAGGCGGTGAATACCGACTTTTATCACCGGTACCAGCAGGTGCGTGAGCAGCAGGTGGCCCTGTCGTTTGAGTCGTTCTATGCCCCCCTGGACACCTGGTTTGAGGTCAGAGCCTATCCATCACAAGGTGGGCTATCCGCTTATTTTCGTGACATCACGGCCCAGAAACGGGCTGCCAGCTACCGCGCCACACAGTTTGCCGTGACGCGTGTGCTGGCCGACGCTGAAACGTATCAGGAGAGCCTGCCGCGATTGCTGCAAGCGTTTTGCGAAGGCATCGGCTGGGAACTAGGCGAAATGTGGCAAACAGATGCACAGGCTGAGTATATGTACTGGCAGGGGTGTTGGCATGATCCAGCCCTGAACCTTGCCGCGTTCATTGCTGCCAGTCGTGCCATGTCCTTTGCTCCGCAGAGCTGCCTGGTGGGGCGCGTCTGGGCCAACAGTCAGTCTGAGTGGATTAGTGATGTCGGGACGGAGCCAACCTTTCCACGCGCAGCGTTGGTAGCCGAGCAGGGATTGCATAGCGTGTTTGCCTTCCCGATCTGGAATGGTAAAGATGTCACCGGCGTCATGGTCTTCTTTAGCCGCACCATACGCGCCCCTGACGATGATATGCTGGTCGTGATGCATGATATGGGCAGCCAGATCGGGCAATTTGTGGCCCGCAAGCAGGCCGAGGCAGATCTGGCACGCCAGGCAGAAGTCGATGCCTCGATCGCTGAACTATCGCAGAAATTACTGTCTTCTGCTACCCTGGACGACGTTGCGGCGATGGTGCTGGATCACGCGCAACGGTTGACAGGAAGTACCTTCGGGTTTGTGGGGTATATCGACCCTCAGACCGGGTCTCTGGTTTGTCCCACCCTGTCACGTGACATCTGGGATGTCTGTCAGGTGCCTAACAAGCAATTTGTGTTTGAGCGGTTCGGTGGATTGTGGGGATGGGTGCTAGAACATCGGCAATCGTTGCTCACGAATACGCCATCTGACGACCCACGTTCGAGCGGTACACCGGTTGGGCATATTCACATTGAGCGCTTTCTCGGCGTGCCAGCACTGATCGAACGGACGCTGCTTGGTCAGGTGGCGCTGGCAAATGCCTACCATCCTTACACCGATCAAGATCTGAAAGTAGTGGAACGTCTGACCTGGCTATATGCCCTGGCGATTCAGCGCCAGCGTCACGAGGAAACGCTCCATCGCTATGCACGACGCCTGCAACACATGCATACGATTGATCGTTCGATTTTGTCGGCTCATTCACCAACCGAGATCGCAAGAGCGGTACTCGACCAGTTACAGCATCTTATGGCGTATGAATATGCATGTATCACGCTGTTCAATACTGATCATGATACGGCTGAGATTCTGGCTGCCTATGCCAACCATGAGGTGCAGACAGAGATTGATCACGATATTCCCTTGAGCATGTTCCGTGTTGTTCCCGCCTTTCAGGACAAGAACGGGCAACTGGTGAGCGATATCTGCGCGTTGTCGCCTATAAATACCTATATGATCGATGGGCTGAACCCGTTGCGCTCGTTTATCGGCGTGCCGCTGATTTGCCAGAACAGAACCATTGGCACGCTGGCCCTGGGAAGTACCGTGGCCAATGTGTTTAAGGTAGAAGATCTGGAAGTAACCCACGAAGTCGCCAATCAAGTGGCCATTGCGATCCAGCAGGCGCAATTGTTCGCCGAAGTACAGGAAGCCCGCACCCGGTTGCGCTCGCTCTCCCAACGCTTAGTGGCGGTACAGGAAAGTGAACGACGCCATATTGCCCGTGAACTCCATGATGAGATTGGGCAGACACTGACGGGGTTGCATTTGCTGTTAGCAATGGCTGATCGTGTTCCTGGAGAGTATCAGCGTCATCTGGACAACGCCCGCTTGCTCCTTAACGATTTAATGGCGCGTGTCCGTGAAATGTCGCTTGATCTACGCCCGGCGATGCTGGATGATCTGGGGTTGCTGCCTACTTTGCGCTGGCATTTTAAGCGCTATACAACCCAGACCAGCATCCAGGTACTTTTTAAGCATAGCGGACTGGATCGCCGGTTTACGCCGGAGATTGAAACCGCGATCTATCGCCTCGTACAGGAGGCGCTCACCAATGTTGCGCGTTATGCCAGAGTGAACGAATTAACCGTGCGCATCTGGGCTAACCAGCAGACATTGGGGGTACAGATTGACGACCAGGGGGTGGGATTTGATTACGAGACAGTTCTCAGCAGTAATACCTCCAGTGGTCTGGCCGGGATGCGCGAGCGGGTACTCTTGCTGGGTGGGCAGTTTCGTGTACGCTCGGCCCCAGGGGCCGGGACGTGTCTGATCATCAATGTGCCGCTGCACCCACGGGAGTCGGTGTTGCTAGAAGCCGAAGATACGATCTATAAGGAACAGTTATGACCACGATCCTCCTGGCTGATGATCACCATGTTGTACGCCTGGGGTTACGGGCGTTGCTCGACGCTGAACCGGATTTTACCGTAATCGGTGAGGCGACAGACGGTCTGGAAGCCAGTCGGTTGGTGGAAAGCCTGAGGCCAGAAGTATTGATTGTTGATTTGATGATGCCGGGGATTAATGGCCTGGAAGTGACGCGTCAGATCAGCCAGCGCGTGCCGGCGACACGGGTTATTATCCTGTCGATGCATTCCAGTGAGGCCTATGTATTGGAAGCATTGCGCAATGGGGCGGCGGCCTATGTGTTGAAGGACTCACGTGCCGATGAACTGGTGCATGCCGTGCGCGAGGTGATTGGTGGCCGCCGCTATCTTAGCCCTCCGCTCTCCGAGCGAGCGATTGAAAGCTATATGCGCCAACCCAACGAGTCAGCACTTGATCCGTATGAGACGCTGACCAACCGTGAACGTGAGGTGCTGCATCTGGTGGCTCAGGGATGCAATGCCGCCGAGATTGCGACCCAGTTGTCGATTAGTGCCCGCACGGCCGAAACGCACCGTTCCAACTTGATGCGCAAACTCAACTTGCATACCCAGGCAGAGCTGATTCGCTATGCCTTGCGGCGGGGGATTATTCCGATGGAAGATTGAGGCTGTATTGCTTATGACGACGCTTACCCATCGGGTTGCATCGTCTGTAACTGTTCACACTCAAGAGAACATGCCCGCGCTCCCAGACGGGCCGCGTGCCCCACGTGCTGGCGGGTGGGACGCCCGCGCTCCCTGGCGCACCATGAACGCTGACAACAGCGCTTCCCCCCAGATGGGAACAGGTACCATCGTCTATAGATTATGAAAAAGACTGCGTATAGTATATAATATCAATTTGAATTAGACATTCCGCATCCGTAACCGTTCAGGTGGGGTGGTCAGAAGGGGCATTGCCCCTCCTGGAGTCTCTTCGGTTTTGCGGGGGCCTGCGGCCCCCGCGCGTACCTGTTCACCCTTGGGGTTCC
Source organism: uncultured Chloroflexales bacterium (assembly GCA_937925925.1). Lineage (GTDB taxonomy): Bacteria > Chloroflexota > Chloroflexia > Chloroflexales > Chloroflexaceae > CAKZQX01. The sequence continues at coordinate 282 of CALANA010000085.1, read as the reverse complement.
ACGCACCCCTGGGCGCGAGAGCGGGGCGCACTCGATCGGGCACACGAGGGCAAGATGCCCTCGCTCCCAGGAGAAATGTGAACAGGTACCCCGCGCCCCCGCTGGCGCAGGTACAACCTGAACGGTTACCCGCATCCTGTGGTCAGTTTTATACTTTCCCATATGACAACGAGACTGTCCCTGGAAAGAGATTGTAAGGGTGGCGGAGAGGCGTTGCATGCAACGCCTCTCCGCCACCCCCCCCTGGCCCTTCCTGCGGGGGGGTGGGGGGGAGGGTACGGC
>CALANA010000084.1 GCA_937925925.1 uncultured Chloroflexales bacterium | reverse complement strand
GGGAGTCGGGATGGCTGCCCGAGGTCGGGGTCGGCGTGACCCTCTGGACAGGACGGTTTGAGGATCGGGAGGCCACCTGGTTGCGCTGGTGTACCCAGGACGGGCAGCTCTTGCTGACCGGAGCCGAACGGGCCGCGCAGGAACGCACTGCTCGCATGCAAGCGGAGGAGCGGGAGGCTCAGGAGCGCACCGCCCGTGCCCAGGCCGAGGAGCGGGAGGCTCAGGAGCGCGCCGCCCGTGCCCAGGCCGAGGAGCGAGCCGAACGCCTCGCTGCTCGCTTACGCGCATTGGGCATCGATCCCGAGGCGGAGTGAGGCGTCGCTATAAGTCCTGATCCCGATCATCGGTAATAGTTGTAGCCTGAACAGATGCGACACGGAGTGTTGCATCTGTTCAGGCCCACTTAACAGGTTCTCTGGTGTGAATTTGTTGTAGAATTCTACCCATATCTCGTCCCAATGCACTAGACGACACAGCATGGTATCCCTCGTGGCGGGAGAGCTTTCCATCCCGGCTCAAGCCGGGACGCCGGGCTTCCACCCCGGCTACAGCCGGGACTCTGGGTGAGACCTACAGCCGGGACGCCGGGCTTCCACCCCGGCTACAGCCGGGACGCCGGGCGAGACATAAAGCCCTGACTCCGGACAAGGCACCATCGGCGTGCCGTGTGCCCCTCGCACCCCCGTCCCTTCCACCCCGGCTAAAGCCGGGACTCCGGGCAAGACATCGAGCCGGGACGCCGGGCAAGATATAAAACCGGGACGCCGGGCCAGACATCGAGCCGGGACGCCGGGCAAGATATAAAACCGGGACGCCGAGGGACGACTATCAACTGAAGCCAGGACTCCGGGGTACAGCTATCAGCGGTGTCCCTTAGCTCCGAGTGAACTGGCAGTGGAGGGCACGGGTGTCACCGTCGGTTCTGGAGTCGTTTCCGGTAGAGGCGTCGGTTCGAGTTCGATCAGTTCGACGGGTTCGGGTACAAGTACAACCTCTGGCACGCTGGTGGTGGTAGCAGATGACGGTGGTGATGTGGCCGTGGGTGGCAATGCCGTTGTCGTCGGGGGCAGCGGTGTGGCTGTCTGCGTCGGTGTTGTCGTCGGTGGCAATGCCGTGGCCGTGGGTGGCAACGCTGTCGCCGTGGGTGGCAATGCGGTGGCCGTCGGTGGCACCTGAGCGGACGGTGTGGCAGTTGCGGTTGGAGGCAGCGGTGTGGCTGTCACCGTCGGTGTCGTCATCATTGACTCAGTCTGGCTCAACACCTGGCCCAGCGTCGTCCACTCTCCGACATTGCCGGCTTTATCCAGCGCCTGAACACGCAGCCAGTAGGTACCTGGTGCGAGAGATGGCACCACAACCTCCGGTTCAGTAGCAAACCAGTCCGACTCGCCCTGCGTATCTTTGCCGATATAGACCCGATAGCCCTTGACACCCGACCCGCTATCCTGGGCGGGATTCCAGCGTAGCAAAACCGTGATGCCAGGTGTCACGACCACAGGGGTGATGGTGGGTGGTGGCTCCGGTGGCATAACATCGTAGCCAAACGGCCCGTAGGTTTCTACCACCTGATCGCCATTGACGCCCCAGACACGTACATAAAACGTGTGCATCCCCTCGGTGTCGGCCCATTCAAGCTGGGCATAGCCAGCATTGGCCATTGGAAACATCGGCTCTGCGCCTGTAGGGTCTTCATTCCAGCGCTGACTGAAGCCCAGCACCGCACCATCAATTTCAAAGTCGATCCGCGCATCGGCATTGTACCAGTGTTCTGGCTCGAGTGAACTGCTAAAGCGAATAGCTGGTGGCGGCAAATCTTCACGGGCTTTAGCGGTCAAGATCTTTCCACCGTGCTGGTTACAACCGCCTATTTCGGGCAGATCATAGCCATCGGCAAAGCGCAAGGGCACAGTCTGGCGGCCACTGGCATAGGGGCCACTGGCGGTAAAGGCCATAAAATGCAGATGCGGAATACCCGGCGAACCACGATCGCCCACCGTGCCTACAATCGCTCCCTGGGGCACAAACTGGCCCGGACTAGCAGCAGTAACGGTTGCCATGTGCGTGTACTGCGTGTAAAAGGTACTGGTATGCCTGAGGATCAACGTGCCGCTGGACGCAAACCAGCCAAAAACGGTACCATCGGCAGCAGCACGTACCGGTGCGCCGTAGATCGGGCCATTGGCGCGTACCAGGTCAAGCGCATAGCGATCATAGCTGTTGTGGGTGCCACAGGCATAGCCTTGAATAATACGCCATGACTCACCAGCGGGAAAGGGCAACCAGAGCATAGGCGCGGCATGAGCGGGCTGGTTGATAAGCAGCATAGAACCAATCAAAACCAGCAGTATCAACCAGCTCCAGAACGGGGAACACAAACGGCGCATAAGCGCTTGATAGCGTCGCAACGCTAAACGACATGGTTGTTGCAGCATATGACCTCCCAGGGTCGTTGTCATCATGACACGGATAACGTACCGAGGCAAACCGGGCTCCGGCAGAAGCGGAAGAGTACCATATGTTGCCGGGAAAATCAAATTCTTGTTAAGAGGGTACCTGTTCAGATCTGGGGGTACGCGTCGTCGTCAGCGTTCATGGTACGCCCGTGCGAGTACGCTGCCCGCGCTCCCGGATGCGTCCCGCCCGCCCGTGCGGGCAAGATGCCTACGCTCCCGGGTGCGTTGCGCCCGCCCGCCCGTGCGGGCAAGATGCCCGCGCTCCCCGGTACGTCCTGCCCGCCACCACGCCCGCGCACCTGGGAGCGCGGGCGTGCATGTTCCCTGGAGTGAGGTATGCAGTCGCTCATTGCTACCGTCTTTTTCGCCTGCCGGTAATGTGGCAAAGTGGGTCTTCCACGCTGCTGCAGGTGAGAAAGATGTTTTATTGGAACAACTACGTACGTCCGGTTATACCAATTTGACTTTGAGCTTCTGCACCTTTTCGCCTCCCTTACTCCCCCGCTCCGAGCGGGTGGGGGACACTTTCAAGTATAGTTTTTTTGCGCAAAGCTCGGTTTTTCGGCATCAGGACACCCCCCACACCCCCTGTGGGGGGTCGGGGGGGGAGATGGCAGGGGCGGTTTGCCATATCGCAACACGATATAATCGAAAAAACCTGCACTTGTGAGGGTGGAAGACAGGGGAGAACCCTTTCCGTTTCCGTATGTCAGGACATGGGTTTATCTCACTCATTATACATGCTCATCTGGAGTGGAAGACAGGGGAGAACCCTTTCCGTATGTCAGAACGGACGCGGTGGGGCATGCGCCGCCGCGTTTCGACCGCGACCGCAGAGACGGGACGCCTGGTTGTCAAGCTGGTAACGTAGGTCAACCGTTTCGACCGCAGCCGCGGGGACGGGACGCACGTAAAGAGCAAAAGTACCGCTCTGCCGAAGGCGAAATCCATCGGGTGATGAACGACCGTGGAACGCGGGTGCATGACACGAACATGCGCAATGGTCACGTCGAAACGGTATTATGACGAGACAGACGCCCAATATCCTTCCAGCACGGCTGCAGCCACCTGTTCTGGTGTCAGATTGCTGGTATCGATCACCTGGTCGGCCAGCGCCTGATAGAGGTGGCAACGCGCTGCCCGGAGCGCATCAAGACTGACATGCGGATCATCGGTAGCCAGCAGCGGGCGCTGTTCAGCATGCGCTTGCAGCCGCGCCAGTAGCGTGCTGGTCGGTGCATCCATCCAGACCACGTAGGCATACATTTGCAGCACGTCGCGGTTCGCTGCCTGGAGAACAATCCCACCACCAGTAGCAATCACGTATGGACGTGTGGCTGCCTGCAGCATTGTACGTAGCACCGCCGTCTCGCGGTTGCGGAATGCCGTCTCGCCCTCGCTGGCAAAGATATCGGCAATCGTACAGCCGGTCTGAGCAACAATGACCGCATCGGTATCCCTCCAGTCCCAACCAGATTGCTCGGCCAGGACACGGGCTACCGTCGACTTACCGGTGCCACTGAGACCAATCAACGCAATATGTTTGTACATAGCGCTCTCTCAACGCCGCCAACGCAGAATGAGTGCGGCTGCCAGGGCCACCAGCAATAGCCCGTAACCCCAGACCATCGAACCCGTCCAGAACGTCATCACCAGTGAGGCAACGATAAATACCAGACCAATAATGGATAGGGCCAGACGTACCCGTGGATTATCACGATTCATCATCGCTCCTTGCAGGCCAGGCCAGCGCGATGCGCCCACGTTCAGCTTCTACCTTCTGAATTTCCACATCGATCACATCGCCAACGTTGAGGATCGTTCCAGCAGGGAATTGACTACGATGCAACAGCGCATCTTGCTTGACCCCGATGTCGATAAAGGCCCCAAAGTCAACCACGTTACGCACGGTGCCCTTGAGCAGCAGTCCTGGCACCAGGTCGTCCAGCAATAACACATCGCTACGCAGGATCGGCGCGGGCAGATCGATGCGTGGATCACGACCGGGGCGCAACAGTTGCTCAACAATATCGGTCAGGGTGGGCACACCGGCTTCCAGTTCAGCCGCCAGTTCATCCAGCGATTGCTGCTGCTGCAAAGCCTGTAATGCCGCCTGACGTGCAGCGGGCGGTACGTGGGCATGCACGCCAGCACGTTGCAACACCGCTTCCGCTGTGGCATAACTCTCAGGATGGATGGCACTGGCATCAAGCGGATTCGTGCCAGCGCGAATCCGCAAGAAGCCGGCTGACTGCTCAAAGGCTTTCGGCCCCAGGCCAGAGACCTTCTTGATCGTCGCCCGATTAGGAAACGGCCCATGCTCGTTGCGATAGGCCACAATGCGTTCGGCCAGTTTCGGGCCAATGCCGGCCACATACGTGAGCAGCGCCGGTGATGCGGTGTTGACATCTACACCAACCTGGTTAACCACGCTCTCAACCACGCCCGTTAGCGCTCCGGCCAGTTGACGCTGGTCAACATCGTGCTGGTACAGTCCGACACCAATGGCTTGCGGATCGATTTTGACCAGTTCGGCCAGCGGATCCTGCACGCGACGGGCGATGGAGACCGCCCCACGCATACTGACATCCAGGTCGGGCAGTTCAACGCGAGCCAACGGGCTGGCACTGTAGACGCTGGCACCAGCCTCGTTGACCATAAGATAGTAAACCCCCTCAACACTGCGGGTCAGGCTGGCTACCAGTTGTTCCGTCTCGCGTGAGGCAGTGCCGTTGCCAATGGCGATCAACGTCACCGTATGGCGGGCGATCAGCGTAGCCAGGATATGTCGAGCCTGATCCCACTGGTGCTGCGGCGCATGCGGAAAGATCGTCACCGTCTGCAGCAGCTTGCCCGTGGGATCAACCACGGCCACTTTACACCCGGTGCGATAGCCAGGATCGATGCCCAGCACGATATGCTGGCTCAACGGCGGCTGACTCAACAGGCTACGCAGGTTGGTAGCAAAGACACTGATGGCGTGCGCTTCCGCCTGCTCAGTCAACACACGCCGTACATCGCGCTCAATCGCTGGCAGTAGCAACCGCTCGGCCGCGTCGGCAATTGCCAACTCCAGATGCACTGCCAGCGGCGAGACCCGGCTGGGGCGAATCACCGTCGCAATCGCAGCTTGCCAGTCGCGCTCCGGTACCTGTATGCTCACCCGTAAGATTTTCTCGGCTTCGCCCCGATTCATCGCCAGCGCCTGATAAGGACGCAGGCGACTGACCAGACCCTCAAATGCATAGTAGGTCTGATACACCCCGCGTGGATCGTCGGCCTTCTGGATCTTCTCACAGCGCAGCACGCCCCACTGGAATGCCTTCTCGCGTGTGCGACGGCGGATGTCAGGATGGTCACTGATCGTTTCAGCCACAATATCACGCGCTCCGGCCAGTGCTTCCTCAATCGTTGGTACCCCGTCCGAGAGAAACGGCGTCGCCAGTTCGGTGCTGGATTGGGACAGCGGTGCCTGCTGCATGATCAGGTCAGCCAGAGCTTGCAATCCCTTTTCACACGCAATGCTGGCCCGTGTGCGGCGTTTTGGCTTATAAGGCTGATACAGATCTTCCAGCGCAGTGCGGCTATCGGCTGCCAGCAGTTGCTGATGTAGTTCAGGCGTGAGCTGGCCCTGGGCAGTGATCGAGTCGATGATCGTCTGGCGACGTTCATCGAGCGCCCGCAGATGTTGCAGCAGGGCACTGATCTGGCGCAACTGATCTTCGTCCAGGCCACCGGTGCGTTCCTTGCGATAACGCGCAATAAAGGGCACAGTATTGCCGGCATCAAGCAACTCGATCGTGGCAGCGACCTGCGTCGCACGCAGATGAGTCTGGTCGGCAATGCGGCCGGCATAGGTTATTGTTTGTGTCATCATTCTGTCATTATTGCGGAACGAACTGGTACTGGTGCCGACGCTCCCGCGTCGATAGCAGCCGTCTCTATGTATCATAGCACAATTATGCCCGTGCTATAATAGGCGCACTGTGTTACACAGGTTGCTGGTGTATCTTGCACAACCGTCTGCACAGGCGGGCTTTGGCAACAACAGCCTGCCCGTCCACGGGCCGGGCGTTCGCACTGCGCGCGTCCTGTTTTCTAACACGAGGTACGTGGTGGTATAATCAATTCGCCTTTTTGCCCTCGGCAGCAAGGATACATGTTTATCTGAATTTGATATAACTCTTTGACAAACAGGTAGTTATGAATAATCCGCACAGCAAATATAAACCTCTTTTTGATCATCTGTATCATTGCCAGCAAGAAGAAATAACACTGGATTTTGCCACGATTGAAGCTATATTAGGCCAGCATCTACCACCATCGGCTCGGCGGAATCGGGGCTGGTGGAGCAATCGGGATAAAGGCGGCCTACAGGCACAGTCATGGAAGAAAGCCAGCTATCATGTTGTGCATATTGATCTTGCCAGCGAACAGGTAACATTTTGCCGAGTAAAAGTTAGTTATGATATTCCCAAAGTAGACGCAAGTGGATTGTGGAATGGGCAACTGATTAAGTCTCTACGCCGACACATGGGCTATACACAGTCGCAACTGGCCGACGAGTTGTGCATGCGGCAGCAAACAATTAGCGATTGGGAGACCGGTCAGCGTCAACCCTGTCGTTCCTCCTCAAAACATCTGTCCCTGGTAGCCGAACGAGCCGGGTTTGACTACAAACAAGATCATTGATTCGCATCAGTATAAAAACGAGATAACAATTTCGACATCATATGTCGGTTGTTTGTTTGGCTGTTGTTTATCTTCATGCTATACATTGAGTGTAAGCAAAAGATAAGCATCGAGTCATCATTCTTCTCCTGATTTGCCAGTCCTGATTGTACGTTCTGAAATGATTTCATTTATTCTTTGGTCAAACTACGGAGAGTAATACTACAGCAATCCTAATACTACACGGAGACTTCGTCTCGGCGGGGATGCGGGGGCCTGCGGCCCCGCACATGTTCCCTTTCTGGTGCGGCGCGGCTTCGGCGCACCCTTCCCCCACACCCCAGAGGGGCCAGGGCTCTCAAGTGTCGGTTTTTTTGCGCAACGCTCGGTTTTGCGGCATCAGGACATCCCCCAGTAGGGGCAGACCCCCGCTGGGGGGGAGCAGGCGCGTTTTGCCGCATCCCAACATGATATAATTAAAAAATCTACACTTTTGAAGGGGGCCGAGGGGGTGCGGCATAAGAGCCTTGCATGCAACGTCCCTACGTCCCTCGCAATCTCTTTCCAGGGACAGTATCATTGTAGTATTAGACTGGTAGCGCCCCGTTCAGCGTCAAGCCTGGACTCTACGCTTACCATTACAATCGGATTACGATAACTGACACGAGTAACGCGGTGCTATAGCACCATTGCTGACTGCCAGCACCGCCACTCGATTTTCCGTGTGGCCCTGTGTTCCCGATGCATAGAACTGTTATAGAGAGCAATGCTCAATTAACATGTGCATATTTGAACATCACATCACATCAACGTACCAACGCCCTACCCAACCATCGCGCTAACGTTCAACCAATCCCAACGCTGCAACATATTAATGTGCCAATGTACGAACCTACAAACGTACTAACGTGTCAACATATACACCAACAGGAGGGATTACCTTGTTACTATCTGTGATTATGCCCTGCTACAATGAAGCGAAGACCATTGGCTCGATTATTGAGCAGGTACAGGCGGTGCGCCTGCAGAAGGAAATCATCGTTGTCGATGATTTCTCGCAGGATCAAACGTCAGATCTGTTGCACGAGATTGCGGCGAAGGATACGTCCATTCAGGTATTTCGGCATGCCAGCAATCGCGGGAAGGGTGAGGCCATTCGCACCGGCCTGGCCGCAGCACGCGGTGAGATTGTTATTATTCAGGACAGCGATCTTGAGTATGATCCCAACGACTACTACGAGCTTATTCGTCCGATAGTGTCCGGGCGGGTTGATGTCGTGTTTGGTGCCCGTTTCCTGGGGCGTCACACAGGGATGTATTTCTGGAATGCAGTCGGGAACAAATTTCTGACGCTGCTGACCAATTTCCTGTATAACTGCTGGATCAGTGATATGGAAACATGCTACAAGGTTATGCGCACCGACATTATGCGCAGCCTGCAGCTTGAGAGCAATGATTTTCGTATCGAGCCAGAAATAACCGCCAAAGTGCTGCGCCTGGGCTACCGCATCTACCAGGTACCCATTTCCTATATGGGTCGCACGTATGAAGAGGGGAAGAAAATCCAAAAAATTGACGGGCTAAAAGCGATTGTCACCTTACTACGCTGGCGTAACTGGCGGGGTATAGCACCCCACCTGAAGCCGATTGATCCAATAGTCGCAGCCACAGCACTCCAGGCGGCACAAGAGTATTCGCTGCAACAGGGGTATATGCCTTTTCGATCCCATCTGCACAATTAACAATAGGACTTACGCGGTCGCGTGAACACCACGTTCCTTCGACGACGCTCAGAGCTTGCCCTGAGCGCAGTCGAACGGGACAAGCTTTTGCGCCTTCGGCAGCGAGGAAGCGACTCTTTCCCCCCCCCACATTTTCGCCTACGGCGAAAATGTGGGGGGAAAGAAACAATGTACCGCTCTGCCCCATTCGGCTTCGCTCAGAGCTTGCCCTGAGCGCAGTCGAATGGGTAAACTCCGGCGAAAAGGCTATCTGACCATACCACCGCATAAGTCCTGAACAAGAAACTGAGTATATTCCTATGAAAATCTTATTGCTTACTCAGATTGTGCCCTACCCACCTCATAGCGGGCCACAGGTGAGACCTTATCATCTTATGCAGCACTTGATGACGCAGCACGAGGTAACGCTCGTCACATTTACCCGTAATGCCGCTGAAGAAGTCCAGGCGGAACAGTTGCGCTCGATGTGCGCCGCCGTGCATACTGTTCATCTTCATCATTCACGACTACGGGACGCACAGGCGCTGGCTATGTCATTGCTGAGGGATACACCCTTTCTCATCGAGCGCAATGCCAGCCTGGCAATGCACCGTCTGCTGGCACGCCTGGTGCGCGAGGCTGCCGAGCAGCAACAGCCCTTTGATCTTGTGCATGTCGATCAGTTGAACATGGCCCAGTTTGCCGAGCGATTGTCTCTTCCCCGCCTGTTGGATCAGCATCATACAGTCAGAACAAATCTGGATTGTATGGTGCAACAGAGTGAATTTCCGCAGCAGTTGTTCTTGAAGCGCGAGCAACACCTGCTTCAGCGTTACGAGGATCGCATCTGTTCTACGTTCGAAGCGGTGACGGCGGAGAGTCATGCCGATCGCCAGGCATTGTTGCAGGTTATACCGCAACCGCGTGATATTCCCATAATACCAATTGCGGTGGATGCACAGGCTCGGCGATCAGTCATGCGTGATCCCGCAGCCAGAGGCATTTTGTGTCTGGAAACTATGTTGTATCCCGCTCATGTGGACGCAATATCCTGGTTTGCGCACACTATTTATCCGATAGTACGGCGGGCAGTGAGCGATACACACCTGTATGTGTGTGGTCAACAACCAGGAGATGCGGTACGGGCTTTGCCGCAGCAAGATACAACCATCACGGTCGCGGATGATGCGCCAGATATATCATCGTATATAAGGCACTCCGCATGTCTGGTGGTGCCGCTGCGTCGTAACAGCAGAATACAGGGAAAAATACTAGAGGCGCTGGCCTGGGGTATCCCGATCGTTTCAACCAGCGTGGGGTATGCTGGTATTGATTTGACACCAGGCAAGCATGTGCTGGTGGCCGACACGCCGAGCGAGTTTGCTGATGCGGTGACGCTGCTATTGCAAGATCCCGATTTCGGTGCCCGAATTGCAGCGGCTGGACGGAAGCACCTGTTGGAACGTTATGACTGGCGCAGCGTATTCCCGGCCCTGGATCGGGTGTATCAACAGGTTACAACGCACTATCAAGCTACGGCATCGCGATCAACAACGTCAATAATGACCCAGACATAAAGAACCAGGTAAGATCTCTTTTGAAGTGAACATTCTGCATGTTCTTGTCATTCGTCCTCCAACGAGACTACGTCGCGGTGGGGTGTGGGGGCCTGCGGCCCCTGCCTATGTTCCTTTCTGGTGCGGCGCGGCTTGGCTGCGTCGCACCAGAAAGAGGAGACTCTCGCCCCGCGCAATCTCTTTCCAGGGGCAGTCTCGTGGTCGTATGAGCAAGCGTAAGACGAACCACACTGTGCGGAGGGTCGAAGTCAAATTGGTATAATAACAAGGGACGAACAGGAACGCGATGTAGACGAGGTGCTTACCAGTTAGTATTAGAGTGCAGTCTGGTGCCGGCACAGAGCGTCGGCACCAGACTGTTACGTAGATCATTTGTGCGGCAGAAGCAAGCGCAACCCGTTCGCCACCACCAGCAGCGTGCCCCCCTCATGGGCCAGCACCCCCAGCGTCAGCGGTACTATGCCCCCGAGCGCCAGGATCATCATGATTACCATCACCGTACCGGCAAAAATCAGGTTCTGACGCACCACCCGCCGTGTGCGGCGGGCCAACCGCAGCATGCCGGGCAAGCGACTAATATCATCACTCATCAACAACACATCGGCACTCTCCAGCGCCACATCGGTACCCGCTGCACCCATTGCCACACCGAGCGTCGCCGTTGCCAGGGCTGGCGCATCATTAATGCCATCGCCAATCATAGCGACCGGCCCGTATTGGGCCTGCAATTCGCGCACTGCATCAACCTTTTGCTCTGGGAGGAGATCCGCACGTACATCGTCCACCCCCAGTTCGCGGGCCAGATTAGCCGCAACATAATGATTATCGCCAGTCAGCAACACCACGCGCTCAATCCCGGCCGCCTTCAACTGGGCCACTACATTGAGCGACTCAGGACGCACGGTATCGGCAATGGCAATCATTGCCCATGGCTGCTCATCGCCCAGCAACACAACCGTACGTCCTTGACGGGCCTGCTCGCCGATCAGTTGCGTAACTTCTGGTGCCAGTGGGCGGAAAATCTCTGGTCGCCCGATCCGTAACTCCATCCCGATCACATTCGCTCGGGCACCGGCACCAGTCATTGAGGCAAACCCCTCAGCGGCGGGAATGGCAATCTGGTGTTCCTCGGCGCTACGCACCACGGCTCGTGCCAGCGGATGCTCCGAAAAACGCTCAATCGCCGCTGCCAGCGCCAGCACCTGCACCTGAGCCGCATCCAGGGTACCCAGTTGATCGTCAGGTGCGGGTGGTAATGTTGCAAGCGGACTGACATCCTGGATCAGTAACTGCCACAGCAACTGTTCGTCAGCAGACATGCCCACTGCTGGCGGTGGCACCGGGTCACATAGTCGCACCTGTTCTAACTTCGCCGTGTTAAGCGGAATCACCGCCACTACACCCGGCCGCCCGGTGGTGAGCGTACCCGTTTTATCGAATGCCACGACTTTGACCTGCGTAGCTGCCTCCAGATTGGCCCCACCCTTAAAGAGTACTCCACTACGCGCCGATCGTGCCAGCGCCGACAACAACGCCGCCGGAATGGAGATCACCAGTGCGCAGGGTGAGGCCACCACCATCAGCGTCATCGCCCGGTACAACGTATCCTGGAGGCTCCAGTCCAGGAAAAGAAGCGGAATAATGATCGCCAGCACGGTAATACCCACCACCGCATAAGCATAGTACTGCCCAATCACCCGATCCGTAAAATCCTGGCTATGCGCCTTCTGTTCGCGGGCCTCGCGTACAATTTTGACAATGCGCGACAATGTGGAGTCCTCAACGGCGGTGGTAACACGTACCTCCAGCACTCCCTGGCCGTTGAGTGTGCCCGCAAACACACGTGCGCCGGGTTGCTTCTCGGACGGCACCGACTCGCCGGTAATACTGGCCTCGTTGACGGCCGACTCACCCCGTAATACCACACCATCAGTCGGGATCTGCTCGCCAGGGCGCACACGCACCACATCACCGACCTGTACCTGCTCGACCGGCACCTCGCGCTCAACCACTGTGCCATTCTCAGTGTGCAGCAACCGCGCTATCCTGGGCGTCATATCCAGCAGTGCCCGAATACTGGCGTGTGTGCGCCCCATCGCATAGGTTTCGAGCGTATTGGAGAGCGAAAACAAAAACATCAACACTGCGCCCTCACGGGGTTGACCCACCACTGCCGCCCCAATGGCAGCAATAATCATTAAGAAGTTAACATCAAACTGGCGTGCCTTCAGCGACTTCCATGCATCCTGCACGCTGTAGAAACCACCAGCAACATAGGCCAGTGCATACAGTGCCCAGGGTACTGTATGCGGTAGCGCGGTCAACTCTTCCAACAGCCAGCCCAGCGTCAGGCTGACCAGCGTCAGAATGGTCAGGCGAATCATCCACGGCAACGCGGCCAGTTGCGCCTCTTCGTCTATCGCAGAGGTGGCTGACGCTGGCTCCAGGCGCAGGGTGATACCGTAAGCACGAACCAACGACTCAATCGCGGTCAAGTCGGTCTGTCCCGCATCATACCGCAGGGTCAGTCCCTGCTGTTTTGCATCATAGTTGACTGCTATCACGCCTGGGTAGGCGCGTAGTTGACGGAGTAACCGTTTCAGATTTGTGGATGATGATGCAGCTTGTGCAGTCATGGCTACCTCCTTTAAGATTTCAGTACAGGCTTATTTCAATAGTTCCAGTATACATTTGATTGTAATTACTATCTTCTGATAATCATTCTAATTAACGGCGCTAAAAAAACGGCTGATCAAGAGCAACAGCCATCAATCCTTCGATCTCCGATGGTGAAGGTGGTCAAGAACGCCAGAAACGCCAAAAGTCGTGACGACGAACAGACAAGCGCTCGGTATAGATTTTAAACCAGGTCTTCGTTGCCCGCTTTACTACGGCGGCGGGACGGTAGAAACGATGGGTTCGTACGGGCTGTATTGGCCTGGCCGTTTGTATTGGTAGCTCCATCATCCGCATCGGGTTGCTGACCATGTGCCGCGATGCCAACCACGGCGTTACGTCGGGCACGACATGCCTGACGCTGACAGTCGGGGCAAACCCCATACACGACCAACTCATTCTGCTGGCTCAACTGATACCCCGATTGACGTTGCACCTCTGACAGAAGCGCGTCGATAATATGGCTATGAACATCATGAATATGCCCACACTCGGTACACACCACATTAATATGCGGCTGTAGATCCAGGTCATAGTGTGTATGCTCATCGTTCGCAATCTCTAGCTGATGCACCAACCCCAGTTCTTTGAGTGTATCGATTGTGTTGTACACCGTTGCCTGACTGATCATCGGAAACGTACGGCGTACACGCTCAAAGACATCGGCCACCGTAGGATGACCACCTTGCTCAACCAGCGCCTGGCAAACGGCATAGCGTTGGGGGGTGGCTCGCTTCCCGGATGCCTCGAGTTGATTGAGTAAATATTCAATTTTAGCGCGGTTGGTCTGTTCCATGCCTTCTTTAGAATGATTCTAGATACTTTTCTTAATACTAACACTGGAATGATTCATTGTCAAGAGATGCGGTCAAATGTCAAAGTATCGGTTCAAATTTGTGGGGAAGCGCTGTTGTACACGTTCCCTTTGCTCCTGGGCAGGCGGTGTTCGATTGGTAAACAAAATAGTTATACGTAACACGTTCCCTTTGCTCCTGGGCGGGCGGGCAGTGTGCCGGTGCATACGCGACGGCGGGCGGGACGCCCGCGCTCCCAGGTGTACGCGTTCCCCCGAAGATGAACCGGTACCGATCCAGGAATGAACCACATCAGGATGGCACGCGTTGCTGGTTGTTCCACAAGGCATACCCGGCCAGGATCATCAGCGTGATCAGCGTGAGCGGCAAGGCAAACACCATGGTCGTAGTGAACAGTGGCAGCAGGGCATGCTCAGTGGCATCCAGGAACAAGAAGGCAGTGTAGGCCACGTAATAGACCAGGAAGAGAACCCCCTCCCAACGTGCAATTTGCATACCAGTAAAGAAGATCGGCAGACATGCCAGCGCCACCACAATCATCAGCGGCAGATCAAACACCAGAATGTTGGGTGCAACCGTTATGGGCGCAATCAGGCTGGTCAACCCCAGAATGGTCAGAATGTTAAACAGATTACTGCCGACCACATTGCCCACCGCCATATCACGCTCACCTTTCAGGCTTGCCATTACCGAGGTTGCTACTTCTGGTAGCGAAGTACCAAGGGCAATAATCGTCAAACCAATCACCAACTCGCTAATACCAAACGCCTGAGCAATGGCAACCGCGCTTCGCACCATCCAGTCCGACCCTAACACTAGCAAGAACAGGCCAGCTCCTATCATACCCAGTTGCCACACTATCTGAAGTGGGGTACGGATCGGTGTGATAGCGATCGTATCTGCTTGCTCCTGGGCATCTTCGTTATGATTCTGATAGATCGTGAAAGCGATATAGGCAATAATGCCACCAAAAAGCAATGCCCCATCCACACGGCTGATCTGCCCATCCCAGGCCAACAACAGCAACAATACAGAGGTGCCAATCATCAGCGGCACATCAATGCGGATCAGTTGGCTCGCTACTTTGAGTGGGATGATCGTCGCTGCAATGCCTAAAATGAGCAATATGTTGCAAATATTGCTACCAATCACGTTGCCGAGCGCAATATCGGGTTGACCGGACAGACTCGACTGCACACTGACAGCCAGTTCTGGCGCACTGGTACCAAATGCTACGACGGTCAGACCGATCACCAGCGGTGACAATCCCAGCGCCGCCGCCAGGCGTGACGCGCCCCGTACCAGTAGTTCGGCCCCCATAATTAGCACGACCAGTCCAACTGCTAACATCACCCCTACCATCAAATCCATCCTCAGCACCACTCCTGTTCTATCAATGTCGAGCTGGTTTATCGTAATCGTTCAGATGGGGTAGTCTGAAGGAGTAATGCCCCTCCAGGAGGTTCTTGAGGGGTTCGCAGGGTCTGCAGCCCCGGTTTTCCGCTGGTGAACGTCCCCCTGAAATGTTACGTTTTATCAATGTCGAGATGGAAATCTATCAAGCGGTGAAGCGTCCAGGCGGTGAACCGACCGATGTTCCCAACTTGCCCGCCCGCCATCGTTAACGTCGGGTGAACCAGGAACATCCGCTCGCGCCCCAGAAGGACGCTCTACGTCACCACCCTACGTCCCTGACCGCTTCACCACTCCAATGCTTGAACGCTTCATCGCTTGAATGCTTCACTGCCCGGCACTGCCCCGACAAAAAACCAACACAACGCCAGCGGCTCCACGCTAGCGAGCGGCTGGTATCATCGCCAGGGCACGCTGCACCACCTCACGCACCTGTGTATAGCCCTGGAGCGATAACGCCTGCTCTGGATCAACCCAGCATGCCTGAGTAATACCTTCAGCCTCTGATGGTTCTGGCGTTACATATTCAGCACGAGCCAGAAAATAGGCGACGGTTTTATCATACCACACACCTTTTCTTTGCACAGGATAGCAAATGCGTTGCACCAGAGGGCCAATCACGCACTCGACGCCTGTTTCTTCGCGTATCTCACGACAGGCTGCTTCCTGCTCAGTTTCAGCACCATCAAGATGACCTTTGGGTAGCGTCCAGACACCATATTTGTCATGAATCACTAACAGACGCAACTGTCCCGCTGCGTCATAACTATAGACCACCCCGCCAGCAGCAACTTGTATTGACATCGCTATAGCCCGAACAATCGTCCGATCCCACTCTCCAGCGTGATCCACCACTGAGCAAAGGAACTCCGCTGGGCCAGGTCGGTAATGCGAGTTAACTGACCAGTAGCCAGGAGGATACCCATCACGATCAATAACAGGCCACTGGCGATACTCGTGGTATGCAGATAGAGCGTACGGTTGGCAATCTGCACTTCAAAGCCACGCCCGCGTAAAATACGCCAGAAACGCGAGTCGGTGCTGAGGCGACTGAAAAAGCTCGCCATGAGGATCAGCGGCAGTCCCAGGCCCAGGGCATAAATAAACGACAGCACCGCCCCTTGTACAATCGCCACACCCTGCGATGAAGCCAGCAGCATCAGTAAGCCTCCCAGGATCGGCCCCACACAGACCGTCCAGCCCAGGGCAAACGTTGCACCATACAGATACGATCCAACTACGGTAGCGACCGGTCGCTCCTGAATGGTAAACCCGGCAAAGCCCTTCCCAACCAGGCTCATGATTCCGAAGCCAATCACAATCATGCCGCCCCAGAAGGTCAGCGCTGATTTGTTATCGAAAATCAACCCGGCCAGCGCAGTCGCACTGGCACCCAGCAGCGTCATTGTCGTTGCCAGGCCGAGGAAAAACGCCACGGTCATAAGGACGATACTCTGCTTCCCCGCCTGGAAGGTAAACGCAAAATACGCGGGCAAAATCGGCAGGGTGCAGGGCGAAAGAAAACTCAACATACCAGCCAGAAACGCTGGTAGCGCCAGTACCAGCACACTGCTGCCACCTGTGTAGACTCTGGCCATCGAGTTGCCACTGTCAAGACTCAAAATAACCACAATCACCAGCACCAACCCGGCCACAATTGCGCTGAACATAAAAAACCGGGTGCTGGTTGAGTACGGCTGGTGATCAACCTCTTGCGATACCGGTGGTGTAGACATACAAACCCCTCTCGTTACGTATCCTGTGCTTGCGCTTGCTGCGCCTGTTGGAGCGCATCAACCGGAAAGACCGTCCCCGTGCGACGCAGTTCTCTGAGATCCTGGTCGCTTACGACTCGTTCACCGAGAAAATAGATCACTCGATTGAGACCATCATAGCGATAGCGCTGACGCATCCAGCGTCCCTGTAGCGTCTGTCGCACCACATCCACAATCCAGGCATTATTGGCCGCGTCATACTGCTCGTGTACCAACCATACCAGTTCGTGAGCTTTAAAAGCCGTTGCCAACGCCCGATCTCGATCCGCTATGGATGCCGGCGTATCAGTACCATTCTCCAATACGGTGAAGGAAGTGATAAGGCTTTCAGCGGCAGCAATCAATTGCTTGAAAACATTCGGAATAAATCCACCGCCGGGACTGTCTGATGGCGACTCTGACATCACCTACCTCCTCTATCTGACATTACAGTTCTGTTGCATTATAGCACTTTCGATATGCCGTGGTTGAACATTTTGCAATGCTCAATAGACCGAGGTACGCGCTGTCCAGTGGTTTTCTGGGCTTGATGACACCCACCGCCAATGAATGGATAACGAAGCAACACACTGCTGCACCCTGCCGAGTCCAGCACCATTACCACGAACACAGCCCACAGCCACCCTGCCCGGCTCACCATACATAGAAAGGTATGATAGCGTTGATACCGTTCTCTCCAGGAACTAATATCGTTTCGACGTGAACCTTCGGCATATGCTTGCCATTCGTCCTCCCACGCGCCTGCGTCGCGGCGGGGGTCGGAGGCCTGCGCTTCCAGGCGCACCTTGCGCGATCGCGGGCGGGACGTTCGCCCGCCCTGGCGCACCTTGCGCGATCGTGGGCGGGACGCCCGTCCTGGGAGCGAGGTTCTTCATTTCCTGGAGAGACGGCTTAGTTACGGGGACGCTCGCCCTGGGAGCAAGGGCATCTTGCCCGCGACGAGGAGGCAACGCGGACGTTCCGCCTGCGCTCCCTGGTACACCATGCGGGCGGAACGCCCACGTTCCCAGGCGCACCATGAACGCTGACGACAGCGCTTCCCTCCAAATGTGAACAGGTACATAACCAGATTAGGGGGCAACATAACATGAACATAGGGAATGTACAATTCGTGCATGAAATATCTTGTCTTCGTAGTCGTATGCGTGGCCCTATGCGTGGACAGCGCACACTCCCCATCCGATCTTTTTGTTGAAGAGAACTATCGCCTGAGACCTGGAAGTATTACCGTCAGGCGCGGCGCGGCGACGGAAGGTGTAATAGTAGATTCTCCAGCGCCAGTTGAGGATTGACGTTGTCACGTAGTTGGCGGCGGGCTTCATCGAGCCGTACTACAAAACGATGAATATCGGGTAAGGCATAGCGTTGTGCTGCCCGGTTCAAGTCTGACAGGCGATCCACGTGGGTGACATACTCGCCACAATCGGCTGCCACGAGTAAGACATCGTGCCACCAGGCCAGCCACAATTCCAGCCAGTTAAACACCTCGGCCTGCTCACCACTGCGATATTGCTTGCTGCGTTCCTCGGCCCACTGAAAGGCCGTGCTACGTGACTGGCCGTGTAACAACAACAGCGCATCCAGGCGTTCCTGGCGCTGCTCTCGTTCTGCGGGGGCTGTAGCAGCGTGCAAGGCCCACCCGATCCGTCCACCACTCCAGGCCGCCAGCAACGCCGCCTGATCAGCAGCCAGACCACGATGCTTGATCAACGCATCCATAATCTGTTGACGAGGCAGGGGACGCAACCGCAACACCTGGCAACGCGAGACAATCGTTGCCAGCAGATCAGCACTATTGGCTACCAGGATCAAGATTGCAAAGGGCGGAGGCTCTTCCAACGTCTTGAGCATCGCATTCGAGGACTCTTCGTTCAACCGCTCGGCATCGTGCAGAATAAACACGCGACGCTGACCTTCATACGGTTTGAGTGCCATATCGCACTGCCAGGCGCGGATGGTGTCAATTTTTAATTCCTTCTGGCGGGCCGCCTCCTCTTCTTTCAGTCCAGCCGCCTGAGTAGCCATACTGACAATGCGCACATCGGGATGATTGCCATGCTCAATGCGGCGGCAAGCGCGACAGGTGAGGCAAGGCGCACGTTCAGCATGTTCACAGTTGACCGCCTGCGCAATACGCAACGCAACCAGGGCTTTACCGATACCTGCTGGCCCGGTAATCAGCAGGGCATGCGGCAGGTGCCCGGCAGTAATCAGACGCTGCAGATAAGCAATCGCCCACTCATGCCCAATGATGTTCCAGGATAGATCAGGCATCATCTATCACACTCTGACCGAGCTGAAGCTCCATAACTTCTCGTCTCATGCTTATTGAACACACACCCGATCCCAGCTTAAGGCTGGTCAGAGAGCTACCCAGGCTGAAGCCGGGACTCCAGTTTTTGTACGACTGATTGACACGACGTACACAGACGCCTGGCACGACGATCTTTCTTTCACCTTCGACAGAGCAATATCAGGTCTGTTTTTCACCCCAAATTCGCTGTAGAGGAAAATTTGGGGTGAAATTGTAGAGTAGGGGCGTAAATTTTTGTGCCCCTCCGACGCGGCCGCAGGTGAAGATGGTCGGGCAGATGAGTTACTGCGTACGTCCTGTCATTTGGGATGACTATTATAGATGCTGTGGCAGGCGTTGAAACACCAGCACTGCATTGATCCCACCAAATCCAAATGAGTTCGACATCGCAATCTGAATATCTGCTGGACGGGCACGGTTGGGTACATAATCCAGGTCACATTCGGGATCAGGGAATTCTTGATTGATTGTCGGCGGTAGGATGCCATGCTGCATAGCCAATATCGCTGCAGCAGCCTCAATCGCCCCGGCAGCACCGGTTGTATGCCCGATCATCGACTTGGTAGCGCTAATCGGCACACTATAGGCATACTCATCAAACACCTGTTTGATCGCCAGCGTTTCGGCCGTATCCCCAACCGGTGTACTCGTGGCATGGGCGTTGATATAGTCCACTTGCTGTGGAGCAATACGGGCATTGAACAGGGCGAGCCGCATTGCACGCGCCGCACCATCACCGCCTGGATCGGGTGCCGTAACATGAAAGGCATCGCAGGTACTGGCATAGCCCAGAATCTCAGCGTACACCGTGGCTCCGCGCCGCCGAGCGTCCGAGAGTCGTTCGAGAACCAGTACGCCAGCCCCCTCGGCGGGCACAAATCCATCGCGCTTGATGTCAAATGGTCGAGAAGCCTGATCGGGTGCTTCGTTGCGGGTACTCAAGGCACGCATGGCACAAAAGCTCCCCAGGCTGAGTTGACTGATCGGTGCCTCCGCACCACCAGCCAGCATGACCTGTGCATCGCCACGCCGGATGACCGCCATCGCCTCGCCAATAGCCTGCGCACTGGCGGCACACGCAGTACTGATTGCAGTATTGTATCCACGCACATCAAGCTGAATTGCCACCTGGCAGGAAGGCATATTCGGTAGCGCAGCGGGAATAAAGAACGGACTAATTTTCAGTGGCCCTTTTTGTATCATCGTGCGCACCGCCTGCTCGGAATCCGGCATAGATGTCGCGCCACTGCCAATTAAAACTCCGGTTGTATAGCGATTGCTGTCATCAATACGCAACCCGGCATGCTCAAGTGCCATGCGGGCAGCGGCGACCGCAAACTGACTGGCACGCGACATACGGCGTGCCTCCTTGAAATCCATATACTCGCGTGGGTCAAATTCTGGCACCTCCCCGGCAATCTGGCAGGGAAAATCATCGGCGTTGCAGAGGGTAATGCGCCTGATCGAACTACGCGCTTCTTCCAAACCCGACCAGAACGGCTGGATGCCCACCCCAAATGGTGTCACCAGACCCATTCCCGTCACCACAATCCGTTGATTACCATCGCGTTCATCCAGAGCCAGATCCAGCGGTGCTACGAGCGGATCTTCTTCCAGCACTTCTTCCAGGAGCTGATCAATCTGCTCCGCCAGTGTTTCCTCGGAGATAATCTCGCGGGTAGAGACAAACGCCAGTAATCGCTGTCGTAATGCCCGACGGCGGTCACTCGTAATACGCGCCATAATCGCAGCCCTTACACACTATTGTCACCACAGCAGTCTCAGATCCCAGAACACTGGCACGAACTGGATTATGGTTGAAAACTCCTGTAGCAACATGTAGAGTAACAGTACAGACCGTATTTTTATACTCTCAGCACGTAAGCCGTTGACTTGCAAACCAGAGATGGGTATCAATGCAAACACACCAGACGTTATTGTAATACGACCTGCTGACGGCAGCATAACCGCGTCAGTTCTAGGCGGATCACAATCCTGGCGTTGGGGTGAATAGCGATTGTCAGCACACAAGCGATGGTGATCAATGCATAGATACTCACCTGAAACTTACGTTATTTACCAGACTATCGTGGGATTATAGCATGTATACATTCCTTCCGCCAATCCTGCTAGCATCGTACTGTTCACATCTGGGGAGAGAGCTTCTGTCGTCAGCATTGATCTTGCGGCTGAGAGCGCGGGCACGCTGCCCGCGCATGCGCCACGGCGGGCGTCCCGCCCGCGCTCCCAGGCACACCGTGCGCACTGGCGGGCGTGTCCCGTCAAGTCTGAATAGGTACCTGGCATCGTAACTGTTCACCCGTGGGGGAACACACACCCCTGAGAGCACAGGCGAGACGCTCTCCATCGCGGAGACAAGGGTAAACTGCCCACGTTCCCAGAAGCAAAGTGAACACGTATGTTACGCTCCACCTTGAACAGGAACAGGTTTTTAGAGTATAATGTCCATCAAGGTCTATCCAAAAAAAGTACGATCACGATGAGCCTGGCACAATTCAGAGGGGCACTTTCAGTGCAACCAGACGGTGGCACGATCACACCATGAGTGATACTGGTTGCGCATCCCACGGAAAGGCGAGAAACACTCCAGGCGTGATGTTGGGACGTTGTTGCCAGAGTCGGCAACGATGCTTTTTCCACCACGAACGAGAGCTAACATGATAGTGGCCGGTTCTTCACAATGGTTATACTATCTAGAAAGATGTAGGAGTGTGGCGTCAGACGAACTCCAAAAGATTGCCCAGGAGGTGCATACCTGTAAACTCTGCCCATTGCATCAGGGACGAGTGAAGGCTGTACCAGGTGAGGGGCCAATCGACGCGAAGATTGTTTTTATTGGTGAAGGGCCGGGGTATCACGAGGATCGCCAGGGGCGGCCATTCGTGGGGCCATCAGGGAAATTCCTGGATGAGTTGCTGGCGCTGGCTGGACTACAGCGGCAAGACGTGTTTATTGGCAATGTGATCAAGTGCCGTCCCCCGCAGAACCGTGATCCACTCCCAGATGAAATCGACATCTGTACCCGCACCTACCTGTTCCGTCAGATTGAGATTATTAACCCACGGGTCATTGTCACCCTGGGCCGCTTTTCGATGAGTCTCTATCTGCCCAAAGAACGTATTTCGCGCATTCACGGCCAACCACGCATGATCAATGGCCGGCTGATTGTGCCGATGTTACATCCGGCGGCAGCATTGCATCAACCGCAGAACCGCCCGTTGATCGAAGCCGATTTTCGGCGTTTACCAGAGATTATGGCCCAATCAGAGCATACAGAACAACCTGGTGCGGATGATGCTGAACCACCTATGGAGCAATTGAGCCTGTTTTAAGGATTATGAAAACATATCGACTCTCTACGGTTGGACGCCGTACAACGATCATCCTGTTAATTGGAGCGCTGGCGATCTGGGCTTTTGCGCTGTGGAGCTTTCGCAGCACGCTCGGTATTAGTTACCACCCGTCCTTCTTCTGGTCAACGTTCCAGGCCAGTATTGAGGAGGGATTGACGATCAGTCAGATTATTCCAGCGTTGCTTATGCTGGTACTGATTGTAGCGACTCCACTGCTCGTGTGGAACCTGCTTGAAGAGTGGGCAGCGACCTATACGCCAACCGAAGCCGGGTTGCGCTTTGAATCATTGGGAATCTGTGTGGTTTATCCCTGGCATGCCATTCAGCGTGTGCAACGTGTCGATGATGATAGTGACGAACCAATCGACGAGCTGTATCTTGCAGACGATCATACGAACCAGATCCGTAATCCATTCCTGCGGTTTTTGCATGCCCAGGCCTATGGCCGTCAGCGCTTGCCCATCTATGCTGGTTTGGCAAACCGAGACGAACTTCTGACCGAGATCCGGCACCGGGCCGATCTCCAGGGTGAGGAAGATCAACGTGAGGTGGACAAGGTTGCAGCAACGAACCCTTGATAGTGAGTATTCGGGATCAACCTGCAGCAGTGCCTGAAATGATAGAACGACATTGACTGCCAATGACCGACGGTTTGAACGGCCAGGCTGCATTGTCTCCTATGGTCTATGAGGAGAGCAGTGCGGCCCATTATACGTTTTACCATGTGTGCAGAAAGGAGAAGAAGTCTCTGCCGCCTCCGCTGCGAGCGGTATTTGACTTCACAATACATCTATGGCTAAGAATCGCGTGCGTACGCTTCCCCTCGGCGGTGTGGGGGAAGTGGGGCGCAACATGTGGGTGGTAGAATACGGTGACGAAATTATTATCCTGGACTGTGGGGTGATGTTTCCCGAGTCAGATATGCTGGGGGTCGATCTGGTTTTACCCGATATTTCTTATTTGCGGGATAAAGTCAAGCATATCAAGGGCATTCTCCTGACCCACGGTCACGAAGATCATATCGGGGCGCTCCCCTATCTCATTGCCGATTTAGGGTTTCCGCCAGTGTACGGAACACGGTTAACTCTGGGCATTTTGACCAACAAACTGAAAGAGCATCGCCGGTTGGATCAGACGACCCTGAACACGATCCAGGATGACCAGAAATTTCAGGTGGGCAGTTTTACGATTGAACCGTTTCATGTTGCACACTCGATCCCCGACACGGTCGGCTTTGGCATTACCACCCCGGTCGGCCTGGTGATTTATTTGACCGACTGGAAGTTTGATCATACCCCCGCCGACGGTAAACCAACCGATATTGCGCGTATTACAGATTTCGGCCAGCGCAAGCCGCTGGTGCTGATTACCGATTGTGTGCGGGTCGAAGCCAAAGGCTATACCCCCAGCGAGTCGACGGTGGGAGAAGCCTTTGATACCATTTTTGCGACTGCGCCTGGGCGGATTATCCTGGCGACTTTTGCCTCGAACATTAGCCGTGTGCAGCAGGTGATCGAGTCCGCTGAAGCATATGGACGGCGCGTGGTACTGGTGGGCCGCAGTATGGAAAATAATAGCCGTATTGCGTTTGAGATGGGATTTTTGCGCGCAGAAGAGGGCACCATCATTCGTCCCGGCGAAATGGCAAACTATCCCGATGACCAGATTGCGGTGGTGTGTACTGGAAGCCAGGGCGAACCAATGTCGGCGTTGAACCGTATGGCCAATCGGGATTATCCGCATGTCAAAATTAAGGAGGGCGATACAGTTGTGGTTTCGGCAACGCCGATTCCGGGCAACGAGGTCTCGGTCAACCGCGTGATTAACAATCTGTTTCGGCTGGGAGCCGATGTGATCTATGGGAGCCAGGCCGGGGTGCATGTCTCCGGCCATGCCGCACAGGAAGAATTGAAAATGGTGCTGGCCCTGCTCCGGCCAGAATTTGTTATTCCATTTCATGGCGACTATCGCCATATGATTTTGTATCGCAAAATGGCGCTGAACATGGGCGGCATTTTCGAGACAGACAATATCTTGCTTCCAGAAAGCGGCTCGATCATGGAGTTTAGTCGCAACTATGGGCGCACCGTTGGTACCGCTCCGGTAGGTTATATCTATGTTGACGGTACGACCGTGGGCGATGTAGGCAATGTGGTGGTGCGTGACCGCCAGATGCTGTCGAAGGATGGGATGTTAATCGTCGTGGTGAGTATTGATGGTACAGGGACACTGGTCGCTGGGCCGGATGTTGTCTCGCGCGGCTTTGTCTATATGCGCCAGAGCCAGGATCTCATCGAGGCCACCAAAACCACGGTGCGCGAGGCACTGAATGGTGATGCAACTACTCATACTCAGGTCGATGTTAGCTTTGTGAATCGCAAAATCAAAGACGTTGTCAGTGAGTTTCTGTATCGGGAAACACGCCGCCGCCCGATGGTCTTGCCAGTAGTGATGGAAGTGTGAGCTGCACACGGGTCTTGCGCCAGGCAAGGCCGGGTCACAGATACAGGGTTATGGTACGGCGGGAACTGCTCGTGATATCAGCGCATAACGCCTTCAGGCAGTCAAGACGACCGGAACTGGCTGAAGGCGTGTTGTGTTAACTGAAAGCTAGATCAATATCCGGTACATAAGATTTGCCTGGCTCTCAGCAGTATGCAACTTCACTTGATTCACGAACGTCATATGATAGCAGGTACACGGTCGCGTGCGGTCAGCACGTCAGCCCGCGACTGGTTGTGCTTTTGTCTTTCTTATTGTCGGTTATACCGTTTCGACATGAACATTCCGCATGTTCTTGCCATGCGTCCTCCAACGCGACTGTGTCGTGGTGTGGGGCGGGGACCTGCGGCCCCCGACCATGTGGGGATTTCAGCGTATGCGGAATGTTTACGTCAAATTGGTATTATATATTACGCTAGAAAGGCATGCTGTCAGTAATCATCAAGAAGGAGATACATCATGCAAGGCAAACGAATGGTACGTCAGCTTTCGGATCGATGGTTGGCCGGGGTTGCAAGTGGTGTGGCCGCTTATTTTAAGGTAGATCCCATGCTGGTGCGGCTAGGATTTATTGTGCTGTCACTCTTCAACGGTATAGGAGTGCTGCTATATCTGGTGCTGTGGTTACTCTTGCCCAACGAGGATGCGATTGTGATCGACATGCCTACGCAGGTACGCGAAAATCTGCAGGAAATGCAGCACGCAGTTGGCCCTTTTATCGCACGAGTGCGCGATGCGCTGAACGAACTGGCGACGTACTTGAACACCACGATCCGGCGTCCATAAATCCGGCGTCCATAACAAACAGGGTACTCCACGTGGGTACCCCCGCCATCCGTAGCATCCAACAAAGCCACGCATCACATTGGGTCATCATTCAGGCGACGCTACACAGCGTTCCGTACCGTTGCCAATACGTGTACTGTTCTCTTGGGAGCGCGGGCATCTTGCCCGCACATACGAGACGGAGGACGAGACGCCCTCGCTTCCAGACGCGCGCATTCTCTCGAGTGTGAATAGTTACGTTGCCACACGTTGCGCTCGTTGCATCACCATGCGGGCGATCACAAAGGTCGCCCCTATACACTGCGTGGCGCCGCAACGCACCGGTACGCAACGTTGGTATTGCCACCCTGCTACCCATGCGTATGGATTGCTTTCATTACAAGCAACCACAAGAAACGTCCTCACTATCTTCCTATCCACGGTGGCGAGATGCCACCTCATATTCGCAGCGGTATGCAGCGCCATGTGTGACAATGCAGCCTCACTTGGCACGAACCGAACTATGCCTGAACCGACAGACCAGTCTTGTCTCGAGACCTTAACGCAACGAATGCACCAACGCTTTGCGCCGATGCATCGCATAGGCAATACCTTGCTGTAAACTACTCTGGGCAATGATATTCCCTAGATTGGCCCCGATCTGCACCAGCGTCTGCGCAATCTCGGCACTGATACCGGTCAACACCACCTCTGCCCCCAGCAGTTGCGCCGCTCGCGCCGTGCGCAACAATGCGGCCGCTACCTGGGTATCAACCACCCGCACGCCCGTAATATCCAGAATAACCACCTCGGCACTATAGGTGGTGATGCCTTCCAGGGTGGTTTCCATTATCGCCTGCGCCCGCTGACTGTCTACACTGCCAATGATCGGCATCACGACCACCCCGTCGGCAATGGGCATCAGCGGGGTTGAGAGTTCGCGCACCAATTTTTGTTGAGCAGCGATGATTTGTTCTTGCAAGGCCTGGCGTTCGGCTATAGCCCGCTGTTCCTCGGTAAGATCGCGGACGACCGAGCCAAAACCGATCAACTGACCCTGATCATCCCGCATCATCAACCCGGATAGTTGTGCGGGGAACTCTGCCCCTGACGCTCGTTGGGCGCGTAGCTGAATACGTACCGTACCCGTCTTCATCACCTCTTCGACCAGTTGATCCAGCAGCAACCGTTCCGCCGGCACGACAAGCTGATCGGCTGTCACCCCGACCAGAGTCGGCTGAAACCCATACATCGCCTCGGCTGCCGCGTTGGCATAGGTAATTATCTGGTGCGGGTCACTGATCATCACCGCATCGGGCGTATTTTCCACCAATATTTTAAAGGTACGCAACTGTGCTTCTTGCTGCTTCCGTTTCGTTCGATCCTCGGCAATCCCGACGATTCCTAGCACCTCACCGTTATATACCCAGGGGACTTTGGTACTGACGACCCAGAGCGTGCTACCATCGCTGCTGGTCACAGCTTCTTCATAGAGTTGTTGTATCCCATTAATCATCACCGCTCGATCATCGGCTCGGTAGACATCGGCCCGATCAGCCCAGGGCATGTCATAGTCGGTCTTGCCAACAATCTCAGACGGGGCAGACGCACCTGCATCAGTATACATTTTCCGATTACCGCCCAGATAACACCCATTGTGATCCTTCCAATAGACCCCTATCTCTTGCGGCAGATGATCAATGAGTAGTTGTACCAGCACCTGTTGTCGCTGGGCCTCGGCCTGGAGTTGGGTGAGAGCGGATTGACTCTGCTGCAACTCTTGCTGCATCTGCTGCAACTGTGTCTGTACATCTGCTGCTTTTTGAGTTGCTTCTTGCAGCCGTTGTTCTAATTCGGTTATGCGCCTGCGTAATTGCGCGTTTTCAGCCTGTACATTATGATTTTTTGGTGAACCATCAGACATGCATTTCTCCTTGTATAATTAAATATATCTGGTTCACTGAATTCTGGTATAAATTTTAATTCTCTAATTCACCTTGCTAGCTTAAAAAAACAGACAACTTATCTAGTAGACTGCTTCAAAGTATATAAAAGAGCCAGGACATTGTCAAGCTAGCTCTGGCATTATTGGTAATACCCAAACATATGTACGTGGTAGAGCAATCCTATACCACAGGACTTACGCGGTAGTGTATTCATCTCGCCTTTTCGCTTTCGGCAGAGCGGTATGTTGTCTTCTTTTCCTACCATCTTTTCGCCTACGGCGAAAAGATGGTAGGAAAAAAGAGTCCCTTCCATGCGGCCCCATTCGGCTTCGCTCAGAGCCTGCCCCGTTCGACTGCGCTCAGGGCAAGCTCTGAGCGTAGTCGAAGGGGTGAACTCCGGCGAAAGAGCTTGTCCTGAGTGTCGTCGAAGGAACGTTGGGTTCACGCGACTGTGTACGTCCTGTACCAATTGTACCGCTCCATCCAGACTTAAGCCTGGATCGAACCCTACCAGGCGCAAGCCTGGACTTCATTTCTTGAGAACTGATACCAATGTGTCTGCGACCTTCCGCATTCGTTGGTTCGTCTGACGCTTGCGCATACGACAAGGAGACGTGCCCTGGAAAGAAATGGCGCAAGGCGGAGGGATGCGGCGCAGCTGCGCCGTACCACACCCGACAGGAACATGGCCCCCCCATACCGCCCACCGCGAACTGGGCTGCGTTGGAAGACGAGTGGCACGAACATGTCGTAAGCGTTTACGTTTCTCCTGGGAGTGCGGGCGTCCCGCCCGCTGTCGTGCATACGTGGGCAAGTTGCTCGCGCTCCCAGGCGTACACGTTGCCCCGGTTTTACCACAAACCTGCCAACCGGCAGATCCGCACGCACCCAGGCTACACGTTGCCCGGAGTGTGAACAATTACGCTTTTGCCTTCGTTTGACGCTCTCAGCCTTTGCTGGTATGATGCTTATGCTTTTCCGATCACAAAAGGAGCCTCCCGATGCCTGACTCCACCACGATTGAAGGGCGTAAACTAGATCATATTCGTATCGTCCTGAGCGAGGATGTAGCGGCCAAAGGTGTAGTTACCGGCTTTGCCGCCTATCGTCTGCCACATACCGCGATACCCGATCTGGATATGGACGAGATCGATACCCATACGACCTTCCTTGGCAAATCATTACGTGCACCGCTGCTGATCAGTTCAATGACAGGTGGCGCACAGGCCGCTGAACGCATTAACCTGACACTGGCTGAAGCAGCACAACAGCTTGGATTGGCGATGGGGGTCGGTTCGCAACGAGCGGCTGTAGCTGATGGACGCCTGGCATCAACTTATCAGGTACGCCGCGTTGCACCCTCAATCCCTTTGCTTGCTAATCTGGGCGCGGTACAATTGAACTATGGCTTTGGGGTTGAACACTGCCAGCGCGCAGTGGATATGATCGAGGCCGATGCGCTGATTTTGCATTTTAACCCGCTCCAGGAGGCGGTACAACCCGAAGGCAACGTGAACTTCAAAGGTTTGCTGAAACGTATTGAACAGGTTTGCCGTGAACTGCCCGTGCCGGTGATTGCGAAAGAGGTTGGCAACGGTATCAGCGCTGCCGACGCCCAGCGCCTGTATGCAGTAGGAGTGCGCATCATTGATGTGGCTGGTGCAGGGGGGACGAGCTGGAGTGAGGTGGAACGCTTCCGTCAGCCGGATCAGCAAGGATCACAGGTAGCCAGCACCTTTGCCGGGTGGGGCTTGCCTACCACCGAGGCTATTCGCCAGATTCGGGCCGTCTTGCCAGCCGTAACGCTGATCGGCAGTGGCGGCATCCGTAACGGGGTGGATATTGCCAAGGCGCTGGCACTAGGGGCCGATCTGGCTGCAACCGCCCGTCCCGCTTTGATCTCCGCTGTGGATGAACGAGGGGTCGAGGCGGTGGTCGAGCAATTACAGGTCTACATCAAGGAATTGCGCGTGGCGATGTTCTGTAGCAACTGCGGCAATCTGGCTGCGTTACGCGCCTTACATTTGACAGAATGACGTTGCGCTGGAGCGCACGGGAATCCTTCCACCCGTTCTCTCTGGCGCTCCGCCGCTCTGTCATGCTGTCTACGATATGTATGTTAGCAATCTTAGCCTCCGTGATTTCCGGGTCTACCGACGTCTTGATCTACCTTTAAGTGCCAACACCACATTGATCTATGGCGCGAATGCTTCTGGCAAAACCACATTACTTGAGGCACTCTTTTATCTCGCCACTACCCGCTCGCCCCGCACCAGTAATGACCGTGAACTGGTGCATTGGCATGCTCAGGGTGAGGCCGGGGTGACTCCATTTGCACGGTTGGTAGCTGAACTACACCGCACTGGCGGCAAAACGCGCCTGGAGGTTATTGTCCAGTTACGCGCCAACGATCAGGGCCACCTCACCGGCACAACCCAGAAGCTCGTGCGAGTTGATCGGCGAACAGTGCGTGCGCTGGATTTGATCGGGCAACTGCGGGTGGTACTGTTTACCCCTGCCGATCTGTTGCTGGTTGATGGCCCGCCCACGGAGCGTCGTCGGTATCTTGATATTACGCTCTCCCAGCTTGATCCACACTATGTCCGTGCGTTGGCACAGTACAATCGGCTGGTGCAGCAACGCAATGGCTTGCTGCGAGCCTGGCGCGAGCGTCGCCGCCCGCTCCGAGCGGTTGATGACGAACTGGCCTACTGGGATCGAGAACTGGCAGCGACGGGCGGCTATCTGCTGGCTGAACGCTTGCGGGCGGTGACCGATCTCAACCAGTTGGTAGGGCCGCTCTTTTGTGAGATTACGGGCAATGCACAGCCCCTGGAGATGCGTTACCAGGCTAGTTGTGATCTGGGGACTGGCAACGATGCAGGTGGGTTGGCACAACGCCTGGGCATCCGCCTGCAAGAGTTGCGCCGCGAAGAATTAAACCGGGGACAGACGTTGATCGGGCCACACCGTGATGATCTGCGCTTCACTGTCGGGGGCATTAATCTAGGCGTGTATGGTTCACGCGGCCAGCAGCGCAGCGTCACGCTGGCCTTGAAGCTGGGCGAGGCAGAGTTAATGCACACGCGCAGTGGCGAAACCCCGGTTTTGCTGCTTGATGATCTGCTGAGTGAGTTAGATACCCAACGTCGCACGCACCTGTTGCGCGTCATTAGCCGTCCCCAGCAGCAAACGCTGCTCACAACCACCGACTTGAGTGACTTTGACACCGATTTTTTGCAGAATGTTCAGCGCCTGCGGGTCGAAGAGGGCCAGATCTATCCCAGTTAACGCCTCATCACATATCTCAGTCTGTGCTACAATGTCAGCCACAGGTTCCTTGTTATATGCGAGGTCACTATGCGTCTCCCTCGTTCCAGTGGGATTTTGTTGCATCCAACATCATTGCCGGGTCGCTGGGGTATTGGCGATCTGGGTTCGGCGGCCTATCAGTTTATTGATTTTCTCTACGATGCGGGTCAACGGTTGTGGCAAATCTTGCCACTTGGCCCGACCGGTTTTGGTGATTCGCCCTATCAGTGCTTATCCTCGTTTGCTGGTAACCCGTTGCTGGTCAGCCTGGATCGCCTGGTGGAAGAAACGTTACTCACGGACGCGGATCTTACCGGAGAAACGGCACCGCCCATGCCCGATTTCTCGGTAGATCGGGTAGACTACAACGCGGTTACCGCGTTCAAAATGCCGCTGCTACAGCGTTCATTTACCCTTTTTCAAAGCAATGGCTCGGACAAACACCGGGCGGCATTCCAACAGTTTTGTACGGACAATGCCATCTGGCTGGATGACTATGCTCTGTTTATCGCACTCAAGCAGCGGTTCGATGGTGCTTCCTGGGACACCTGGGAGCATACAATTCGCACTCGCCAACCAGAGGCACTGCAATACTGGCAACAGGAGCTTGCTGAACAGATTGAGGCGCAGAAATATTTCCAGTACCTCTTCTTTAGCCAGTGGAGCGAACTCAAAGCCTATGCCAATGCACGTGACATTCGTATCATTGGCGATATGCCTATTTTTGTAGCCTACGATGGGGCCGATGTATGGGCCAACCCCGAATTGTTCTTTCTCGATGACGAAGGCCAGCCTACGGTTGTGGCTGGTGTGCCACCTGACTATTTCAGCGCGACTGGTCAACTCTGGGGTAATCCGCTCTATCGCTGGGAACGCATGGCGGCGAACGGCTATGCCTGGTGGCTGCGGCGCATTAAAAGCATACTCGCTATGGTTGATATTGTGCGCCTCGATCATTTTCGGGGCTTTGAAGCCTATTGGGAAGTGCCCGCTACCGAAGAGACAGCCGTGAATGGGCGCTGGGTAAAGGGGCCTGGCCATGCCCTGTTCGCCCAACTGGAGCAAGAACTGGGTGAATTACCAATTATTGCCGAGGATCTGGGTCTGATTACGCCCGAAGTTGAAATTCTCCGTGATGACTTCAATCTGCCAGGCATGAAGGTGCTGCAGTTTGCTTTTGGCGATACAGCCAAAAACCCGTATTTGCCACACAACTACAGCGCAAATTATGTGGTCTATACCGGTACGCATGACAA
The DNA here is from genome assembly GCA_937925925.1 of uncultured Chloroflexales bacterium. Lineage (GTDB taxonomy): Bacteria > Chloroflexota > Chloroflexia > Chloroflexales > Chloroflexaceae > CAKZQX01. Next base: position 9,520 of record CALANA010000084.1, on the reverse strand, counting down.
CGATACGACTCTAGGCTGGTTTCTGACCCGCGACGATAAGGAGCGTGAAAAAATCCAACGCTATCTGGGACGGGATGGGAGCGACATCGGGTGGGATATGATCCGCCTGGCACTGTCTTCCGTGGCCGATATGGCGATCTTTCCCCTACAAGATGTGTTGCGGCTCGGCAGCGATGCGCGTATGAATATCCCTGGCCTGGCCGAAGGTAACTGGTCATGGCGCTTTCGGGCCGAGGCAATGAACCCGGATATGTCACACGGATTACGCCTGCTGACCGAGACGTATGGACGAGCGGAATCAGGGTCTACGCCAGAAGAATAATACACTTGTGGTATGTCTAGTGGTCAGCCACATTGCATATGCCGAGTATGTCGGAACGACGTTCATCGTTGATCCGGCGTCAGAAACGACGAACGCGTCGTTACGACGTATCCTGCACCATCACGGTGACAATCACTAGTGTAGAGTTCTATGCAGGGACAGGGATCAGGCACAGCCCCTGCATAGCCCATCCCAACCCGATTAGCCAGAAAGCCCACACGTACAAGCGGAACCTGCGGCAGGACGCTCTCGACCATGGCCAGGCTGTACTCCAGGGCCTGGAGCGCTCATCGTAACTCGCGTTGCAGCGCCTGTTCGAGTGTGGCTGCGGTCGAAAGGTCATCCAGGTTCAGATTGAGGGCAACCAGCGTTTCGGCCATTTCGGGGCGAATACCAACCAGCACACACCGCGCTCCAAGCAATGTGGCGGCCTGAATACCGCGTAGCAACCCGTTAGCGCTGGCCGCGTCCATGCCAGGAATACCCGTAATGTCAATCAGCACCAGTCGGGCACGTTCACGTTCGATACCTTGCAGTAAAACGGTGATAAAATCCTCGGCACGCTCCACATCAAATTGACCAATCAGAGGCATAATCAACACGCCCTCGATCACTGGTATGAGTGGTAGAGATAGCTGCCGCACAACAGCGGCTAACTGATCGCGTTCACGTTTTTCGGTCTGGAGCTGGTTGATAACCGCCGCTAGATTGTGGCGCTCCTGTTCCAACTGCCGGGTATAGCGTTCAATCTCCGTAACATCACGTCCCATCAGGAGCAAACCCTGACATTGCCCGGTATGATTGGTGACCGGGGTAACAGTCAGGGCAATCCGCCGATCATGCAGCGTCAGGGTGCCGTTCGTGGTCAGATCAGCCTGATCCGGAGCTTGAGCTGGCAATGAAGCATGAGAAGCATCCCCGTTCGCTGTCACCAAGGCTACCTGAACGATCTCATCAGCGCAAAGCCCCACATCCATAGCGCGGGAATTGCTATAGACCACATGGCCTTGCTGATCCAGAACGATCACGGCCTCGTCCATCGCCTGAAGCGCCAGATCCAGTGCGATGCGGATGGGAACAATCAGGCGGGTACGCATAACGGCGTAGGCCAGTGCGATAAGCAAGAGGATGGTGACGACAGGTGCTGTCAATGGCCCGGCGATGGGCAGGCTCTGTTTGATGAAGTGCATAGCCGCGGCTATTACCAGTGTGACAGAGAGGAGCATAATCGTGGTGCGTGCTGTGCGCGAACGGACAAACGCCACCAGCAAAATGCTCAGGTGCATCAGCCAGCTCAACGGAAAGAGACGGCGCACGATGACACCAGCCTGTGTATCTGTAATGATCCGATAACCCGTCTCAGTAGTGACAACACTCTGTACAAAAATACCGGTATCGGACAGCAGATCGATCAGCAGTGCGCTGAATATGACCGCATAGGGCAGCGTAATCCAGATAATCGGGCGTGATCCCTGCCACCATTGCGGGACAAACAGGGCACTCAAGAGCAGCAACATGGCGATTTGCAAGAACACCAGTACGACCCGTGTGCCAATCAGGCCGATATAGGCGGTTCGTTCGTCGTCAGGTTGATACTGCACAATATTGAAGATGTTGAGCAATACAATCGAGGCAACGAGCAACACAAACCAGCGTGCAGGCCGATGGTTCCATGCACGGAACGCTACAACCGTTGCTAATCCGGTTTTGATAATCAGTAGGATGAAGGTAGTTATCAACAAGAACGTGGCTGCATCCATATCAATACCTTTCCAAACCTCCTGTACATATTTTAATGATTTTTTCATACTGTGCAAGAGCTATCTGGGTACACGTTCTGAACCACAAGAACTGGAGTATGATGAATGTACTATGCTACGAACCGACGTGTCGTAGCGACAAGCCGTTCAGCGGTTTACCAGCAGAAGGAGCCAGAGTGTCTGCAACATTACATTACATTAGAGGACTTATACGGTGATATGCTTAACTCGCCTTTTCGCCAGAGTTTACCCCTTCGACTACGCTCAGGGCAGGCTCTGAGCGAAGCCGAATGGGGCAGAGCGGTACTTTTTCTCTTTGTGGTTCCAAATTTTCGCCTTCGGCGAAAATTTGGAACCACAAAGAGCGTCGCTTCGACGCTGCCGCCGGCGCAAAAGCTTGTCCCGTTCGACTGCGCTCAGGGCAAGCTCTGAGCGTAGTCGAAGGAACGTTGGGTTCATGCGGCCGCGTAACTCCTGTACCATTAGAGGATATATAGCAAGCCTATTGCAATTGTAACCTGGAGTCCAGGGTCAAGCCTCGACGGAACGCTGCCCAGGCTCAAGCCTGGACTCCGGTTCTTCACAACTGATGTAGGATTGCTATAGCCCTGCGTACCCATATGAATCTGCCGTATGCGCAGGCATTGGAGAGGGTCACAACCGCACTCCAGGAAGAAAAAACTCAACGTTGACTTTCGACGCGATGCCATTCTGGGAGCCTGCAATGCGCCAGTCGCTCATCAGGCGCTCACAACGGAACCAGAAATTGGTTTGCTGCTGCCCTGCAACGTGATTGTGTATGAAGATGACACCGGTACTGTGGTTTCGATTCTGGATCCGCAGGTATTGGTGACACTGAGTGGCAATACAGCACTCCAGTCGCCCATAGCAGACGCGCACACAAGATTGGCGCGGGTGATTGCGGCACTAGCACAGGCGTAGTGCGGAAGCATGGCTTCCGCATTCCATACGTGATGATGCTTCATCTTTTGAGGAGCCTTTCCACAAAGGGAGTGCGGAAGCATGGTTCCGCACTCCCTTTCTATGGGAACGGATGCCTCACCCCTTCACCGCACCTGCCGTCAGACCGGCCAGGATACGGCGCTGGAAGATCAGCGTTAGGATGATGAGCGGTACCGTCACCACTACAGTGGCGGCCATCATTGGCCCCCAGGGAATCTCAAAACCACCGGTTGTCTGCGGCTGAAAGGCAAAGATCGCCACTGGCACTGTGCGCTGGTCGGGAGTTTGCGTGAACGACAGCGCAAACAGAAACTCGTTCCAGGCCGCGATAAACGCCAGCAAACCAGTGGTCACCAGACCAGGCATTGCCAGCGGCAGCAAAACCTTGTAGAACGTCTGTGCCGGCGTGGCCCCATCCACATATGCCGCTTCTTCCAGATCACGCGGCATGGCTTTGAAAAAATTGGTCAGCACCCAGACCGTAAAGGGCAGTGTAAAGATCAGATAGGTCAAAATCAATCCCGACAGCCGATTGTAGAGACCAAAGGTGTTGATCATCTGGAACAGGCCACCCAGCACGGCGATCTGCGGGAACATGGTCATTGCCAGGATGGTATATAGCACCACCGGACGCCCGGTGAAACGCAGTCGCCCCAGGGCATACGCCGCCAGCGCTCCAACGATCAGCGAGAGCGCGGTGACGCTAAATGCCACGATCACGCTGTTCAGCAGCGCGATCATAAAATCAGCATTGCGAAAAACCTCCTGGTAGTGCTGCAGCGTTGGATTATTCGGCCAGTAACTAACCGGCGTTGAAAACAACTCACTATTGGGTTTGATCGAGGAGACAATCGCCCAATAGAAGGGAAAAATTGTATAGATCAGAATAAGCAGTACCATAAGGTAAAAAAGAATACGGCCAATCCAGTATCTTGCCGGACTCCTCGTCATCTTAGGCCTCCTCTACTTTGAATACATTCACATACACACCCACAAAAATCGCAATAATCAGGAATATAACCACACAGATCGCAGAGCCATAGCCCAGATTTGAAAAATTTACTAAATATTGTTGGGCATAGACCGCCATTGTTTGCATATCTGGGCGTGCGCCAAACATAACATAGAACACGTCAAAAACACGCAAGGAGTCAAGTGTACGGAAGATCAATGCTACCAGAATCGCCGGGCGCAGCAGGGGCAAGGTTATTGAGAAGAACTGCTGGATCTTGTTGGCCCCATCCACATCGGCTGCCTCATAAATATCGCCAGGAATAACCTGCAATCCAGCCAGCAACAACAGTGCAATAAAGGGCGTGGTTTTCCAGATATCCACGGCTGCAATCGAGAATAACGCCAGCGTCTGATTCGCAGCCACAAACGCCAGCGGGCGCTCCAGAATACCGAGCCGTGTAACCAGCAGATCATTGAACACGCCGAAAATATCGTTATACATCCACTTCCACATCTGAGCCGAGATAACGGTCGGAATCGCCCAGGGAATCAGCATAGCAGCCCGCATTGGTCCGCGTCCCTTGAAGTTTGAGTTAATCACCAGCGCAATGATCAGTCCCAGCACGAACTCGAAGAATACCGTGATAAACGTAAAGATCACGGTGATCCAGACTGCATCGCGGAAAAAGATGTCTTGAAACAACATTCGATAGTTATGCAGACCTACAAACGCAGCGGGCTGCACACTGCCCAGGCGCGCATTGGTCAGACTGAGCCATATGGTTTGAATAAGTGGATAAACGGCGACAAATGCAACGACGGCCAGCGTAGGCGCGAGAAAGATCCATGCCAGTCGCTCTTGACTCTGGGTCAGCGCATTCCGCGCCGGTGTCGTTACCCGTGCTATTGCTTTACTACCTGCAACTTGCTGGCTCATCGAACACCTCCTCAGATTATGACCGGGCAGTGAGCCAGCACTGCTTCAGTCATTATCAACTATTTTTTACCTATCACGTCACTATGCTCTCCATTCCCCTTCTTCTCAATCCACCACAGAAACACAGAGAATAAGCCATCAGGACGTACGCGGTCGCGTGAACACCCCGTCCCTTCGACTGCGCTCAGGGCAAGCTCTGAGCGTCGTCGAAGGGGTAAACTCCGGCGCAAAGGCAAGCAGGCCATTCCACCGCGTAACTCCTGAGATTATTGGATAAGCAATCCCTGCAATCGTTGCTCAGCCTGACCCAGGGTCTGCTCTACGTTTCCACCGAGCAGAATACGGTTGACACTTTGGAAAATGGCAGTTGATGCCTCATTGTAGTTCGCACCGGTCTCAGACGAGGGGCGTGTGACACGGACGACATCCTGGAATTGCTCCAGGAAGGGTATGGCCTCTAACACTGCCGGATCATCGGAAATATCCACAATCGTCGGCACATACGAACCAACGCTAGCGCGCCAGGTCTGTACTTCGGGACTGGTCATGTAACGCACAAACTCGATGGCCGCTTCCTGGTTCTGCGAATAAGCCGAAACGCCGAGTTGCCAGCCACCAACGGTGCCAACACGTTCCTGCCCCTCGGCACTTGGCAGCGGTGCAACAGCAAACACATCGCGAATCGGCGAATCATCCTGACGCCCGGCCGCATAGGCATAGGGCCAGTTTCGCATAAAGGCCGCATTGCCGCCCTGGAACGCCTGGCGCGCATCTTCTTCACGGTAGCCAGTCACACCCTGCGGAGAGATCGTGCCGACCCAACTCTGCGCCAGCTCCAGCGTGGCGATAGCTTCGGGATTCATAATGGTAACCTGGTCACCATCAATAAAGCGCCCACCACCATTTGATGCCACCCACTCCAGCGCGTTGCACGTTAGCCCTTCGTAGGCTGCGCCCTGCCAGACAAAGCCGACAAACTGGGCATTCCCATCATTGCGCTCGCCATCCTGGATCGTCTGCGCCATTTCGGTCAGTTCTTGCCAGGTGGCCGGTGGGCCAGCAAAGCCATACTTCTCCAACAGGTCGGTGCGATAATAGAGCATGCCAAAGTCCCCAAACCAGGGCATCGCAATCAACCGCCCATCAACCGTGTTATTCTCAACAATCGTCTCAAAATGGGCCTGGGCCGCCTCACCCAGTTCAGGGGCCAGGTCAACCAGGTGCGGGGCGAACGCCGCCGGCCAGATCACATCCAGCATCATCACATCCACATCACCCGAACGGGCCTGGAAAAAGCGCTGATAGGTGGCATAGTTTTCGGTTGCATCCTGGGGCTTGCGAATGACTGTGACCTGAATACCGGTATCGGCACTAAATTGTTCAGCCAGCAAGTCATCGATTTGCGCGCCCAATCCAACCGAGTCACCATAGTAGCGAATCTGGGCACCACTATAGGCGCTGGCAGCTTCTGCATTGGGCACAGGCGGCGGGGGGGCGGAAACCTCCACCAGTTCTTCTGCATCTCCATCGCCTTCAACTTCGGCAACTTCGTCTGTGGTTGGTGCTGGTTCGTCACCCGGTGCAGTGGGTTCGGCCCCATTAACACAGGCCGCCAGCACTAAGCTAAACAACATCAAGAGGATCAGAAAGATCGGGGTTTTGCGAGACATGTGAGTAACCTCCATCGTTACAAGATACGCATGCTACACTACATGCTTGAATATGTGTATTAGCAAGAGTCACGCCAGAAGAACAAGATGTACGTCTTGTTATAAGTCAATATCTGTTTCTGATTGTTGCGAACCACCTCCTTAACAGGCAACCAGGATTAGCTACGAGCCTGTCTAAAAAGGAGCTTTCTGGAGGGCTGCGCTTCCAAAAAGCCTGTTTCTACCCACCGCTGCACGGCGGGTAAGGAAGATCGTGAGGGACTTTGTCCCTCACACTCCTCTTTTCAGACAGCTTCTAATACCGTTTCGACTTGAATATTCCGCATGTGCTGGCCATTCGTCCTCCCACGAGACTGCGTCGCGGCGGGGGTGCGGGGCCTGCGGCCCCCGCCCATGTGTGGATGTCGGTGGAGCGGCGTTGCATGCAACGCCGCTCCGCCCCGCGACAGCTCGTTCCAGGGGAAGTCTCGTTGTCGTATGAGCAAGCGTAAGACTGCCCAAAGGATGCAGAAGGTCAAAGTCAAATTCGTATAAAACCTATCCAGCGGGACACTGGTGGTACCACGGGATACGTTCAATGGGTAAACATTCATAGGCTGGCGAAATATCCGGGTTTGCCAGGCGCTCTAACACCACAGGCACCCGTCTCACATAACGGCTGGCAGATAGTGGTCAATCCCAGATATGCGGCGATTTCAAAATCGTCATAGCCTGGCACCGATAGATCTTCCGGCACACACACGCCCTGGTCACGTACAGCTTCTGACACATCCAGGGCCTGAGTATCGCTAGCAGCAAAAATAGTGGTCGGCAATATATCCAGGGCCAGCAGTTCGTGAGCCAGGTGGTGCGCTTTATGGTGCTTATGTCGGTAAGGGTTGCCTCGATACCGCGCAAGGGCTTAATGACTGAGGGCCAGGTGAAGAAGGGTACAATGGTGGCAATAGTCAGGGTTTTACCAGGCGAGAGACGCCAGACGACTGTGCTGGGACTATAGCATAGTTTGGCGATCACATCCAGCATGCGTTGCCGGGTAGCAGCGCTTTCCAGCGGATTATTATTTAGAACCCATGAAACGGTTTCCAGGCCAACACCGGCCTGTTGCGCAACATCGCGTATAGGAGCATTCATCGACCCTCTGAACTACGTTCCAAACATTACGACCGATCTACAGAACGTGTTGAAGAGCCTGGCAAGTAGCAACTTCGCTACCTGGCTATCAACACTATTTCGTTTATAATCAACTTTAGTATACCACGCTCCATCGTTGAGCGTCAAGGTTTTGTGTGAATGTACCTGTTCCCATTTGGGGGAAGCGCTGACATCAGCGTTCCTGTTTCTCCTGGGAGCGCGGGCAGCGTGCCTGCGCATGTGCGACGGCGGGCAGGACGCCCGCGCTCCCAGCTATGCGCGTTCCCTCGAGTCTGAACAGGTACGTGTGAATGGAACTGTTCACATTTAGGTGGACGAACTTTGTGATTTACATCACTGCTCCACAGATGTAGGGGCCGTCCCTTATGCCTGCCCGTGCTTTGCCGAAGGCGAAAAGACGAGTTGACCATGTAACCGCGTAAGTCCTGGTATATGACAGGACTTACGCGGTGAGATCACCCGCGTCTATTCGTTCACGAAGCCCGCCTGCGCGGGCTGTAGCACAGGTGGCACAAGCGGCCTTTGTCCGGCCATCACCCGCCGCTTCGGTGTCCGGGCACACGCGACCACGTATATCCTGGTATATGACCAGAGGTACGCAGTCACTTTGATACCACCTTCGGTAGCAGAAGCCCTCCGAATGTTACACGTCACCTTGTACCGATATTACATTTCGGTCGTAGCGGCAATAAACCAGGCCACGTGACGGGACACGACCAGCAAAAGTTTGCAAGCGAACTGAACTTATGCCACCTGCAAACTGGTCAACGCCGCGTGTGCCAGACCACCACGTATGTCAGGGATGAGGTGTAGCTCCAGGACGGTCACCTGTGGCAGATCGACCTGGTACTCTTCAAGTTCACGGGTAGTAGCGGGGGGGCTAAAAGTATATTGCTGGCGCACGATCTCGTGATAGGTTTGCCCGTCATCGCCTGACCAGCGCAGGACGAACTCCTGGGTACGGGCCTGTACTGTCTCGTCAAAGACGAGTCGAACCCGCCGCAGATGGAGCGGTTGTTCAAAGAGCAACCGGATCAACTGTGGGCCAGGATCAGCCGCACGCCAGCCATGCTGATCATCGGCGTGTAAGGCTGCTTCGAGCGGGTGATCGGCATCCTCCGATGTCAGTTCTGCCAGCGCTGTCCGGGTCAGGTCAATCCACTGCTCACGCTCAAAAGTCTGGTTGGGCGCATCGGTGGTAATGATTCGTTTACGCATATATGTTCCTTATCACTCAGGATAGCCCGTCTTAAGCGCCAGTACCGTTAGTTCGGTTGTAAGGCGATGAGAGCCGAAGACAACATGGTACGTACGGCCAAAGCTGTGCGCCCGCGACACTGTGGTACCTCCGGATGATCCTCCACGCGCCCGCAAAAAGAGCTACCCGCATTCCAGATAAAGGCGCTATAATCAACATCGCCGATCCGAAAGCGATAAATGCGGCCAGTACGTGTCACATGGGCCATTCGTTTATCCATGGAAGCATTCCAATCTGGACTATACAGCATCAGAAATTGATGGTGTACCTTGAGTATAGCACATTCACCCGGTGTTTGCTTCCAGGAGTGATACCGTTTTGACGTGATCCTTCCGCATGTGCTTGCCATTCGTCCTCCAACAAGACTGCGTCGCGGCGGGGGGCGGGGGCCGCAGGCCCCTGCCCATGGAATTTCAGCGGAAGCTCTCGCCCCTCCCAATCTCGTTCCATGGGAAGTCTCGTTGTCATATGCACAAGCATAAGACTGACCAAAGTATGCGGAAT
>CALANA010000083.1 GCA_937925925.1 uncultured Chloroflexales bacterium | reverse complement strand
ACTCACTATTCTCCTCAGAGCAAGATAACTCAATTATAGCATCTTTCGTAACTGTTCACACTCAAGGGATCATGCCCGCCTGGGAGCGCGGGCAGCGTGCCCGCACGTGCGCGATGGCGAGCGGGACGCCCGCGCTCCCAGGCGCACCATAACGCTGACGACAGAGCTTACACCCAGTGTGAACAGTTATCATTTTCTGCCATCTTTAGAAAAGATCTGAGTCACACAGTTGCACAAACCGACGATGGCATTCTAACACATCACGGAGAAACTGACATCGGCTGCGTCGCAGTCACACAGTTGCGCAAACCGACGATGGCATTCTAACAACGATGCATGTGCCGGGATCCGCCGCACGCTGGGTCACACAGTTGTGCAAACCGATGATGGCATTCTCACTCCGCACGGATACGGCTTCAGCCGTATCATCTGAAAGTCACACAGTTGTGCAAACCGACGATGGCATTCTAACCTGGATCATCTTGCCACGTACTGGCTGCCAACGGACAAGAACGCGAATGTACAGGTTTGCGTTCGTTGTTATACCAGAGTGCGCTACAATAGCGTCCAGGGCTTCCACGATCAGACTAGCCTACTTCGGTATGATCGACATGATCGACGCTCTTTTTTAACCAGATGTGCCAAATACTACCGTTGCTTACGTTTATTTATATCCTATGGGTAATGCAGCTCCATCGCCTGTAACCTGTGGTGCCCGGTGTATGCGGGAAACCCCTGGCGGCGGCGGGTGTGCCATGTGGGCAAAGCTGTCGCGCCCGGTGTATGCGGGAAACCCTGTAACCTGTAACCTGTAACCTGGAACCTGGAACCTGGAAAACAATGCATGTTCGTATCTGGGGCACTCGTGGCTCATATCCGGTCGCACGCGCCGAAATGTTACGTTATGGTGGAAACACCACTTGCATCGAAGTGCGGGTAGGTGATGCCTGCCTGATCCTTGATGCGGGTAGTGGCCTGCGATTGCTGGGCGAGGCACTGACCAATGGTACTATTCCACCCGCAGCCGATTTTCACCTGCTGATCTCGCATACCCATTGGGATCATATTCTGGGCTTTCCCTTTTTTGCACCGATCTATCACCCACACACGCGACTGGCGGTCTATGGCTTGCAGCGCACCCGATCGAGCCTGCGTACCACGATTGATAATGCCCTGAGTGTCCCGCTGTTGCCAACGGGTCTGGCGAGTATCAGCGCTCACATTGACTTCCACGAGATCAACCATGATGTGAGTTTTGAACTGGGGCGGGATGTCTATATCACGACTGCCCGCGCCAACCATCCCTATCGCGCCCTGGGCTATCGGATTGAAAGCCCGGAGGGTATTCTCACATTTGTACCCGATACCGGCCCTTTCCACACGATCCTCTTCGATGAAGAATTTATCGTCTGGAAAGGCTCACCACCTGTTCTGAGCGCACGCGAGCAGACCATTCTGGCCCAGATGCAGCAAGCAATGATTGCCCTGGCAACAAATGCTGACTGGTTGATCTATGATGCGCAGTTTACGACCAGCCAGTACATTCAGTTTCCACACTGGGGCCATAGCACTCCCACCCAGGCGCTAGAGATAGCCCGTGCGGCCGGGGTGCATGAGTTGCTCCTCTTTCATCACGACCCACATCGTATGGATACCGAACTCGCTATGATCGAGGCTACCCAACAATCACTTGCACCCCCTGGCTTACGGGTGCGGATGGCTTATGAAGGGATGGAATTGCGCAGAGGAACTGAAGTATGAAAGTGGAATTCTGGGGAGTACGTGGCGCGATTGCCACACCAGGCAAAGAGTACCTGCGTTATGGTGGGAACACCTGCTGCACCGCAATCACTGGCGCACAGGGCGAACTGGTTGTTATTGACGCGGGTACCGGCTTTTGTCCACTGGGGGATGCACTTATGCATAGCCCGTTTGGACGCGGCCAGGGGGAGATGGTTCTCCTGATCAGCCATACCCACTGGGATCATCTGCTCGGATTACCCTTTCCTGGCATCATTCATCAACCAGGCAATCGGTTTATTATCTGTGGCCCCGATAGTGCCCGTGGTTCGCTCGAAACGATCTGCAATGGCCTGCTCTCACCCACCTACTCGCCAGTCTATAGTCTTGCCAATATGGGTGGAGAACAGATCTTTCACGCGATCACGAACGATCCATTCTGCGTAGGTGGATTGACCATTCGTGCCTGGCCGCTCCGCTATGATGATGCAACATCAATAGGGGTCTATCGCATTGAGGAAGGTACACAGAGCCTGGTGTATATTACCGACATCAACTATACATCTCCAAAGCTGATGGACGAGGCCGCTGCTTTTGCCCACCAGGCAACACTGCTTGTACATAGTGCGCCTTATATGCGCAATGAACTGATACAGAGATATGGTTTCTGCCATGTGGAGGATGCATTGTATGTAGCGGTGCAGGCGCATGTGTCCAGTTTGCTGCTGTTTCAGCATGCCCCCACCCGCACTGACGATCAGGTGGATGCGCTCGTCGCGCACTATCGTGCCCTGCTGTCCAGCCAGCAGGCTACGCTCCACCTGGATGCAGCCCGCGAGGGGTTGGTGATCGAGCTATGACGGGTGGCAGCAAAGTTGGCAGCAGAACCAGACAGGAGCTAGTACACGATGACGGAAATCGCTCCAGGGTTGTGTCATGCTGAGCGCAGCGAATTGTCATACTGCGCGCAGCGAAGCATCTTCCCTTCTGATCGTATCCAGGCGCCTGCGCTCCGGCTCTGCCTCCGCTCCGCATGACAGACAACGACGCTGGAGCCATCCTGGATGCGTTAGAAGCAACCAGAGTCCCGGTTAAAGCCCGGTCTCTGGTTGCTGATTGGGATAGGCTGGCTATCGCCTCCCGCCCTTGACAGCACACGCTACCCCCACATAGTTCAGTTCGTCTTCACCGTAATGCGGCGCGGCTTCGCTACATCCGACTTCGGCACGCGGATGGTCAAAATACCGTTAGACAGGTGGGCCTGAATATTCTCAGCATCGATGGGTGTCGGGAATTGCAAAGCGCGGGTGAAATCGCCATAGCGCTGCTCACGCAGGTGATAATGCGCTCCCTCCACCTGCTCGGTCTGTGTACGGCCACTAATGCTCAAGGTATTCTGCTGCATCGTAATCTCAAAATCATCTGGTTTGAGACCTGGTACAGCTAGACTGGCGACATACTCGTGTTCGGTTTCATATAGATCCAGGGGAACATAAACACCACCCATACCGCGCTGCGGGCGGACAAAACTCTCGGCTAGCAAATGATTCATTGCATCACGTAATGTCGTCATTTCCTGAAACGGATCCCACCGGGTGACATCAGCCATAGGATGTGCCTCCTTCATATACATAGTATTCGCTCGCGTTATCTCGTAGCTTTTGTTATGTATCAGCCAGAATACGTTGCTGACATCTATGAGTGTAACCGTTATCTGTTAGATGAACGCTAACACTGTGCTAACTGGGTATTAGAAACCGCCCATTTTTTAGCGTTGCTCGTACTCACGGATCAGGCGCGCAAATTCTTTGCCTTTACGTCGTTGTTCCAGCTTGCGGGCACGTATCTCCGAGCTATCTTTTGGGTTATCTTTCTGACGTTCAGCCCGCTGCCGGGATTTGCCCCGTCGCTCCTGATCGGCCAGTTCGGCCAGTGTTTCCAGTTCCTCAAGATCTTCAAAGGCGTCGATGTCGCGCACATTGATACGCACAGGTGGCATGATGGTGATTTCCTCCATGAAATCGTTTACAACATTCTCAAAACCATATCCAACAAAATGACCGAGTGAGAACCTACTCCACGTTGAACGTGCGGAGTACGTCATGACGACGTTCGTCGTTTCTGAGACTGCATCAACGAACGAAGTCGTTACAGCGTATCCTCCACCATCACCGTGGTAAACCACTACCGTAGCCGGCGCAGAGAATGGAAAAGGCCAGAGGGTGTATTGTGCGCCACTGTGCCCACTACGTCCGTATGATGAAAAAAGCCTGGGTGGAAGATGACACAGCCGGGTATCCTATGCCTCATCCATCCGCAGGCGCAGGTAACTATCATAGCGTTCCGCCGTAATATCACCACACTCGACTGCGGCCCGTACCGCGCAATCTGGTTCGTGGCGATGACTACAGTTATGGAACGCACACTGCCCTAGAAATGGGCGAAACTCACGAAAACACCAGTCCAGCTCATCCACCGAAATACGCCAGAGGCCAATCTCGCGGATACCCGGCGTATCAGCCACATAGCCGCCAGCGTAGGACGCGAGCGGGATCAACTCGGCCACTGTGGTGGTATGTCGGCCCTTATTGAGGGCCGTGCTGACGGCGCTGGTTGCCAGGCATAGATCGGGTTGGATAGCATTGAGCAGACTGCTCTTGCCAACACCAGACCTACCCGTTACTACGCTCATACGTCCTGCCAGGTGTGCGTGAAGTTCGGCTATGCCCAGGCCAGTTTTGGCACTGGTATAGATTACCCGATAGCCCACCCGCTCGTAGGTAGCAAACAGGGAGTGGGCATACGCTCCATCCACCAGATCCACTTTGTTCGCCACAATCAGCGCGTCGAGCGCGTTAAACTCGGTGATCACCAGATAACGATCCAGCATGCGCGGGTGGAAATCGGGCGCGGTACAGGCGCAGACCAGCACCACCTGATCAACGTTTGCCACCAGCACATCTTCCTTCCACGCACCGCGCGAGCCAGACGCACGTCGGGCCAACGTGGTACGGCGCGGCAATACTTCTTCAATTACACCCTGCTGTGGGCTAACCTGTACCACCCGGACGGTATCGCCAATCACGGCAATGTCTGTCGCCAGGCGTTCCTTCTTGAGCCGCCCCCGCAAACGACACTCCAGCACGCCAGCCTCTGTCTGAACCCAGAAGAATCCGCTCTGCGCTCGCAGCACCGTTCCTTGCATCACGTATTCTCTCTAGTCGTGCATAGGGTCATGATCATCATCCAGACTCTTACCCGTTAATGCCAGAAAGACCTCCTCCATTGTCGCTTCCCCCGTTTTACCATTGCGTGTGGCAATAGTACGTTTCAAGCCCACTGGTGTATCCAATGCCACAATTCGTCCACTATCAATCACTGCAATCCGGTCACACAGGCGGTCTGCCTCATCCATATCGTGAGTAGTCAAAAAAACAGTGGTGTCATGCTGGGCGCGCATATCGAGGATAAACCGCTGGACATCCTGTTTGGAACGTGGATCCAATCCCGTTGTCGGTTCATCAAGCAGCAGCAATACGGGTGTGGTTAGCAGGCCGCGTGCAATCGCAATCTTTTGCTGCATCCCACGTGACATATGCTCCAACGGCTCGTAGAGCCGTTTCTTACTCAATCCCAGACTGGTTAAAATAGTGACCGCGTTGTGTTGTGCCTGCTGGATTGGCAGGTCATAGAGACGTGCCGCATACATCAGGTTCTCGAGCGCCGAAAGTTTTTTGAAGAAAGAGGCCTCAACACTCACACGATTGATCATCTGCTGTACAATACGTTCATCACGTTGTACATGATACCCAAAAATGCGAATAGTACCACTATCTGGAGCCAATAAGGTTGAAATCAGGCGAATAAGGGTCGATTTGCCCGATCCATTCGCCCCCAGAAGTCCAAAGATCTCGCCGCGCTGAATATGCAGACTGATATGATCGACCGCCAGCGTGACAACTGACGCTCTAGCACTGCTCCGCGCCCGGAGATGACGCGGGGTTGGCTCCTTGCCAAATTGTTTGACAACATCAACAATTTCCAGCGCCGTTTCGGCTTGTGATCGTAACCCGCTGGCAGGCGGCTCATGCGCCAGTAACTCGTTCAGTAGTTGCGTACTCGTATCCTGTACATCTATCATAAAACTTCTCCCCATGATCTGTCCATAGTCCATACGTCCTGCCAATACTCCACTGATCCACCCTGACGACCCGGCAGACACGCAACGCAGCAAGCGGTACCAGCAGATTTATGCCCCTCCGGGTCGCATGAGTACCAACACGGTTCCTGGTCGTCATCATCGGGGTATAGCAATTCTAAACGCCACAAAGTACATGGTTCACCTACTACGCCAACGAGACTTCGTTGGCAGGGGTGCGGGGGCCGCAGGCCCCCGCACCCGAAAGGGGATTTCGGAGAAGCTTCGCCCCCTGGACATCTCTCTCCAGGGGAAGCCTCGTTGTAGTACTCCGGCGAAGATGGGAACCAGAAGAACGTCTCTTCGCTTCCACACGGCCGCAGGCGAAAAGGGCCTGGGATTCAAGCCACCGCGTACCTCGTGTACATGACGAGTCGTGAGAAACCAGTTGACAATTGGGATAGGATTGCTATCTGCCCGCACGTTCATTACTTCCGTCGCCGCTCATGCACCCGTATTTCCATCGTATTCAGGCCAGATGGATGAAAGACCAGATCGAGAATCCGGTCGATAATGTTATGCTGTTGCAGCACCAGATCAGCGGGCAAGTCTACCGTGCCATGGATCGCCTCCGGGGGCAGATCTTCCGGCACTTGCCACAGCAACGATCCATCACGTTCTAGAATGATCACCGCAGTTCTCCCATCAGGTATAGCGCTCTGATCAGATAATCCAGACGCGGCCAGAAGAGCCTCGCTGCGATTGTTTTCGCATTGGAGAGCCTTCGTCGTCCTGTTCCGTCCTTCGATTTGCATCCTATAGCCTTTCTTTGAGGCACCCACGGGATCTGGTTATACGCACAACAAAAGGCCGTGGGCGCATTGCATACCACGGCCTGAGAATCAACAGACCGTGAGCGTACTTGTGTCTGTCGCCCACGGCCCTTTAACGCATCAAATGTGTGATTATGTCAACATTTGCGCTTCAGGAAGATGGGCAGACTCCGGCCAGGAGCAGTTGCATCGCGCGGCCTAATGAGCAGCGCAACAAAGCTCCCGCTTACGCTATTGAGCTTTGTGAACTCCTTAATCATCGTGTCTCCCTTTCTTGCCATTTCTCGAATAAGTATCTGCACCTAGCATAGCACGCCACCACCAGTTTTGTCAATCCCCGGTATCTACGACTTTAGACTGAGCGTCGAGGCAGGGTCTGAATGCCAGTGCAAACTGCCGTGTCAGATAGCTCCGGGTCGCTGCACCTACGATGATACCGTCGCCTGAATGTGAGTGCAAACCTCGGTGTCGGATCACAGCCAACGCCCATCCGTGCTATAATAGAGCGAAATCTTGGATTATAAAGTACGAGAACAGATCTATGAAACAGAACCAGCGCACGATGACAAAGATCGAACTTCATGGGTGGTATCAGCAGTATCAGCGGCTGAAGGCCCAGAACCCCGATGCAATTCTGCTCTACCGTCTGGGCGATTTCTATGAGACCTTTGACGATGATGCCAAACTGGTGGCAGAACTGCTCGATGTTACCCTGACCCGTAAGGACTACGCAATCGATAAATCAAACCCCAAAGATGTGCAGAAGCTGTATGCGCCCATGGCCGGCATGCCCTACCACGCCGTGGAGGGCTATGTGGCGCGACTGGTGGGTATGGGCTATCGCATTGCAGTAGCGGAGCAGATCAGTGAGACGCCCTCCAGCAAAAGCGATACGCGCCCCCGCTCGGTGTTCGCGGCTGGTCTGGAACAGACCGGGCGGCAACGAGGCGGGGTAGCGCATCGGGAGATTGTGCGGGTGATTACACCTGGCACGCTGCTGGATACGGCGTTGCTGCCGGCTGACCGCAACAACTACCTGGCGGCGGTGCTGGCTCAGGCAGGGCAGATTGGCCTGGCCTATGTCGATCTCAGTACCGGCGAGTTTGCCGCCACCGAGTTCAGCGGCGAGCGGGCCGCCCTGCAACTTGAGGGCGAACTGGTGCGCCTGCATGTGGCTGAAGTACTGGTACCGGACGATCCAGATCTGCGACTGCCGCATCTCGCCCCGGCAACCAAACATCTGACCCGTGACCTGGCCCCCATGACCCGTGATGAGCGGGATCAGCTCTTACCCCACGAGCGGGTGGCGCGTCCGCTGGAGGGTGAAACCCATGCTCGCTGGACAAACGGCCATGTGACCGAAGTACCCACCTGGCGCTGGGAGGCTGACACCGCCCGCGATACGCTGTTGCAGCAGTTTGGAGTACAGTCGCTGGCCGGGTTTGGCCTGGATCAAAAACCACTGGCGTTGCGGGCCGCGGGCGCGGCTTTGCAATATATCCATACCACCCAGCGTTCATCTGCGGCGCAGATTACAGCACTACGCACCTATACCACCGGTGCGTTTATGTTTCTCGATCCCCAGACACGCCGGAATCTCGAAATTCTGGAGAGTAACAGCGGTAAGACAAAAGGGGCATTGATCGGCGTGCTGGATCGTACCCGCACGCCAATGGGAGCGCGCCTGCTGCGGCGCTGGCTATCGCAGCCACTGCTGGATCTGCCGCAGTTGCAGGCGCGTCAGGAGGCGGTTGCCTGCGCCGTTGACAATGCGCTGTTACGTGCTGAACTGCGCCAGGCGCTTGGTGCCGTAGGCGATATGGAGCGGGCGATCAACCGCATTATGCAGGGCATGAGTGTGGCAACACCCCGCGATCTGGTGCAGTTACGTCAGTCGCTCCGGGCGATTCCGGCGGTCGTTGCGGCCATTGGTGATCACACGGCATTGCTGGGTGGTCTGGAACCAATTGACACCGATCAACGTGAACCAGCGCAAGATCAACGCCCTCCCGCCAGTGACACCCTGCTCCGCGAGCGCCGCCCTCCTGCGCCACGCGTGGTCGGCGATGATCTGTTCGCTGATGACGATGCACCATCGGTTACCGACCACCAGCCGCCAGGTGCCGATCCTGCCGCTGCAACCGGTGATACTTCCCAATTACCCGGTCTCGATCCCTGTGCTGCGGTGCTGGCGCTCCTCGAACGAGCAATTGACGATGAGCCACCTGCTTTGCTCGGCGCTTCAAACTACCTGCGTGATGATGATAGCGACAGCCCTCGTCGGGTTGTGCGTCCTGGTTTTGATGCGCGTATGGATCAGATCATCGCCGCCAATCGAGAGGCGCAGACCTGGATCAACAACCTGGAGGGACGCGAACGCGAACGCACTGGTATCAAGTCGCTCAAGGTGGATTACAACAAGGTTTTTGGTTACTATATTGAAGTCTCCCGTGCGCATGCAAACCAGGTGCCGCACAACTATGAGCGCAAACAGACACTCGTCAATGCCGAGCGCTACTACACCGCCGAGTTGAAGGAGTATGAGAATATCGTTCTCAACGCGCAACAGCAACTGGTTGATCTGGAGCGCGAGGCGTTCCGGCGCATCTGTGAGGAACTGGCTGGCTATACCCGGCAACTGCGGACAACCGCCCAGACACTGGCGCGAGTCGATGTGTTTGTGGCACTGGCCGAGGCCGCGGCCCGTGGCAATTATACCCGCCCGATCCTGCGTGACAACACCAGGCTGCATATTGTTGGTGGGCGACATCCAGTCGTTGAACAGGTACTGGACGAAGCATTTGTACCCAACGATACAATGCTGGATACAGAGACACAACAATTACTCATTATTACCGGGCCAAATATGGCTGGTAAGAGTACGGTGCTACGCCAGGTGGCCCTGATTACCCTGCTGGCCCAGGTGGGGAGTTATGTGCCCGCAACCACAGCCGAGATTGGCCTGGTGGATCGCATCTTCACCCGCATTGGTGCCCAGGACGATATTGCCACCGGCCAGAGTACGTTTATGGTCGAGATGGTCGAGACAGCGGCGCTGCTGGCGCAGAGTAGTCGCCGTAGCCTGATCATTCTGGATGAGGTGGGCCGGGGCACCAGCACCTACGATGGTATGGCGATTGCCCGTGCGGTGGTGGAGTATATTCACAACGAGCCACGCTTGCAGTGCCGCACCCTGTTTGCCACGCATTATCACGAACTGACGGCGCTGGAGCAGGTGTTACCACGGGTGCGGAACTATCACATGGCTGCGGTTGAGCAGGACGGGCGTGTGGTATTTTTGTACGAACTGCGGCGCGGCGGCGCAGATCGCAGTTATGGTATTCATGTGGCCGAACTGGCTGGCATCCCGCGTCCGGTGATTCGCCGTGCCAGTGCGTTGCTGGCCGAGCTAGAGCAACGCCCGGTGGCAGGTGATCCAGGTCAGCGCATCGCTCCTGCCCGCCTACCCGCCATTGAACAGCCAGCCGCAACACCAGTCATTCCTGAATCGCAGGACGAACCTTTCCAGCCATCGCTCTTCGATCTGGCACCGAATCCCGTCATCGCCTATCTCAAGTGCCTGAATATTAACGAATTGACACCGCTGGAGGCGATGACCAGGCTGTATGAGTTGCAAAAGCTGGCACAGGAACCAGTATAGAGGTATGATGGCTCACTGGTTCGGAATAGAACAGAAGCGGTGAAGCGGTGAAGCGTTCTGAGCGTTGGAGCGTTCGAGCGGGGGAGCGGGGGAGCGGTGAAGCGGTGAAGCGGCCAAGCGTTCTGAGCGTTGGAGCGTTCGAGCGGGGGAGCGTTGGAGCGTTCGAGCGTTCGAGCGTTCGAGCGTTCGAGCGTTGGAGCGTTGGAGCGTTCAAGCGTTGGAGCGGGGGAGCGGTTGGAGCGTTCAAGCGTTGGAGCGTTCAAGCGTTGGAGCGGGGGAGCGGGAGAGCGGGGGAGCGTTCGAGCGGGCGGAGCGTTGGAGCGGGGGAGCGGGCGAGCGCTCAGGCGCTCGAACGCTCAAGCGCTCAGGCGCTCAAGCGCTCCAATGCTTGAGAGTCAGCCAGATTTGTATCATGCATGGCATTATGGAACGAAGGATACTGACCTGTGCAAATTGTCC
>CALANA010000082.1 GCA_937925925.1 uncultured Chloroflexales bacterium | reverse complement strand
GCAGCGCGTTGTCATGCTGAGCGAAGCGAAGCATCTTCGCAGCGCAGCATCTTCGCAGCGCAGCATCTTCGCAGCGCGTTGTCATGCTGAGCGAAGCGAAGCATCTTGCGCAGCGCAGCATCGTGCGCAGCGCGTTGTCATGCTGAGCGAAGCGAAGCATCTTCCTGCGGATGGGATAAGATCCTTCGCTTCGCGCCGGATGACCTTCGCTGCGCGCAGGATGACCTTCGCTGCGCGCCGGATGACCTTCGCTGCGCGCCGGAGGCCAGGCGCTGCGCGCCGGAGGCCAGGCGCTGCGCGCCAGAGGCCAGACACCGTATGGCGGTCGTTAGGCCCTCTGGTACTAGCGTCTCCATGTGACCGCAGGCGAAAAGAGCATGGGCTTCAAGCCACCGCGTAAGTCCTGTCATTTAGAATTGCTATAATTTCAGTTCTGCGATTTTCAACTACCTGTTATAGCAGTTCAGGTGCAATAGTATAGTAGGATTAATTCCGCATGTTATTTCATTGCCGTTCATTTATCCCGCTGCCTATCCTGTTCTTTCTGCTCGTTATGGTTATCGCTACTCCCCATACGAAGGCCGAACAGGAACATATCGTTTATCTCCCGCTGGTACAGCATGCGGTGGTAACACCAGCAGGATCCTTTGGTGTCGAGATCAATCCCCGATGGATGGCTACGCAATCGGTCTTTGCCCGTGCGAATGAACTGGGGGTTACCTGGGTACGCTTGCGCCTGAGAAGTTGGCAAGCGGTG
Source organism: uncultured Chloroflexales bacterium (assembly GCA_937925925.1). GTDB lineage: Bacteria > Chloroflexota > Chloroflexia > Chloroflexales > Chloroflexaceae > CAKZQX01. The sequence continues at coordinate 1,801 of CALANA010000082.1, read as the reverse complement.
CAACCTACCCGTGATGCGGAATACAACTGGGCTGCCTTGCTTGATTTTGAACGTGAACTTATTGGAGCAAAGATAGCTAATCTGACCCCGATTGTGGTGATCCAACACAGCCCGCACTGGGCCACAAAAACCTACTATGATGCTGATAACCAGCCCTATCAAACGTTGTGTGGCGCTATTCGCGCAGACCGGTTCGAGGACTTTGCGCGGTTTATGCAGGCGCTGGTCAGGCGCTATCGTCAACCGCCATTCGATGTGCGGTACTGGGAACTGGGCAACGAGCCGGATGTTGATCCGCGTCTGGTTCCCATAGATGAAGTATATGGTTGCTGGGGCGATAGTAGCGATCCCTATTATGGAGGGGAACACTACGGCAACATGTTGCGGGTGGTCACTCCGGCCATCAAAGCGGTCGATCCTGGCGCACAGGTCGTCATGGGCGGCTTGATGCTGGATAGTCCAAACACGACGACAGCGGAATTGGGCAAGCCAGAGAACTTCCTGGAGGGTGTTTTGCGTACCGGTGCGGGGGATAGTTTTGATATTCTGGCCTATCATGCCTATGGCTATTATGTCGATCGCTCCGTTGATGGGGAGCTGACAAACAATAAATGGGCTGAAAGTGGGGGCGGTGTACTCGGGCGAGCCACGTTTTTGCGTGCAGTTATGGCTCGTTATGGTGTCGAAAAGCCGTTGATGTTGAATGAAACGGGACTCTTGTTCCGCTCAGGTGGTTCCTTCGACGATTATCTGCAGGCGCAGGGCGATCATATTGTGCGCATCCTGGCCCGCGCTATGGCAGCGCATATTCACTCGATCTTCTGGTATACGCTGAATGGCCCTGGGTGGCATTCTGCGGGGTTGTTGGATGATAATCAGGTTCCACGCCCTGCCTATTTTGCCTATCAGCATTTTATCCGCCAGACGGCAGAGCGAGGTTCACCTGTGCCTGTCACCGATTACGGCCCATCCATCGAAGCCTATCGCTTTATAGACGATGTTGATGTGATCGATGTTCTCTGGTCACGCGAGGCTATTCCGCAGACCGTGCGACTCCCACGGGCCAGTGTTATTCGGATGTATGAGCGCGATGGGGCGGTGATTCCGCCAACGATTGTGGGCGAGCAGGTGATGCTGGAGGTCGGCGTCAGCCCGGTGTATGTGCGGCGGGTGCCGTAAAGGAGCGAGTAGTACCTGTTCACATTTCTCCTGGGAGCGAGGGCATCTTGCCCTCGTGTGCCCGATCGAGTGCGCCCACTCTCGCGCCCAGGGGTGCGTGGTACCCCAGGTGAGTGGCGGTTGGTCGCTCACCGAAGCGACCTCGCGCCCAGGGGTGCGTGGTACCCCAAAGGTGAACAGTTACAGCGAGTATGCTATGCTTCCATGGTTCTGTGGTGCCATTATGTACTATTACCTCCTACCAGGTAGGGCTATCGCTGGTGAATGCCCATCTTTCACCGCGATGTATCATGATGTTCGTGCTGCGATGTCCAGCATCATGACTCATCGCTATGCATAGTGAATGACCACCAGAGACCAGAGTTGTCCCAGCGCACCGGGTATGCATTGACGTTGACACCAGCACGGGCGTTGGCTCAACTAGCGGTTGGTGCCGATGCTCTGCGCTGACACCAGGATACGAGTGATATTCGTGTCGGTATTATGTTCTGGTGAAATCTGACCATAAAATATGGCAGCAAATAATCTATACACGCTCATACCGTTTCGACTTGACCATTCCGCATGTTCTTGTCATGAACCCGCAGTACGCGGTTGCTCACACATCCCCGTCCCTTCACCT
>CALANA010000081.1 GCA_937925925.1 uncultured Chloroflexales bacterium | reverse complement strand
GCTGGGGGCCGATCTGGTGGTCGAGGTGGTCAGCCCGGACAACCCGGAGCGCGATACGGTTGAGAAGCGGGACGACTATGCCGAGGGCCGCATCCCGGAGTACTGGATCGTCAACCCGGACGCGGGGACGATCACCGTGCTAACGCTCGACGGTGACGCCTACTGCGAACACGGCGTCTTCGGGCGCGGCACGACGGCCACCTCGCCGCTACTGGCGGGTTTCGCGCTGGCGGTGGATGCGGTGTTGGATGCGGAGTAGGGGCGACAGCACAAGGGTCGCCTGCAGCAAAAGCCATGGATGCACAATGCGGGTCAATGTGGGACGATGCGAGGCAATGCAGGTGATGTTTCCATCGGTATGCATTGCTTCGCAATGCAGGGCATTGCGGGCACCCACGAGGGGTGCCACAACGATCATGGCATTACCGTTGTGGGGCATTGCGGGGCATTGCATGGCATTGCGCGGCGATGTGGGGCATTGCAAGGCATCGTGAGCATCGCCGCACCTGGCCCGGCAGCGATCGTAGCGATCCTCGTGGTCGCTCGCACTGCAAAACAATGCGAGCATTGCGGGCATTATGGGCATTGCGGAGCAATGGGAGCATTACAGGCATTGCAGGCAGTGCGGGCACCCACAAGAGGTGCCCCTACAATCTGGCATATCGGCGTGGGGCAATGCGGGGCAATGCGGGGCAGTGCGGGGCAGTGCGGGGCGATGTGGAGCAGTGCGGGGCAGTGCGGGGATGCGGGATGCGGGATACGAGAGGCACCGCGCCTCGTCGCCTCGTCGCCTCGTCGCCTCGTCGCCTCCTCATGTACGAATGGATGGTGCCGGTTAGGAACGGGATGCGGCGCAGGTCTGACCTACTCGTCCCTGTTCAGCGCATACAACCCCGCCGGATCGAGCAGGATGACCCGCCCGCGACGGAGTTCGATCAGATCCTGGACGCGAAACTCGTTCAGGATCCTGGTAACGGTCTCGCGGTAGGTACCCGCCATATCGGCCAAGGCCTCGTGGGTGAAAGGCACTTCGAGCGTGTTGCTGGTGCGAAAGAAGCGCGTCCTGGCGGGGCGAGCCAGTTGTAGCAGGAGACTAGCGACGCGCTGCGGAATACTTTTGAATGCGAAGTCAGACAGCCGCCGCTCGGCGTTGATCAGACGCTGGCCCAGGATTTCCGCAATGCGTGCCGCAATGCGCGGATCGCTCAATAGCAGCGCCTTCACATCCTCACGGCTCATCAGGCATAGCAGGCAGGGCGTCAGCGCCTCGGCATAGCTGGCATGCAGTTGCTGGCCCAGCAGCGCCATCTCGCCAAAAATGGTACCGGCCTCAAAAATGGCGGTGGTCAGCGCCTTGCCGTCAACCGAGAGATGGTACAGCCGCACCCGGCCCTCTTTCAGAATAAATAGCACCTCTGCCGCCTGCTCTGGCGAGTAAAAGACGGTACCGGTCACCACGCGCTGCATTGGCGCATGCTTGCCCAGCCGATCAATCTCTTCTTGCTCCAGATCTCGAAAAATGTCAACATCGCGCAGATAGCTCGACTTGTCGGGCAACTGTTCAGCCGTCGCGTTGACCATTCTGTTCTTTCTCCTGCTGCGCATCCAGCATCGCCAGCAAGGTCGGCAAGGCTGGATTGCCCAGAGATACAATCTGCTCTCCCAGGCAGTAGGTGGGCGTACCAAAAACATACGCTGGGCGCTTCACCGTATTCGTGCTTATATCAATGACCTCAACCGGATAGTACGGACGTAGCTTCTGGATTGTCGCCACCAGGTGGTACGCAATGTCCGAAACGGTACAGTCAGCGGCAACATAGACCCGTAAAGGCAGCATAGACCTTATCCCTATCAGATCCGCGTATTTCAGCGCCTTGCGGTTGAACGACAAACATCACGAAGTGGGGCACGATCAGGAAGTGCGGCAACCATGCTGCCGCTGGCGGCAACCCAGACCCGGCTAAAGCCGGGATTCCTATCGTTCGCGTATACAGGTGTAGGCCGGGACTCCTATCGTTCGCGTATACAGGCCGGGACTCGAGTTCTTCTTGCCCTATGTAGGATTGCCGTATTAGCGCTGAGTATACCAGGCAAACGACAGACCGGCAACCACGCCATACAGAATATGCCCAACCAGACTCATCAGCATCGGCATGGTCAGCGCCATACCGAATTGCAGGCCCATGCCCATCAGCAGCGGCATAATAACCAGCGGCCCCAGTACCCACCAGATCGCCCCATAGACCAGACCCCAGCGTGCGCCCTGGCCATAACTGCTGCTCTGCGCACCAAAAATCAAGCTGAAACCAATCCCCAGAATGACACTGATGATCATATGTACCAGAAAGCCCACCAGCGCCGCATCGCTACCAACCAGTCCCGCCACCATCGGCAGCATGCCCATCGTGCCCATTAACACCCCAAAGACGACCCCACCAGCAACACCACCAATCACGCCACCAACCACCCGCTGTGTCAGAACATTCTGTGTTTGTGCTACCGTTGTCATCACATTCTCCTCTTGTGATCTATTTACGCTTGTAGATGTGCCGTTCATCTTCAGCCTGATGCTCAATCTCACGTTCAATAACCGGCTTGCTATGCGCCTAGTGTAGCGCAAGTGCCGCGTGAGAACTGTGAGATTGCGTACATAAGCAGTTGATACGACAGTCAAAATCAGGTATGCTTAGCTATACCGTGTAGTGGTTTTTAGCACCCACATATGGAGGGAGAAAGATGAATAGCACTCAGCAAGCCCAGGCAGACGAGTTGCTTGAGACGTTTGCGTTGTTGGATACCTGGGAAGACCGCTATGGCTACTTGATTGACCTGGGGCGCGAACTGGCTCCCCTGGACGCGGCGCATAAAACCGAGGAAAACCGCGTACACGGCTGCCAGAGCAACGTCTGGATGGTGGCCGAATCCCACCCGACTGACACAGACGTGGTGATTGAGTTCCAGGCCGAGAGCGACTCGGCCATTGTGCAGGGCTTGATCGCCATTCTGACGAAGATTTATTCCGGACAGCCGGCGGAAAAGATATTGTCGTTCGACATTCAGCACTTTCTAGAGCAGCTAGGGTTGAGCCAGCACCTGAGCGTCAATCGGCGCAACGGCCTGTATGGAATGGTGCGGCGCATCAAGCTGCTGGCGGCCACGCTGGCACCCGAAACAGCGCTAGCGCTCAAGTATGCGGGCGAGCTAGATGAGTGAAGACGGTAGGCGTGCGATGGAGCGCGAGCTAGACGTTCACGCTCCATCACATCTCGCAAATGCGGACATCCTGCCTGCGCACTCCGCTGAGACCGCATCTCCCTCTGGTTGCACCTGCGCTCATTTACAGGAGGTACGCAGTGGAGGATGGATGCTACGACATGGCGGGCTAGTACAAGCGGGCCTACACACCTCCATACGTTGTCTGTCATCCTGAGCGGAGGCGTAGCCGGAGCGTATGCCATCCTGAGCGGAGCGAAGGATCGTGAGCCCATCAGAGGGTAAGATGCTTCGCTGCGCTCAGCATGACAACACGCTGCCAAGATGCTTCGCTACGAAGATGCTTCGCTTCGCTCAGCATGACAATTCGCGGCGCAAGCTGCGTCGCTCTGCTCAGCATGACAAAACCCTGGAGCTATTTCCGTCATCGTGTACTAGTCATGTTGCTCCATCAATGCCCCACCGCGTACCTCCTGTCATGTACACCTTTGCGTTACCGTCAATAGCAGGCACCACAGCGACAACCGTTAGCCCGCCAACGCCTGCGCCCGCTCAACCAACCGCTGCAACTCGTTGAAACCCTGTTGCCAGAACCCACGGTCATGCGGGTCAACACCCAGCGCGGCCAGCAGATCGGCCGGCGACTGGCTGCCGCCCGCCTCCAGCAGCGCCATATAGCGCGGCACGAAGGACTGGCCTTGCTCACGATACATGCTATACAGCGCCAACACCAGCAACTCGCCAAAGACATAGCTGTAGCAGTAGAACGGCGTGTTGATAAAGTGCGGAATATACGACCAGCCCAGTTCATAGCCTGGTGTCTGCTCTACCGCATCGCCGTAGTAGCGCCCGTTCGCCGCTAACCAGCGCTCACCGAGTTGCTCCGGCGTCAGCCGCTGCTGCGATCGTCCATCAAAGGCCGCCTGTTCAAAGCGGGTCAACACATTCTGGCGGAACACGGTGGCGAAGATGTCCTCAATTTTGCTGCAGAGCAACGCAAGTTGCGCCTGCGGATCTTGCTCCTGTTCCAGAAGATGTTCAAATACCAGGATCTCGCCAAAAACCGAGGCAGTTTCGGCCAGCGGCAGCGACGGGAAATAGTTCAAGAGCGTCTGGCGGCTTGCCAGCACAAAGTGGATGCCGTGCCCCAGCTCGTGTGCTACGGTCATCACATCGCGCAAATCGTCGGTATAGTTACACAACACATACGGATGCAGCGTGGGCGGATAGCCGTTGCAGAAGGCTCCGCCGCGCTTGCCAGGTCGCACCTCGGCGTCAATCCAGCCCTCCTCAAAGAAGCGCGCCGCTGTGTCGCGGAAGCGCGGGTCAAATCGCCCAAAAGCTTCCAGGATCAACGCACGGGCTTCGGGGTAGGTGCGCTGGACATGTACCGTTCCAACCGGCGCATACTGGTCATAGATCGCCAGTCGGGGCAGGTTGAGCAGGCGCGCCTTGAGTTTGAAATAGGTCTGAGCAATGCCATAATTCTGCTCCACCACCTCCATCATCGTCGCCACTGCCTGTGGCTCGATCTGATTCTCCAGGTGGCGTTGCGCCATCGGATCGGGATAGTGCCGCAGCCGGTTCAGGGTCAACTGATCCTGCATCAGCGTGTTGTAGATATAGGCCAGTGTTTGTGCCTGGGGGCCGAGTACCGCATAGAGCTGGGTATGCGCCTGCTGACGCACGCTACGCTGCGGGTGGCGCAGCAAGTTCAGGATGCTATCCAGCGGCAACTGCTGGAGTTCACCGTCCAGTTCGATCGGAAAACTCAACGCCGAGGTCAACTCGGTATAGAACTGACGCCAGGCCTGCACACCGGTGATGTCCCGTTCGTTGAGCAACTGCTCTTCCGGCTCAGACAATGTGTGCAGCTTATAGCGGCGGGCGCTGTGCAGATAGTGGCGGTAGGGTGCGAGGATCGGATCATCCAGCAGGCGTTGCGCGTCGGTATCGTTCAGCGCCAGCCACTCCAGGTCGAAGAACAAGATCTGATTGTGAATAGCCGTGAGCCGCTGGTCAACGCGCTGCTGCAAATCACGATGCTCGGCTTTGCTGGTATCAGCGGCGAACAGCAGGCTGGCAAAAACCGCTGGCCGGGCCGTCGCATCATAGAGCGCCTCCAGGCGCTCCAATCCCTCGCGCAGGTGAATTGCCTCCGGGCCGCCGGGGACGTTGATCGTGCCCCGGTAAATATCGGCAAACACTGCTGCCTCGGTGGTTGCCTGGTCTAACGCCGCTGTAAGCGCTGGATCGTCATAACTCACAAACAGGTCGCTCAGATCCCAGGTGATACCCGTGGCGCTGGTCGGTATGGACATAGCAAAGCCTTTCTCACTTGATGACTGGTCAGTTTACCCACTGGTTGGAACGGTACCGAAACATGATACCTGATTCTGTGTGTTTTTGCGTGGGGTGCGGAGGCGTTGGCGCGTTGGCGCGTTGGCGCGTTGGCGCGTTGGCGCATTGGCACGTTAAAACGCAGATGCTTGCGTCTTTGCGTTAAAACAGAGGGCGTGGGAGGCGCGGAGGCGCGGAGGCGCGGAGACGACGTAGCGCGTCCCTCCGGGGCGCGGGGCAGTGTGCGACGCACGGTCAGCATGCTGAACCTGGCTGGCATGAATGAGCAAACACGTGTTCGTGTGCTAGAATAGGCGTAGATACCGGTAATTATGTTCGTCCATCAAGCGTGAAAGGAAAATATAATGATGGATACCGTTGTTGTTGAACTCGATCCACATACTAGCGAACGGGTACGCCAATTGGCCCGGGCGCAGGGTACCACGATCACGACGCTGGTGCGGAGCTTGATTACCCAACTTGCTGATAGCACTGAGGTCATGCCGGACTCGCTGCTGGGTATGTTTGCCGACGAACCCACACTCCTTGACCAGGTGGTTGATGTACCGACGTATGAACGACTTGCAGTGGTTACGAGTGCAGGAAACGACTGACGTCGTTACGACCGAGCGTGGCTCCGGCTCCTGTCTACGCAAGATGCGATTACGAGCGCGAGAAACGACTAAAGTCGTTACTACGAACACACACGCGCTTGATACTACAAAAACACGCACTTAATACTGCGAATAAACATGCTTTACATACTACGAATAAACATGCGCTTACTGTGGTACAAATTCCCTGTCCGATGAAATCCTCCTCCAGTCTGATGGCAATCCTCACTCCATGCACTATAATATGACCAGACAGTCATATGACCAGATGGTCACAAGAATAGGAGGAGTGGGTGCCGACACAGACCTTTTTCAACTTGCCAGAAACCAAGCGGCAGGCCTTTATTCAGGCCGCGATTGAAGAGTTTGCCGACAACGATTATGCCAATGCCTCGATCACGCGCATCGTGGCCCGCGTTGGCATCGCCAAGGGCAGTGTCTATCAATACTTTCAGGATAAGCAAGATCTCTATCTATACCTGCTAGATCTGGCGGCGCAGGAGAAACTGGCGTTGTTGCGCGATGCCCGGCCCCCTGATCCGGGTATGAGCATCTTCGCCTATCTGCGCTGGCTGCTGAGTACCGGTGCCCAATTTCAACTGGTACACCCGCGCCTGGCACAGGTGGCCTATCGTGCGTTGTATGGGGATATACCCTTCCACGATGAAACGCTGGTACGTATGAAGGCCGCCGCCTATGCGTATATCGGCCAGTTAGTCGAGCAGGGTCTGGCCCGGGGTGACATCGCCCCCGACATCGATCCCGAACTGGCAGTTTTTGTCATTCACAGCCTGTCGATGGAACTGGGCAACTTTATTCTCAAGCGTCAGGGCATCGATCCGGCGGCGCTGGGCCAGGGCCATATGCACATGTTTGATACACCAGAGATTGCACGGATTTTCGATCAGTTAGTGCGTGTGCTGGAGCAAGGTCTTGGCAATCGCACAACATAGCTTGTAGTGGTAAGCAACAAGGAGTTTATGTATGATTCACGTTGAGCATCTCTTTCACTCGTATCAGCGGAACGACCAGTTTCAGGTGCATGATATTTCGTTTGATGTGCGTGAAGGCGAGATTTTTGGCTTTCTGGGGCCGAACGGTGCCGGCAAAAGCACTACCCAGCGCATTCTCACCGGCCTGCTGCCTTTGCAGCGTGGACAGGTGACGGTAGCCGGGCATGATCTGCGCCATCCGAGGCGCGAACTCTTCAACCTGATCGGCGTATCGTTCGAGCAGCCAAATGTGTATAAAAAGCTGACTGGATTGGAGAACCTGCGCTTTTTTCGCGATCTGTACACCGGGCCAACGGCTGACCCGCGAGACCTGCTGCAACGCTTTGGCCTGACCGAGGTGGCTCACAAACGCGCCAGTACCTATTCTAAAGGCATGCAGCAGCGGCTGGTGCTGGCCCGTTCGCTGCTCAACCGGCCGCGCCTGTGGTTCCTCGACGAACCGACATCGGGTCTCGATCCGGTGAGTGCGCAGAATATTAAACAACTGATCCGCGACCAGCAGGCCGCGGGCACGACGATCTTTCTGACGACGCATGACATGCATGTGGCCGATGAACTGTGTGATCGCGTCGCTTTCCTGAATGCGGGGCGGATTGTGGCCCTGGATACGCCACGCAATCTGCGGCTACGCTTCGGGCAGCAGTTGCTCAAGGTGGAGTATCGGCAGAATGGCACGGTTGCCAGTGAGTGGCTGGCACCGGAGGAGGCGGCTGCGCGGCAACGGCTGCTGGATCTGATGGAAGCCGGGACGCTGGAGACCGTTCACTCGCAAGAGGCAGGCCTGGATGCCGTGTTCATCGCAATCACTGGAAGGGAGCTAACGTAATGTGGCAGCGCTTATGGCTTTCACTGCGCCGTGACTGGCAGATCACCTGGCGCAACTTCTACTATCTGGTGACGCTGGGGGTGGCACTGGTGTATCTGGCGTTGACACTGTGGATTATTCCGGCTGAGACCACGCTCAAGCCGACGCTGTATGTGGTCGATCAGACCGGCGATCCACGCTATGTGGCCTATGTCGAACAACAGGCACAGGTCAAAGGAACGACTGAGCAAGTCAAGCAGCTCGGTAGTGTGGCCGAGCTGCAAGCGGCCATGGACAACTGGCAGAACAGCGTTGGCCTGGTGGTGAGCGCAGGCACGCCTCTGCCAGAGGTGACGCTCTTTTTCCAGGGCTACGAGAACCCGCAGGTACGCAACCTGCTGGCCGTTGCGGTTGAGGACTCGTTGCGTGAGGCTTATGCCCGGCCATGGGCGACTCCAGTCGAAATTGAACGTCAGTTCTTGCGTCCGCAGGCCGCCGCACCGATCCCGTTCAATCACTTGCTGGTACCAGCGCTGCTCTTCTCCGATGCAGCTATGATCGGGCTGATCTTTATTGCGGCGTTGATCTTTATGGAGAAAGAGGAGGGCACACTGCTGGCCTATCTGGTAACGCCGGGTCGCGTGTGGGAGTACCTGCTGTCGAAGGCGCTGAATCTAGGCCTGCTGGCGCTGCTGTTTGCGCTGATTCTGGTACCGCTGACGGTTGGCGGGCGGGCGAACTACCTGCACCTGCTGGTGGTGATGCTGCTGGGAAGCATGCTGGTGTCGTTGCTCGGAGCCTGGATCGCAGTGTATTTCGAGAATCTGACGCAGTTTCTGTTCCCGGCGATTGTGGTCATCACCATTATAAGCTTGCCAGGTATTACCTATTTCCTGCCCAGCTTTGCCCCGCTCTGGCTGCGGTTGTTACCAACCTATCTGCTGGCGACCGGACTGCGTGAGGCAGTGTTTCCAGGCGGTAATCCGCAGATTGTCTATAACGCACTGCTGGAGTTGCTGTTGCTCAATGGGGTATTACTGGGATTGAGTAGCTGGGGCTTCCGTCGTCAGTTGGCGCAGTCGATGTAGCTAACGCAAAGGCGCAGCGCAACATCCTAATGGGTTAACGCAAAGGCGCAAAGGTAAGCTAAAGGCTGAGGATTGATCCCAACCAGGCCGGTGCAGGTCGGCTTCGCACCACTTGACCGAGGCTTCAGCCGCCGGGCAAGCCGAGGCAAGGACAACTGTAGTACTAAATAATTAGGATGTACACAGTGACGCGGTGGCCTGCGCATCGCACCGCGATGAAGAGCCATGTCATGCTGACCCTTCGGCGCTACTCAGGGTAAACGACGGAAGCATCGCACGACAAAACACTGGGTAAGCAATGCGATGGTTCGCTTCGCTCACCATGACATGGGGGGGACGCTGCTTGCGATGGTTCGCTTCGCTTACCATGACGCGGTGACCTGCGCAGCGCACGGCCATGACAAGCCATATCATGCTGACGCAGGAAGCATCTCGCTGCATTCCAATGAAGAATCAAGGAGATGGTTCGCTTCGCTCACCATGACAAGGAGATGGTTCGCTTCGCTCACCATGACATTGATGAATGATGCAGAGCGACCGCATAAGTCGTGTTATACCGTTTCGACGTGAACATTCCCCATGTTCTTGCCATTCGTCCTCCAACGAGACTGCGTCGCGGCGGGGATGCGGGGGCCTGCGGCCCCCGCACATGTTCCTTTTCTGGTGCGGCGCGGCTTCGCCGCGCC
>CALANA010000080.1 GCA_937925925.1 uncultured Chloroflexales bacterium | reverse complement strand
AGCGGCCTGAGCGTTGAAGCGGCCTGAACGTTGAAGCGGCCTGAGCGTTGAAGCGGCCTGAGCGTTGAAGCGGCCTGAGCGTTGAAGCGGCCTGAGCGTTGAAGCGGCCTGAGCGTTGAAGCGGCCTGAGCGTTGAAGCGTCGAAGCGTTCGAGCGGCCTGAGCGGTCTGAACGTTCGAGCGGCCTGAGCGGTCTGAACGTTCGAGCGGTCTGAGCGTTCAAGTGGTCTGAGCGTTTAGACTGGTCAGGCCGCTGCCATCAATCTTTGGGAGGCTCGGTTGGCTCAGTTGAGCTTGTTACGGTGATGGTTCGATTAGCAGCGATCTGCAAGCGAATCGCTGACTCGCGAGCCAGCACGTTCTGCACAATCCGTATTTCAGCCACGGTGCCGATCACCCAGGCCGAAACCACCGCGCTCAAGCGTGAGGCACCGACAACATAGGTGCCATCCGACAGTAACCACACCGGCTCTTGTGGATCATAGCCCGTCAGATCAAGATTTTCGATGCCTCGACGCCGCTGAATATCGAGCATGTGTTCCATAGAGCCTCCATCGGTATGTGTTATTCCTTGCCTCAGGCCCTAATCTATACCGTTGTGATAGAGCAAACCTGCACCAATTGTCCATCGACGTCCAGTCTTGATCCTGGACTACGGGTTCACCATTGCAAGAGGTTTGTAACTGTTCACTTTTCTCCTGGGAGCGAGGGCATCTTGCCCTCGCATGCCTTCTCCTGGGAGTGAGGGCATCTTGCCCTCGCATGCCCGACGCGAGCAGGACGCCCATGCTCTCAGGCGTGCATGTTTCCTTGAGTGCGAACAGGTACATAGGTTTGCGATATTGACAAGATTGTATAGAACACCATCATATACGGTCAGCATTCGTCCTGAAGGAAAGGTTATTCCGATTTAGTTGGATGCACTCGTTCTGAGCAATGTTTGTCAGCGGGAGGGTGCGGAAGCCGATAGTGCTTCGCACCCTTGCCATTCAGCCTGTTGGGGTGGCAAAGCCACCGCAACAGGCCGACAAAGAAACGTCAGCAGGGGCACGGCCTGCTGACACCACCCCACCGGAACAGGTATGATGGTAGCGTTGCGGCAACACCCCCTACGTCGGAAACCCCAACCCCTCAAGATGAATAAAAACGTCAACCTCCGTTTCTGAGGCCGTAGTAACGACTAAAGTCGTTATGCCATCTATGGCAATCCTCCGTTTCTGAGGCCGTAGTAGCGCCTAAAGTCGTTACGCCATCTGTTGCCTGGAACCTCTACCGCCCAACAATGAAATACTACCACCGATTGCTTGCGATGGCAACGCATGCCCGGCTAAAAATGACGTGTTGCGATCGATGGATCGGGGCCAGGACAATTCGCAGATTGCCACCACCCTCAACCTGGCCCTGGGTACGGTCAAGAACTATATCAGCACCATCTACACCATTATTGGTAAATTGGCGTCCAGGCTTCAGGCTGGACGCAACGCGGCCCGGCTTCAGCCTGGATTTCGGTGCTTCACAACTGTGTAACCGTTCAGGGGAACGTTCGCCAGCGGGGGTTGCGGGGGCCTGCTCCGCCAAACTAACCCACCTGAACGGTTACCACAACTGTTGTAGGATGACTATAGCTTTTGATGGGTTTCTGATCATACATGCACCTCAGCAGATAAACCTGGTCAGACCTCGTGTCATTTAGGATGGCCGTAGTTGTTCCCGGATATATTCGGTCACGCCGGCACCGGCGGGTTGGTGTGTTACGTGATCGGCCATCTGCTTGAGCGCGTCGAGCGCGTTGGCGACCGCAACCCGGAAGCCAGTCGCCTGAAACAACTCGATGTCATTTTCGGCATCACCAATCCCCACCACCTGCTCGGCAGGAATGCCCATTCGCTTCAGCGCCAGCGCCAGTCCTGTCGCTTTGCTGATGTGCGTTGGTAAGATCATCGCCGCATCTTTGTTGCCCACGATGCGCAGATCTAACCCCAGAGCGCGGATGATGGCGTAGACTGCCGGTTCATCGGGCCGCTGAATACCCACCAGTACCTGCCCGACATAGAACGAGATGTTCTGCCGTTCCAGGGCGGTGATCAGCTCAGGTGGTGGTGCTGCTGCAAGCGGTTCAAGCTGATTATCGTTGGGGGTATAGAGTACGGCACCATTTTCGGCCACCACCGTATCGAATAAGCCGAGCTGCGGGCACACGCGCCGCAAACTATCTACGGTTCTGCCAGTTACGAGTCCGAGAAGCCAGCCGCTCTGTTTCAGATCGCGCAATGCCTGTTCCGTCGGTGGGGCGATTGCTCCCTGTTCGGCCAGCGTGCCATCATAGTCGCTCGCCAGCATGCGTCCATTCACGCTGTACCTCCCTGATTTTAACGAGTGGTTGACCACACTGAATATGCGGAGCGTGTAGGAACGACTTTCGTCGTTGCTACGGCGTCAGGAACGACGAAAGTCGCTCCTACATATCCTGCAACTCTGGTGGGGCATGATTTCGTCGCGCCGCACCAGAAAGGGAACATGTGCGACCCCCCATACCCCCCCGCCGAGACGAAGTCTCGTTGTCGTACGAGCCATAGAGTTTGATACCAATTGCAGAGCTATGTTCACTGCATCTAATCTGTTACCTTTAGAACGTACGCGCTCGTTTATCACCACGCCGCCGCAGGTGCAAAAGTTTGTCCCGTTCGACTGCGCTCAGGGCAAGCTCTGAGCGCAGATGAAGGGACGTTTTGTTCAAGCGACCGTGTACGTCCTGACCTTATCTTCGGTTCCGCTGATGCATCAACAGTGGAAAAAAGGTCGTGTATGGTGCGGGCGTCGTTGTCAGTTGTACCGGTAGACGTACCACGGGTTGATAGGGATCATTACTCTTCACCAGAACGGCGCTGCTGTAGGGTTGAAACACATCAGGCGTGATCCACTTCAGCCGGATCGGGATGGCGTGGGTTGCTCCGGGCACGATAGTACCGTCGCTCTCCGCGACCTCGATCCAGCGTTGCGGGTTGGGTTGGGGCCGGAACTCCAGCGTCAGGCCACTCTGGATGGCGATGTTGCGCCCACATCCAATTTGCTGAATAAGTCGTGCATTTTGCTGTATCCCCACCACAGCACTGTTCGGTAACGCGCCGATCTGGTTGTAATTAAACACAACCCGTCCATCGCGGGTCAGCACGACTTGAAAGGTAAAGCGTTGCTGCGGCGCTGCGTGTAAAGGCACGTCTTCGAACATAACCACAAACCCCTCGTTCACCTTGGCATAGCGCACCATCCCGCCCTGTGCGGGATCAAGATCAACGCGCAACGGCACAATCGCAACTCCTGACGTTTCTGGTAGTGGTAAACATTGAGGGTGGAACATTGGTGAAGTCGTCGGTTCTTCAAAAGTTAAAAAGCCGTTCGAATGCACATAGACCGTATCGTATGCCTCGCCATAGAACGGAAACGCAAACCCAAGGGGCAATGCGGCTGATACGTCATCATCCTGCAATGAGACCGGGGTATTGTTTGCCGATATGTTCATCCAGGCCGGTTCGGGGCCAGACCGTTCATCACTACGCCAGATGCCATAGGCTTCGTCGGGAACCAGGAGTTGATAGTGCAATTCTTTGGTTCCTGTATTCTCCACAGTTGCCACCAGATCTGCCGCTTCGCCAAAAGTCAGCGTGGCTGTCAGGGGGGTGGTCTGGGCATGCAGGCGGGGCAGGTTGGCTCGCAGGGCAAATACCTGCGTCATTTCAGCGCCCGCTTCGGCCAGCAGTTCGACACTCTGGCTTTGATAGCCGGGCGCACTGGCAACGAGGGTATAGGGTGTTGTGCGCACCGGCAGAGTTACGGCAAAGGCTCCACTGGAATCAACCGTGATCGTCGATCCGCCTCGCACCTGCACACTTCCCGCCAGTGGCACATCACTCTCGGCATCGCGGATGCTGCCTTGCACCAGCGCTGTCAACGGCGAGGGCCGGACGGTCAATTGCACATCAATCGTCAAGGGGGTCTGGCTCAAGTCATCAGTGTGTACAAGCACCCGCGCCCGATAATTACCTGGCCCCGGTACCTGTGCGGCATTGAGCGTCAGAGTCAGGCTGGTTGTCTCATTCGGATCAATGATGGCGATGGTGCGTGGCAATTGCAACCAGGGTACATTGACCGTGGCCCGTGCCACTGCGGCATACGCATCTACTCGCCCATAGCCATACACATTGTTGGGCACTCGGGTGGCTTCACACCCGCTGTATGCCGGGCCGCGAAAGCGGTCATCGGTGCGGGGAACCGTACTCTGCGTGAGGATGGCATAGGTTGCATCATAGTCGCCAATCAAGGTCGGATTAGCCGACCAGATCAGCGCCACGGTGCCCACCACGTGCGGTGCGGCCATTGAGGTACCTTGCAGCGTGCCATAGCTCAGGTCAGAGCCAGCAAAGGTCGAAACAATGCCTTGACCAGGAGCGCTGATATCCGGTTTGAGCTGGTTGTTCAAGGCTGGCCCAATGCTACTAAAAGACGCTATCAGATCGTCCCTGGAGGTAGCGCCAACACCAACTACGTGGGTATAGTCGCCGGGTGAGGCGACTGTCCCGCAACGGGTGTTCTGGGCATTGCCAGCGGCAAAGACGGGAAAAATGCCAGCCGCACGCCAGGCGGTGGTAAAACCGATGTATTTTTCATCGCCCCGGCTTGATGTCGCCCAGGAGTTGTTAATAATTTGTGGGCGCAAATCAGGCCGTGGGTTGCCACCATCGGGATCGGTTGGCGTCAGCAGCCACTGTGCTGCCGCCAGGAGATCGGCTTCCGTGCAGACCGAAGTCTGACATCCGCGCGCTGCAATCCAGCGCGCGCCCGGCGCAACACCGACGGCGGGTGTGCCGCTGTTTTGATCCGCACGGCCCACAATCGTGCCCATCGTATGGGTACCGTGGTTGCCCGCATCAAAGGCACTTGATGCCGGTTGTTGGGGATCAAACCAGTTGTAGCTGTGGTCAATGGTACCGGTTGCGCTGTAGCCCCGGTACTGGCGTATCAGGGCCGGGTGGTCATAACGCACTCCGCTGTCAATATTGGCGACCGTAATGCCCTCACCCCTGACCCCAAACTCATACCAGGCGCGATCGGCCTGTATCTTGCGAATATTCCAACAGATACGCCGGTCATCGGGGTCACAGCTCGAAGGGATCGTAAACTGGAGTGCGGGGGCATCAGGCGGGAACGTCGCATCCCCTTCGAGCGGCGTTGTCGCTTCCAGGCTGGTGACCCGATTTGCCCGTAACAACGCCACGTCTGCTCGTGTTGCCAGTGCCTGCACATCGGTGTCGCTGCCTTCCACCACCAGCGCATTCACAATCCATAGCGGGCGGTAGGGCAAGCCCTGCTGCTCAAGCCAGGTGCGCAACTCCGTCTGGCTCTGCGTGGCCGTGGCGTGCAAGGTTTCGTACACGAACCGACCGCGTTCGTTCCAGTCGACAATAGAATAGGCTGGTGACAGATCGGCCTGTTCTTGTAAAAACACCAGAAACTCGGTGCGACCATCAACGGTGGCCGCCAGGTCACGTTCGAGTTGCGGATCGATCCGCGTCTCCTGTTCCGGCAGCGCGACCTGGCGTAGTGCGGGTGCTATCTCGCGCCGCGTCGCCACACCAGCGGGGGGGGCCGGCCATGCGGCGTATAACCGGGGCGTGTGGGCACTGCTGCTATTATTGGTCAGCGTTAGTGTTACCTGCTGTTGTTGTCCCGGATCGAGGCTAGCGGTTAACAGGCTGGTACTGGCACTGAAGGGACTACTCGTCGTCTCTGTCATGGGTAAGGTGCTTATCGTGGTGATTGCCACAACCGCAGGTGCCGGTGTAGCGACCGATCCGACCAGCATGCTCAGACACAGCAGGAGTGGCGTTATTAGACGTATATGGTGCATAACAATACCGTTTAATTCCACGCGAATGTGTGATTCTTTGACTAAAAACCGAATCGACGATCGGCTTGTTGTTCCAGATGTTGTAACAGTCGATCCAGTTCTGCTAAGGTTTGGGATAGGCCAGCGGATGGCGCGGATAAAGCACCGGGCGCACCGTTGCTAGTTGCGACAGACCGCCCGCGATTCATCGGGCGGTCTCCCTGATCGTCCACAGTCAGCGTCGGGAGAGGATGATGAGGATGCATACGCACTCCATGGCGCGCCAGCAGTGACTGATAATAGCCAGCATGCTGCTGGAAATGGGCGGCAACGGTTTTCATGCCATGGTGGGCAATCTGCAGGCGGGTATAATAGCGCATCGCGTTTTCGTCAAACATCAGCCTATCGTTCGTCTGTGGCTCGATCAAGATAATATCAACATCGGGATGTTGACGCCGCACCTGTTTAAGGTGATACTGTAGCCCGGCGTGGGCAAAGGTGCGAAAAGCCTGATTCCCAATGCGCTGAATCCCCTGATCACTCAGGCTGCGCCCCAACAGATGCTGCGAATTATCAAACGGGACGAGCGGGTTCACACAGAGGATCAACTGTGCCCCACGATCAACCGCTACATCCAGGCTGGTGGTGCCGCGAATACCACCGTCGATGTAGTCCCGATCACCAATACGCACCGGTTGGTAGAAGATCGGCATCGCCGCCGAGGCACAGACTGCCAGCGAGATCGGAATATGTTCCAGCGGGGGCTGCCCAAACACGGCTCGCTGACCGGTATTCAGATCGGTGGCGATAATTGCCAATGTATGCGGTAACGTATGAAAATCATTACTGGAACCCGATTGGGATAAGATGTTGCGCAAATAGCTTTCAAGGGGCAAGGGATCATACAGGCCGGTGGGTAAACCGTTGGATAGGGACTCGATCAGATCCACGAGCGAGGCATTACGACCTTCGCGCAAGATGCGTTGCACGGTTGCCAGCAGTGCTGCTGGTAAATGAACGCTGCGGCGCAGCGCAGCAGCAGGGTTCAGGGCAAAAATGTGATCAGGTGTGAGGCGCTCAATGCCCGGTACGGGATTGGTTAGCATTGTTAACAGGGTTTGCGCCCTAAGACCATTGGCGATACAGGCGGCGATAAACGCGCCTGCGCTGGTTCCGACATAAATATCAAAATCATTGACCGTGAGCTGCGGCAATACTGCATCAATTGCACAGAGCGCCCCGATCTCATACATAGCTCCCGCAACGCCACCACCAGCCAGCACTAATGCGATTTTGCTACGTTGCGTTGTTAGAGGATGATTCACAATTCCCTCGGGTGTTATTGACCTCATCAGGCATAGCATATCCGCGCTGATACAAGAGTTGCTCGACTGCCTCCATCAGCGCATCAACCTGTGCATGGAGGCGCGCAACATCGTTGCGGCTCGGCACGTCCGTTTCTTGGGCTGCCAGATCCTCACCCGCCTTCTCAGACAGTGTACCACGTACCAACAAGCCGCGCAGGCGCGTATGTTCCTCGGCACTCAATGCGCCTTCCGCCACCAACTGGTCGAGGCGTTGTCCAATCTCAAGGTCAATAATAGCCTCTCCACCCAGGGAAGCAAACAGCGCTCGCCGCATGCCGGCCAGCCGATCGCCCCCAAACTGGATCAGACCCGTCAATACCGGAGCCGACAATAAGCGATTATTCGTATGCCGCCCTCGTGTTTGCAAGACGACCTGAGCCAGAATTGTTACGGTAATATCTTCGCCAGTCTCGTTATCGACAACCTGAACTTGCTCACCATCCTGTACCAGTTGGGCGATACCTTCGAGCGTAATATACTGTTTACGATTAACATGGTACAGCTTGCGGTTGGCGTACTTCTTGATCGTCTGCATTGAGGCTCCCTTCACTGTGGCTTCTGTATTATAGCACACTGTGTACAGGGATGGAGGATGCGAGGATGCGAGGCGCGAGACGCGAGGCGAGGATGCGAGGCGCGAGGCGTAGCGCTTCCCTCTGGGGCGCGGGCGGGCGTGGGAGCGTTGAAGCGTTGAAGCGTGGGAGCGTTGAAGCGTTGAAGCGTGGGAGCGTTGAAGCGTTGAAGCGTGGGAGCGTTGAAGCGTTGAAGCGTTGAAGCGTTGAAGCGTTGAAGCGTGGGAGCGTTCAAGCGTGCCAACGTAATCTCATTGTCCTCTGCGCATACCAGAAAGTTGTAGCAAACCGGATTCGCGCATTTTTGATTGCGCACTTCCGTAATAGCGGGTTAGAAACGGTCACTTGAAC
>CALANA010000079.1 GCA_937925925.1 uncultured Chloroflexales bacterium | reverse complement strand
CGCTGCGCAAGATGCTTCGCTGCGAAGATGCTTCGCTCCGCTCAGCATGACAACGCGCTGCGCAAGATGCTTCGCTGCGCAAGATGCTTCGCTGCGCAAGATGCTTCGCTGCGCAAGATGCTTCGCTGCGAAGATGCTTCGCTCCGCTCAGCATGACAACGCGCTGCGCAAGATGCTTCGCTGCGCAAGATGCTTCGCTGCGCAAGATGCTTCGCTGCGCTCAGCATGACAACACCCTGCGCTCAGCATGACAACACCCTGAAGTTATTTCCGCCATCGTGTACTAGTAACCGTTCAGGTGGGGTGGTCAGAAGGGGCGTGCCCCTCCTGGAGTCTCTTCGTTTTGCGGGGGCCGCAGGGCCCCCGCGCCCCCGCCGGCGCAGGTACCACCTGAACGGTTACGAACAACTATACTTGATAGATTCACACGACCGGTACATTGGTATGTACCGGTCGTGTAAAAAGGTGTTTACGCTGTCCAGGTGGTTGCAGTCTCTACGCTGGTTGCCCAACTCTCTGCTGCCGCAGCAGGTCTACTGTCAACAACTCGTCGGGATCAGGCACATGCGAGATACAACGGCCGTCACTGAAGTCATCTCCATCACCGAAATCACGCCCATCGTAAAATTCCACAATATATGCCAGATCACTCCGATGTTCCTCAACCCGCACCGGATATCCGCGTGCGATACCACACCAGTAGCGTTCCAAAGTTTCAAATCGTTCCATATCAAAATCCTCCCACAGATTCAGCCCAATCATCTGATGCAGATCAGGATACGAATAATGTCGTGACAATGCATTCCGGGCCGAGAAGACAGGATAACGCCAGCAGCCATATCATCTGCATCAGAGTATGATCGGGCTGCAGCGCCAGATACATGAACCGACACATTTTTAGTGCCGTCAGCAACTATAACACACGCAACTAAGCATGTAAATAGGACTTTAGTCCTACTCTTTGCTAGGACTTGAAGCCGATCTTGACTATGTCGTATGGCGTAGTCAGGCACAACATATGACCTTCTATGTCTCGTTATTACATAATTTAACAGATACTTAATATCTTTGAAACAATTCTTAAATATTGTTCTTCTATAACATTGACACGAGTTACGTGGTGGCTGATCAACATATGGGTTTTGCCTGCGGCAGAGCGGTACGGTTTCATTTTGTGGTTCCCCTTTTTCGCCTTTGGCGAACAGGGGAAACCAGAAGCGAGGCGCTGCTCCTTTTTCGTCTGCGGCAGCATAGTACTTTGTCGGTTTTTCTTTCTTCATTTTCGCTGTAGGCGAACATGAAGAGCGGAAGAAAGCGATTCTTCTGCTCTACCGCAAGCGAAAAGGCGATTTCACCATACGACCCCGTAAATTTTTTCAATACTTCAATACATGGATAACTATGAGAAGGAGATAGTATGCGTACTCCAAAAATGATTCTTCTGGTGATCAGTATGTTGCTTATTGTAGCAATCGTCTTCGTCAGTTTGAATAGACAAACAAACACCGCACCGGTCGGTACTGAGCCGCGTGGTGGGCGTGAGTACCTGTTGAGCGATCCGTTCTTGCAACTTCCCACTGATGACACGGTGCGTGTGGTCTGGTTTACGGAGTTTGCCGGTGAGGGTCATACGCTAACCTATGGTTCTCGCCTTGATCAGAAAGCTAGAGCGACCAGTTATAAAATGACGCGGATGTATGAGGATCAAAACTCAGAACGTGGTGAGACCACTTACTCGGAGGTAACCGAGCGGGATGTCTGGCGTCATGAGGCAATCGCTCAAAATCTAGCTCCGGGTGTGCGCACGCCCTACTATGTTACAAGCATCAATGATGATGGGGTAGCGATCCACAGCCGGGCGTTTACGCTGCAGCCATTGCCTGCCCCTGGTCAACATATGCAGATCTTGCTGACGTCCGACCAGCAAAATCGGCAGATGTCCCCGGCCAACTTTCAAAAATTGCTCGAGACGGTGGGTATAGTTGATGTGGTCTTCTTTGCTGGCGACATGGTTGACAATCCGCATCGGGCGTCGGAGTGGTTCGATCGCTATAATCCAGAGTGGTTGACCGGCAATAATCCGACCAGTGCCGACTTTGATGCGACCCGGCCAGCGTTTGACACGACGCGCCCGGCCTTTTTTCCTGCCTTGCAGGGCCATTACCATACCGTTTTTCCTGAGTTTCCCTACACAGGCGGCGCTATCTTGCAGCATGCCCCGCTTTTTGGGATTATTGGCAACCATGAAGCGCCAGGTCGATGGCGTCCAAATGACACCTTTCTACTCAATGAAACCGAACAGACTGCCACGATCAACTTTATGGACAACGATCCACAGCCACGCTGGTATGCTGAGATTCGCTATGAGCAGCAGCAAGAGCAAATCAATCCCACCCGCGATCCTGCTATCCGAGAGCAGTGGATTCGGGACAATTCATTCGAGTTTACGCAATATTTTGAGGTCTGGACACATCCTGAAGGGCCACTGGATGAATCGTACTACGCGTATCGTATTGGTGATGTATTCTTAATTGCGATGAATGTCTCACGTGTGTGGCGTACATGGAACATTACGCCTGATGATCGCAGTAAGTTTACTGAGCTTACCAATGAATTGAGTAACCCTGACAATTGGGGTTTTGGTGATATGTGGTTTGAGACGTTTGGTAAAAATTCAGATCAGTATCGCTGGTTGGAAGGTGTGCTACAAAGTGAAGCTTTTCAAGGTGCAAAATATCGCGTGGTTATGGGGCATCAGACGATGTTTGGCCTGGGTGATAACTCGGTACCAGTGATGGCCGATCCAATTGCAACCATTACCTACACCAATGGTGCGCAAGAACAGACGAAGCAGGTTGTCTGGCCGCTTACGCGTGCGGAGTGGGAAGCTGAAATTGAGCCGATTCTTTCCAGCATCACCAACATTCGCTATGAGTATCCGCTGGCAGGTGATGTGTGGAAGAACGACATTCATCCGTTGCTATTAGGCCATGGAGTAGATCTGGTATTTACAGGCCACTCGCATCTCTGGAATCGTACCCAGATTGACGGCATCCACTACCTTGAAACCTCGAACGTTGGGAACACGTTTGGAGCCTATTTTGCCGATGAACAGGATGTGGTGAATGAGCGTGCCAGTTGGGCCAGTGCATTCTGGGATGAACTGGCTACCGATAGCTCGGGCTGGAATCCGAAAGACTATGCGCGGTTTAATGATCCGCATGGACATGCGCCGATGTATCCGACACACGGTAATCCCATGCGGGAAATGGATGATGCAGAACGTGATTTGCCCTATGTAGCCAGCAACAATATTACGGTCTTTACTGTTTTTGACACAAAAACCGGTATGGTTAGCAGTTATGCGTTCGATACTCGTCAACCCGATAGTGAAGTACGTTTGTTTGATCAATTTAGTCTGGCAGAGTAGGATGCGAATGTGAGTGGCCGCCTGAAAATTTTGCACAGTGTGGGCAGGGGAGGTTATGCATACTGGTGCCAACACTCTCGCATCGGCACCAGTATGCCATTTCGTGTCGCTATCAACATAGAGCAATCCTACATCGGCTAACAGGTAGTACCGTTTCGATGTGAACATTCTCCATGTTCTTGGCATTCGTACTCGAACGAGCCTGTGTCACGGCGGGGGTATGGGGTCTGCGGCCCTCGCCCATGTTTCCGTTCTGGTACGGCGCGGCGAAGCCGCCCTCCCTCCCCCCACACCCCCCCAGGGGGGCCGGGGAGGTGCGGCGGAGCGGCGTTATATCCAACGCCGCTCCGCCCCGCGACATCTCTCTCCAGAGAAAGTCTCACTGGCGTAAGCGCAGGCGGCAGACAAACCACAGGATGTGGAAGGTCGCAGGCACATTGGTATAAAATCTTATTGCCCCAGATGAACCGCGCGCAACTGTGCAAACTCGCGGATAAACTGCGCCTCCATTGCCGCCCGTGTATCTGCGGGCAGTAATGCTGCTCGCACGCTATTCAGTACCAACCGCTCAATCATTCCCACGTCCAGATCAAAGGTGTGTGCTACGGCCAGATATTCATCGGTCAGCGTGGTATTGAACAGCGGTGGGTCATCGGAATTCAGGGTGACAAACAGGCCGTTCGCCAGCAAATCTGGCAACGGATGTGCGGCGAGCGAGGAGACAACGCCCAGGCAAACGTTGCTGGTGGGGCAAACCTCGAGCGGTATCTGACGTACACGCAACTCCTCAACCAACAACGGATCTTCCAGGCAACGCACACCATGTCCAATCCGCACAGCGTGCAAATCGTGCAGGGCACTCCGTACACTTGCGGCTCCCACGGTCTCACCCGCGTGTGGCACCGCTGGTAAGCCAGCGGCATAAGCCCGTGCAAAAGCCGCCGTGAATTTCTGGGGCGGATTACCGACCTCTGGCCCACCCAGACCCAGGGCCACCACTCCATGATCCATCGCGCTGATCGCCCAGTCGGCTACGAGTAATCCGGCCTGGCTCGAAATACTGCGTGGAATGTCGATAACCAGGCCCATCGTGATCCCCAGTTCAGCCTCGGCCCAGGCACGTGCCCGGTTCAGTGCCTGTAGCTGGTCGGCAAATGCGAGTTGCTTAAAATGATAATGGGTGAAGGCCGTATAGGTAACTTCGCTGTAATGAATGTTCTGGGCCGCCTGGTTGCTCAGGAATTCACGGGCAATGAATTCGATGTCATCCAGTGTACGAATACAAGCCGAAACAGCGAGATAGACCTCAACGAAATGGGGGAAATCTCTAAATGTATACCACTTACGCAGGTCAGCCACGCTGCTGGCAGGTAGCGATACCCCATTGCGCTGGGCCAGCGCCAGCAGCGTCTCTGGTTGGATTGATCCTTCCAGATGGACATGCAATTCAACCTTGGGCATAGCCCGGATGAAATGTTCAAGGGACATTCCTGTGTACTCAATCTAGCATTGCCAATGCGATCGTTATCGCCGGCGTTCCACTGGTCATGAACACGAATTATACCGTTTTGACGAGGATCTTCCGCATGTGCTTGCCATGCGTCCTCCCACGAACCTGCGTCGTGGCGAGGGTGGGGGGGCCGCCCATGTTCCTGTTCTGGTGCGGCGCGGCGAAGCCCCCCCACGCAGTGGGGCCGGGGGTGCAGAGCGGCGTTGCATACAACGCCGCTCTGCACCCCGACAACTCTTTCCAGGGGCAGGCTCGTTGTCGTATGCGCAAGCGGAAGACGAACCAACGGATGTGGAAGGTCGAAGGCCCATTGCTATTACGTAGTGGTATGCTCAGTTCGTCTTTTCGCCTTTGCTAGTACCAGAGGGCCTACCGACCGCCATACGGTGTCTGGCATCCTGCGCGGCATGCATGGCATCCTGGAACGGCGCGCATGGCATCCGGCGCGAAGCGCATGGCATCCGGCGCGGAGCGACTGGCATCCGGCGCGAAGCGACTGGCATCCGGCGCGAAGCGCATGGCATCCGGCGCGGAGCGACTGTCATCCTGAGCGAAGCGAAGGATCTGATCCCATCCGCAGGAAGATGCTTCGCTCCGCTCAGCATGACAACGCGCTCCGCACGCTGCTGCGCTCCGCTCAGCATGACCAAACGCGGCGCAAGCTGCTTCACTCCGCTCCGCATGACCAAACCCCGGAGTTCTTTCCGTCATCGTGTACTAGAGCAGTACATTGTGTCTTTTCTGGTTCCCTTTTCGGCGTAGGCGAAAAGGGAACCTGGAAGAGCGTCTCTCCCACGCTGCCGCAGACGAAAAAGCTTATCCCGTTCGACTGCGCTCAGGGCAAGCTCTGAGCGTAGTTAAAGGAACGTCAGCTTCAAGTCACTGCGTAACTTGTGTCATGAACACGCATGTTCCCTTAATTGTAACTGCTCAGCCTGGTTCCCAGTATGTTGCTCGCAGTCAGTTTCCGGGTAAACCGGTAGCAAGATCTCAACCGTGGTTCCATCGGCAGGTGTACTGTGAATGTGAATACAACCACCCAGACTACGTATAATCCTGGACGAAATAGATAGGCCCAGTCCCGTGCCTGTGGCTCTGGTGGTAAAAAACGGCTCAAAGATGTGTTGCCGAATTTCTGGGGGAATGCCTGGCCCGTTATCACGCACGCGCACGACTATCATGGCGTTCGATCCTTGGGTCATCGGGACGTAGTCTGATTCGATAATGAGCTGTGCTGGCTGAAGCGCATGCTCGCGCCAGTCGGGATCGGTCAGCGCCTGTTCGGCATTGACGATCAGATTGAGGATGACCTGTTGCAACTGGAAGGCATCGGTGTTAATCAGGGGCAGATCGGGCGTAAGGCACAGGTCAGTTGCTATATTATGGGTGTGTAAATGATACTGGCGTAGCTCCAGGGTACGGGTTATAACTTCGTTCACTACCGTTAGTGTACGTTGTGGCTTACGATTGCGTGCAAAATTTAGCAAGTTGGCAACGATTTTCACTGCACGTTGCGTGTGTATTTCGACCAGCATTAAATCGGTGCGCATAGTGGCCGGTAAATTGTTTTGGAGTAGCAACTGGGTATGTCCCAGAATGCTCGTCAGCGGATTGTTGAGTTCATGGGCCATATCTGCTACCAGTTGGCCCAACGTCGCCAGTCTGTCCTGCTGCATCAGTTGTGATTGTATGTGATGCAGATCTTGCGCAGGTTGTGCGGGATCTGGGATTGTGCGGAGTGTCATTTGAACGCCCATGAAAGTGCCTTTTTCATTGTAGAGTGGGCCACATGTAGCTTGCACTGGCCGTTCACTGCCATCATGGATGATCAGGCGGCAGTGTATATTCTCAACCTGAGTTCCATTGCGTGCGGCTTGAAAATGGGTCTTGAGTAAGCAGCGATCCTGAACATGCACATACGTAAGTGTATCAGTTACCATCAACTCTGGGAGGGGGCAGCCAGTGACCCGTTCGACGGCCGGGTTTGCATACAGCAAACGACAGTCAGGTGCGTAGATCAGAATTAAATCGGAGCTGTGTTCAACCACCAGATGGGTATACTGCTGCACGGTGCTGGGGTCGGGTTGTTGGGTATTCTGACTCTGACACATCAGAAGAGTGAGTACAATACCGGTTGACAGGAGCAGAGTTAAATCCTTCAGTGTCTGCCGTGGATAGAGTTGACTGCCGTTGGGCACCAGAAAAAAGAATATGAAATCAAAGAGCGTGATTGCCAGGGTGGCAACGAGCATGTACCTGGCGGCCAGAGGCATCATCCGCCAGTGTCGTGAAAGATCGAGTTGTCTTACGTGCATGATAAACCTCGTTACTACCCGGATATGAGTATTGACAAATTGGTGTAGAACTATCGTAATCCTCTAGGGGTGAGGAGTGTCACTCCTGATTACAGTCAGGACTACCGAGCCAGACTACCCACCAGGAAAGGATTGTATAGGGTGAGGAGTGTCACTCCTGATTACAGTCAGGACTACTCTCCACTCCAGTCCAAACCGAACTTTCGTGTGGACACATTTACTGCTGCGGTTGCTGTACTTTCGCATGTAGTCGGGCAGCAAAGTCATAGATATCCGTTGCGTTATGAATCGATGTCACGAGTGCCTGTTCAGCCGGCGAGAGAGAATAGCGCGTATCCCAGATCGCCAGTGCATCCTGGGGCGCACTGAGGAGTTGTGATGCGAAAAGCTGGTTGCTTATGGCTGCGCAGATCAAGCGTTCTAACTCAGGATGGCGCATGACGGAGAAACGGGTGTCGATCATTGTGCTGTCCTTTCATCGTTTGCCACAAAAGCCACCATACACCTGCGAGAAGGAAGACATCACCCAGGCTCCAGGCAGCAATACGGGCCAGTGGGCCAGGGAGAAGCAACCGATCACCGAGCCAGTGCAGTGGTGCGGCACTATCGTCAACTATGGTACCTTTCGAGAGTGGGATCAATCGGGCTGTTTCGGCTTCAGTGCCCAGAACCTGTTGTACCACTGCCGAACTTACCGGCATGGTGCCGCCATTGAGTACCATGACCGTCATGTTGAGCGTAATTCCGACTGCTGCCAGCACCAACCCGGCCTGCCGGCGATTGAACCAGCAAAATCTGGCCAGGAGTACGGCGCTGACAAGCAGGCACATCAGTTGCTGTTGCTGGGTGACCATGCCGACGATCTGGGCTAGACACGCCAGGAGCGCCAGGATGCCGCCCCGCAACTGGAGTGTCGCCAGCCGCAGCAGGCCGTTCAGCCCAAAGCGGCTGGTCAACAGCAAGAGCATCAAACTGAAGGTAAGGAAGAGAATAAGCATAACTATCGATTGCACTAATTTCCAAAGGAGCTTGGCGCGCCACCAGCAAGCACGATCATCAAGATAACCAGCAACACAACCACGACCTGCATAACCTGGGGATTAAGGCGATCCATCACGACCCTCCTATTGATTTCATCCGATATCTCAAGTTCTGAGTACAGGATAGAAGGTGGTGGTCAGTTCTCGGTCAGTGGTCGGTCAGTTGCCTAGTACACGATGACGGAAATAGCTCCAGGGTTGTGTGATGCTGAGCGCCGCGAGGCATCCTGACACCGCGCAGCATCCTGGCGCCGCGCAGCATCCTGGCACCGCGCAGCATCTGGCCTTCTGATGGGATATGATCCTTCGCTGCGCTCAGGATGCCATGCGCTCCGCTCAGGATGCCATTCGTTCCGACTACGCCTCCGCGCAGGATGACCGACAACGAGGGAGGTATGTAGGAGGATGTTCACTTTTCTCCTGGGAGCGAGGGCATCTTGCCCTCGTCTACGCTGGGAGCGAGGGCATCTTGCCCTCGTCTACGCTGGGAGCGAGGGCATCTTGCCCTCGTCTACGCTGGGAGCGAGGGCGTCCTGCCCTCGCTCCCAGGTGTGCGTGTTACCCCAAGTGTGAACAGTTGTTTTGACTTGACCCTTCCGCATGGTCGTGCCATTCGTCCTCCACCGAGCCTGCGTTGCGGTGGGGGGGCGG
>CALANA010000078.1 GCA_937925925.1 uncultured Chloroflexales bacterium | reverse complement strand
GAGACATACATTCCTGCGATATACGATTGACAAGACATACATAAGATGGTACTATAGAAACAATAGAAAATGTGTTCGTATAGGTGGAATATGAGCCTTCAAACGGCAATCGAGTGGACGGATGCAACCTGGAATCCGGTGACAGGATGTACCGAGGTATCACCAGGTTGCGATCATTGTTATGCGCGAACGTTTGCTGAACGGTGGCGTGGTGTCTCTGGTCATCCCTATGAACAAGGCTTTGATGTACGTCTGTGGCCCAAGAGAATGGATTACCCTCTTAAGTGGAAAAAACCGAGGCGTATTTTTGTAAACTCGATGTCCGATCTTTTCCATAAAGATGTGCCAGATGACTTTATTCTCGACGTTTTTCGCACAATGGTAACAGCGAACTGGCATATCTATCAAGTGCTAACCAAGCGTCCATCAAGGCTTGCACGGATGGTTGATACGCTAACCACGCATCTTCAACAGTACACCGACCGTATCACGATATGGCCTGCTCATATCTGGCTGGGAGTCTCTGTAGAAACGATGCAATATGCCTGGCGGGTTGACCAGCTCCGTCACGTGCCGGCCGCTATACGGTTTATTAGCGCCGAACCGTTATTAGGCTCATTGCATGATCTGGATTTGAACAATATTGACTGGCTGATTGCTGGCGGGGAAAGCGGGCCAGGGCATAGGTTCTGCGATCCTGTCTGGGTACGCGAATTGCGGGATAAATGTGCGGCACATCATACGGCTTTCTTCTTCAAGCAGTGGGGTGGACGGACACCAAAATCAAACGGACGAGTATTAGATGATAAAATCTATGACGATTACCCTATCATAGACACAAATGTGGAGCGTCTCGTCAACGTGGCTCATTATCGCTGTCAGCCTCTAATTTGAACGGATACGAGTATGTTGAAATCAACAGTATATACCATGCGAGGCTCGCTATGACTGTCACTCTGCACATCGATGATGTATATGTCGAAATCGAAGACAAGATCATCGACTGGTTAACTGCCGAAACACCGAATGGTGGTGATGGTCAATCCACGCCAGCACATGGTTACGGTGTATCGCTCACGGAGCGAGATTACTCTCCTCACCGAGGAGGATACCCTTGATGGTGCCGATATGGTACCGGGTTGGTCAATCGCCGTGCGTGAGCTTTTCAGGTAGACCGGCAGGCGCTTCGTTCAGTGATGCGGCTGCAAAAATATGTGCAAGACAGCGTGATTCAGGCAATAGGGCTGCCACAGATTACATTTCCCACCGATCAGATCTTCAAGTACCCCGAACGTGGTGTCAGCCGACACCACGCAACTCGTTACGTGCTACAATATGAGGTAGTGCTAAGATTAGCTCCGCTGAAGTGCGGCCATGTCGGTTGCTGGCGACAAGCTGGCATAGCAGCGGTGAACAATGTCTGGTAGTCGGCGCTCTGCAAGCGTAGAGAAACCTGCACGAGGGATTATTATGGAACATTCTTCGGAACGGAAACCGAAATCGGGGAACAATACGAACTGGATTGGCATTCTGTTCTTTCTGCTGCTGTTTCTGGGGCCGCAGATTGGGCGCATCCTATCACCGATCATTTCCAGTATTACCGGTGGCACCGTGACCCTGGGCACGAACGCATGGCCATTCATCATCGGAGCATTCATTGTGGTAATGGTCGTGGTGGCGCTTGGGCGTACCATTCGTCATGTTTCCCAGCGTAGCGAAACCCGCTTACCCACCACGCTGTCTCCACCTATGCGTACGTATCAAGATATATCACGCCCAACGTCCATACCCACTCAACCGGATATGTTGTACCGACCACCAGTGCCACCCGCTAACCGTTCGGTGCGGTCGTTGTCGCAGGGTCTCCCGTGGGATACGAAGTATCATAACAGTGACCTCCGTCTGCAGGAATTACCGCGAACGCCGCAGTTTGAGCCGATCATCAGTGGCAAGGTGCTGGCGTTTGGCCTGGTGGCGTTGCTGGCGTTTGGTGTCGTACTCGGGTTGTTCCTGGTCTTGCTGGTGATCTAGGTAGCCGTATGCACAGTGAGCAGACCTATGATCCGTTTGCGCGGTATTACGATCTGGATTTTGGCGATCACGTTGAGGATATTCCGCTCTATCGTGAGATGATACGCCGTACCGGGGAACCCGTCCTGGAGTTGATGTGTGGTACCGGGCGGGTACTGGTGCCACTGGCCGAAGATGGCTATGTATTGACTGGCGTGGATGTCTCGGCGGCTATGCTTGACATTGCGCGTCAACACCTGGCAGCGGCCGGCATAGCGCAGCGGGTCACGCTGGTGCATGCTGATGTCCGCACGGTAGAACTTCCGGCCCGTCATTTTGCGCTGGCCTTTGTGGCGATCAACTCGTTTATGCATCTGGAGACGATCAAAGATCAACTGGCCGCGCTCAAAACGATCCAGCATGCCTTACAACCCGATGGATTGTTGATCCTTGATCTTTTCAATCCTGATCCGTTCCAGATCAACCAGGAGGACAATCGGCTGGTGCTGGTACATGAGTTTGATCTGGACGGGCGGCACGTCTATAAGTTTGTGGCCCAGGAGAGTGATCTGGCGACCCAGACAAACCAGGTGACCTATTTTTATGATGAGGTTGATCCGACTGGGCAGGTTACACGCCGCGTTATGCGCTTTCGTATGCGCTGGCTCTATCGCTATGAACTGGAGCATGTGCTGGTACGCGCGGGCTTCAGGCTTCGCGCTGTGTATGGGTCGTATGACCTGGACGAATATACCAGCGATAGCCCGCGCATGATTGCCTTTGCCGCGCCGCTGAAGGACGGGAAACGCGATCTGTAACAGGGTGGCTCTATGCCGTTTCAACCCTGCAAACTGGTTATTCCTGAACGACGTGTTGTACCAATCGGCCTTATACCGTTTCGACGTAACCATTCCGCATGTGCTTGTCATACACATGCGTTCCGCGGTCGTTCAGCCCCCGATGGGGTTCGCTTTCGACAGAGCGCTCCTGTTGCGCTTGTGTGGTTGCCCCTTTTCGCCTTCGGCGAAAAGGGCAACCGGCAGCCCGTCCCGTCCTCGTAGCCATGGACAAAACGCCGCTGCGGATGCCCCATCGCGTCCGTCCTGACAGAGGGCAAGGGTTCCCTCTATCCCCCGCCAGGAGGGGAGGGGGTCGAAAAGATGCGGATGGTCGATGTCAAATTGGTATTACAGCAGTGAAATGAATAACGATATGTGTAGCATGGAATAAAAGTCGGATCGCTGATGCAAAAGAAATGGGTCAAACAGGTTGCTGTCGCAATAGCAGTCACGCTGGCGTTGGGTGTGTGTATGGTCGGACTGGCTCTACGGTCACTATCATTCGATGTGCAATCAAGCAATACCCCGGTTGAAATATTTGAGTATGTGATAGCCAGCCCTGTTCCCACCGATGTTGTAGACCTGCAAGGTGGTGGTTATACCTGGCAAGGGTATAGTCTCTGGCTTCGGTTTCGTGCGAGCGAAAACACCATCCAACAACTGCTTGCACATGAGTATGAACAGGTGGAATGTGAGCAAATTCTACCTTATCTAGAACTGAACCATACCGGGATCGAGTTCCAGACACCCTGGCAACCCGAGAGTATTGAAGATAGGCAATGCTACTGGACACCGGATATTATTACCAATCCATGGACACATGCAGGACAACATTATCTGCTGGTAGACATAGACAGGCAAGAAATCTATTTTCGTGGGATTGGCGCGTAATCCTTCCTTCTGACGCAACGCTCTATGCACTGCCGAAATAGCGCAGTGCCAGCCGTAGCCGTTCCTCTATATCCAGCGGCGCGTCAGCGGGCAGTGCCGCCAGCGCCGCCTGCGCCTCGGCGCTGCTATAGCCCAGACTGATCAGCAGATCTGCCAGTTCGTTATTGGCCGTTACCACGGGGAGCGGGGCATCAGTCACAGCGGCAGGTAAGCCGGTCAGGTCGAGTTTGCCGCGCAGTTCCAACACCAGCCGTTCGGCCGTTTTCTTGCCAATTCCGGGGATGCGCGCCAGGCGGGCCGTGTCCTTATGCGCCACCGCCAGCCGCAACTCATCCGGTGTTGCCGCCGACAGCACGTTGAGCGCTACCCGTGATCCAACACCGGCGACACTCAAGAGCTTCTCGAACAGTGCCCGCTGTTCTGTTGTGGCAAAACCATACAACGTTAACGCATCTTCGCGCACAATCAGCAGCGTGTGCAGAAAAACCTCCTCGCCCACGCTACCGAGGCGTTCCAGTACGGGGCGTGGTGCATAGACCAGCAAGCCCACGCCACCGGTTTCGATAATAACATGGTCGGTGCTAACAAAGCGTAAGATACCACGCAACGAGGCAATCATCGGAATAGTAAACCTCCATCCTGTCCAGCGGGGACACGGTACACGCCATCCACATCCGCGAACGACCGGAGTCATGGCTGGAGCCGGACGATGTTTCGCAGTCACACCCGCGTACGACTGGAGTCCCGGCTTGAGCCGGGACGGAGCAATACCAGGCTAAAGCCTGGACTCCGGTTTACAATCGGGATAGGCTTATTGATCGACGATCCGCAGGCACATCCGCAAATGAGCGAAGTCCCGGCTTGAACGGGGTTGCAAATGAGCGAAGTCTCGGCTTGAGCTGGGCAAATGAGCGAAGTCCCGGCTTGAGCCGGGCTGCGTTTCAATCGACGATCCGTAAACACATTGTACTGTGAAACCCGGCACTCTAGCACACACGCTGACTTTGCCGCCAGAACTCAGATCATATCCAGGATTGCGGAATCGTCAACTGTAAGCACTATGGCGGTTGGCTCTGCCGTGCCCATCGCATGGGGAGGGCACTGGTGATGCAAATGGAATGATGCGGGCGCTCCCATGGGTGTCGGCTACTGCGGTGCGGATGGCGTTGTGCCTGGGGTGCAGCACAGCGCGGACTTGATCGCACCGTTTGCAGAGTTTGTCGGTCACTGGTCGTCTCTTTGTCTCGCAACGGATTGAACAACTGTGAACCGATAAAGATTGACTCGTATAAACAGGCCGTCTATAATCATTAGGCGGGCGTTGGCATCGGGCGCGGCACGTGTGGGAGGTGCCGGATGCGCAGGACGGCTGTGGGAGGGATTATCTGCTCGTGTCGGTGCGGTGTATCTCTACCGTTATAGAGTGGGCGAGAGGCGTCGATACGGTGCATCTCCAGAGAGAGACGGATCGAAAAGAATATGTGTTTCCGTCTAATTATATGTTGGGTGATTTTTATCTCAAGCAACCGTAAGTTCAGACTTGCATTTAGAGAACAAGTGAGCATCATACGATACACACTGACGAACAAAGTACAATAAAAGTGTATTGGAGGAGTGCATGACACCTCAACCGAAACGATATATAACTGAGGAAGAGTATCTTGAGTTTGAGCAGTCAAGCAGTATCAAGCATGAGTATTATGATGGTGAAATATATGCAATGACAGGCGGGACAGAAGCACATAATAGTCTTAGCGGAAATACGTATGCATCCCTACACGCGCAACTCCGCAAGCGCCCTTGTAAAGTATATAATAGTGATCAAAAGATCAAGGTGTTAGCGACAGGCTTACATACATACCCTGATGTAACCGTTGTTTGTGGTCAGCCTGAATTTATTGATCGTCCCCGTCTCACATTAATCAACCCTACGGTTATTGTTGAGGTGTTGTCGCCATCTACTGAACGATACGATCGTGGTATGAAGTTCCAACATTACCGAACAATACCCACACTTCAAGACTATATCTTGATCTCACAAGATAATTATCGAATTGAACATTACATACGCCAGGAAAATAATGAATGGCTTCTTCGCGAAGCAGTTGGTCTTGGGGCTCAGGTAATTATTCGATCTATTAATTGTATTCTCATATTGGAGGATGTGTATGAAAAAGTTGAGTTTGAGCAAGATGACACAAGTATCCCTGGCGAAACGTGGTCAGATGAATCAAAATAGTTCTTGCGTGTAGATCGCATCGATAGTGGGAACTACTGCGGCCACAGGTGAAAAAGACATGTTGTTCGGGCGACCGTGTCATACCGTTTCGACGTGAGCCTTTTGCTGTTGCGGTGGGTTGCGAACCCGCTTGTACTGGGATCGCGCTGGCTCAAGGTTCCTGCTCGCTGCTATTGTCCTCGGCCGAGCCTGCGTCGCGGCGGGTGGGTATATAGGGGGGCCGCCCATGTGCGGATTTCGGCGGAGGGGTGTTGCATGCAACGCCTCTCTGCCCCGCGACATCGCGTTCCAGGGGTAGGTGCGTTGTCGTAGGCGCAAGCGGAAGACTGACCAATGGATGCGGAAGGGTGCAGGCACATTGGTATAAGTTCTGAAAAATAATCGATAGATATACCTTCCGGGGCACAGCGGATTATTGCAGAACAAACTTCGCTCGCAACCGTTCGGCCAACGCCTGGGCTGCCTCTTCCTGACCGGGTGGAACAGGGATGGCAAGCTTCTGTGGGGCCGCACGGCTCACGGCGCTGCTAAACCGTGTTTCCAGTAGCAACAGAGCTGGTTGCCCCGCCTGCATCGAGGCCTGCGCCAGAGACGTGTAGGCATCAACCAGCACGATATGGCGCTCGGCCAGACAGATACCCAGCGGCCCGATATACACATCAACCTCTGCGTCGGATGGTAATTTGTGCGCACGCCGATAGGTATGAATGGCAAAGAGCAGGCTTAAAACCAGTACGACACTGCCCATAATCAGGCCCACCTGCAATGCCTGCTGGGGCGGATTGTTCAGTATGCCAATAAAGTAGCCAATCGCACCGGCACTGACAGTGTAGAGTATCACCGTGCGCCCCAGCGCTGGTAGGGTTGCTTCAAGGTCGGTATTATAGGTGCGCACAGCGCTATGCGCGGCCAGATTGCGCCACTCGCCAGCCGGATAATGCCAGTGCGTCCAGTGTTCACCTGCGGCCATACGTTGGATGATGGCTCGGGTGCGCCGGTTCTGAGCGATGACACTTGCCAGTGCAACCAGTGCTACCGTAATCAGAGTGGTCGTTGCAGTCAGTGCCACTCTGGGTTGGACACCCAGGGCTTGTAATAATTGACCCAACAGGATCATGAGGCTAATGAAGAGTATGGTTCCGATGATGAACCAGCGTTGTTGATGACGCATCGTACACTGAACTTTCGAACTTTGTGGGTGCAATGCAAAGCGCTGCATCCGTACCAGTCTATGAATACATCATAACATATTATGACGATACACCTGCCAGTTCGCGCACTCGCGCCCCGATATCGTCCGCTGTGACCAGGGCCTCGCCTACCAGGACGGCATCGACGCCACAGGCCTGTAGTCGGGCAACATCCGCTGCGGTATAGATGCCACTCTCGCTGACCAGCACTGGTCGGTTGATCCCGGTTGGCAGATGCGCAGCCAGTTGTTCCGTGATCGCCAGATCGGTCTGAAAGGTATTCAAGTTACGATTGTTGATGCCCACAATGTGCGCACCCGCCAGCAGTGCCCGCTCCAGTTCATCTGCCGTATGTACCTCAACCAGCGCTTGCATGCCCAGTGTGTGGGTCAACTCTAGCAGGGTGTGGAATGTCGCATCATCCAGGGCGGCCACAATCAGCAGTAACGCATCAGCCCCATAGACGCGGGCCTCATACACCTGGTAGGGATCGAGAATAAAATCTTTGCGTAGTAGTGGCGCCATAGCGCGGGTTGAAAGCTGTTCCTGCAATTGTCGTATGCCTTCAAGATACTTCAGACTACCCAGGAAAAAGCGTACATCAGTCAGCACTGAGAGCGCTGCTGCTCCATGAGCCAGATAGGTGCGAGCAATTGCCAGATGATCGAAATGTTCCAGGAACACTCCGCGACTGGGAGACGCTTTTTTTACCTCTGCGATGAGCGTGACGCGCTGTGGGTTACGCAAGGCTGCGGCGAAATCGCGTACCGGTGGCGCAGCGGTCATACTATTGCGTAGCGTGTCAAGTGGTATTTTGATCTGCTGCCGCGCTACCTCTGTGCGTTTATGCTCCAGAATACGTGCCAGCAACGATGTTTGTTCAGTCATGCTTTTCTGCCTCTCCTGGTTGCTATGATTCTCTCCGCCTAAAGCCGCACGAGTTACGTGGTCGCTCACCCCTACATCTGCCGAAGAAGAAAAGAATATAGGCTGCAAGTGACTGCGTGCAGCCTGAAAGGTAAAAAGATCAACGTTTTTGCTCGACACTGTTCCGTTCTTCTGCCGCTAGTATTGCCTGGCGTTTTTCTGTCAGTGATTGCCAGCGCTGACGGAAGGCTCGCAGATGTTCGGGATTGGCTTCCAATTCTTCGGCATACAGGGCTTGCAGCAGGCTCTCATCGTCCAGTTCTTCTAGTCGCTGGGTATAATCGGTGGCCGGAACGGTCTGGATGGCTAAGCTCGATGGCTGGATATGTGCTGGTAACTGCCCAAGCTGATGGACGTCAATCAAAACGTCTATGTTGTCACCGGCCTGTAAACGGAGCATGGATGACGGCAACAAGGCTGACGTTCCATTCCGTTGAAGAGCTACGACCACGGCCTTTGACTGCTTGAAGATTTGCTCAACGGTTTTGCCCACAAACTGATCGCCGGCTTGAAGGATCAGTTTTACCGTTGTGAGCAACTGTTTATCGATATTGATCGCATAACGAACATTGTCAGCCACAGACGCTGCGGCCAGAGTGGGCGCGGCCAGGGCCGAGGTGCTGAAGGCAATATGGTTGCCAAACAGTCCCTCGAGTTGCTCGGCCAGCGCGTCACTAAACACGCGCAAGACCAGATGCACATCCTCGCGCAAGCGCCGTGCCGTTAGCCCGATCTGCATATTAATCAGATTGTTGCTGGTGACGGCGGCAATCGAATAGGCCCGCCCCAGGCCGGCCTTCAACAACACATCAGGACTGCGAGCATCACCCCGTTCGACCTGGATGCCCATGGCCAGCACTTCCTCCACAAAAGGCCCCCTGGTATCCTCATCACACACCACGACAATGCGCGGCCGAGGCTCGAGGCGGTACAGCTCTTTCACAATCCGATAGCCAACTTTGCCTAGACCACAGACGATTACCGTGTTAAAACGAGCGGTAGGGCGCTGAATCTGTTTCGGCTTGAGAAATGCCAGTTTGCTTCCGGTATGGTTCTCGGTGCGTGCTTTTTCCAGCGCATCCAGGGTGCCTATCAACAACGCCTGATCGCCACCCATCAGTCGATCACCAGCATTGGGCCAGATCCATTCCATACGGCGGGTATCGAAAAACTGGAGGACACGCACGTTGTATTTTTCCTCAATACCACGCGGAAAGCCTTCCAGGCGACTGTTCGCGGCAATCGTCACCTGCGAAATACCGAGCAAGCCGCTAGTCAGGGGGAGGACGTGGATAATGTCCCGGCTGACAGCGGCGGCCGCCAGAGTGGGTGCCGCTAGCCCGGATGAACTGAAGGCTGTGTTGGAACCAAAGCTGCGTTCCAGATTGGTATCCAGTTCTTCGCTAAAAATGCGCAGAACTACTTTGATATCCGGGCGACTGTAGCGCGCAACCAGAGCGATTTCAATGTTGAGCAGGTCATTGCTGGTACCAGTGATTAGCGCTGAAGCGCGTAACAGGCCCGCTTGCTTGAGAATATCAGAGTCGCGTGCATCACCATTGATCACCGGTACGCCCAGTTTGAGCGCATCACGCACGAAGTCGCGTTTCCAGTCTTGTTCGACCACAACTACATCATGACCGCTTTCGATCAGTTGTAGCATCACGCGATAGGCGACGCGCCCCAGGCCACAAATGATAATATGTTTCTCATAGGTACTCGCCAGCGAGATCTGCCAACCCTCGCGCCGACTGCCCTTGTCGAGCAGAAATCGCCCGAAATCGATCACACCTTGAAAGATCAGCGCAACCCCCAGGATGGGCGTGATGAAGAAGAGAGCCTGACCAACGCCATCGTCGGGCCACTCCAGGTTGATCTCAAAGATATAGGTACGGATGGTTTCAAAGAGGGAGCGCAGAAAGCACGACCAGGAAAGTGCGGGAAAAGCGCCACAGATTGAACTGGTCACTGCCCCCGCATCATCAATCGACACATAAAACCACGCCAGGTAGGTTGAGTTGATCGCGGTAAGGAGCAGAAAGCCAATCAGCGGGATCTTTGCTTCTTGTACCACCATCCATACATCATAAAAATAGGCACGGATCAAGCGCAGCCGATCAGTACGACGTTGATACAGGCGTTGCAGGCGGGCTTCAGAGGATATGATACGACCTGACATAATGTCTCCTTCGCGTTTCTGTACCTGGAATAACAGATATTTATGTAATCAGAATTCCAACGTAGTAGCCTCAACTCTATGGCAATCCAAAATTAGTTGTAATTAACTGTGAAGACCGGAGTCTAGGTTTGAACCTGGCCTGGCTCCGTCCAGGCTGAAGCTGCCAGGGTTACAACTACAATATAGGCTTGCTATATATACGTCATCCTGTGCCCAGAGGTTTCACGTTCTCTTAACCAGGACACCTGCTTGATATGCAACTGGTATTGCTGCATGTCGGTCATAAGCAGTCATCCGGTATATCAAAGTGCAGTGAGGATACCATTATCGTTGGTTCTGGTCAAGCGGATTCGGTGGTATGAGGGTTGAGAAAAGAGGTCGGGTATGAAGTGCGGCAGCGTGGCTGCTGCAGGTCAAAAACAGCGGGTAGCCGGCCTGTTCACGGGTCAGGCACTGCGCCGGTGCCCAGCGGCCACCGGCGTGGCCTGGGTGTCAGCCTGCGTCGGCGGGCTTTGCCTCCGCTGCCCGCCCGTTCACGGGCCGGACGCTGCTTCGCCAGGAAAAAGTCCCTCAGACTGCTCTTTACAATACAGAACTTGTGTGCTAGAATAGGATCGGACTGGATCTTGATAACCCGAAGAATGCGACGGTGGGCTACCACCAGGGGGAAGCTATGATGTTTCAGCGTTTAGATGAATTGCAAACCGGCAGTTTATATATTTTGACTGGACGAGCGGGTGCAGGGAAGTCACACCTGGCCGCCAGTGCGCGGCGCAGCGGCACGCTGTGGGTACTGGATACCGAGGGAGCGGCACAGAACCTCCAGGGTAAGCCCGGCATTCACCGCCGCATCCAGGTCGTACAGACGCTCTCACTGCGGGCGTTGACACAGGCTATGACCGAGATTCAGGAGCAGGGCAAACCCGGCGATGCAGTGCTGCTGGACTCGATCTCCAAGGTCTTTCAGGCCATGCGGGCCTATGCGCAACAACGTGCTGGTAACGAGATTAACCGCAAAACAATTATTGACTACGATGAACATGCCTCGGTCAACCGTAACATGCAAACCGTGTATACGGGCCTGACTGAATTGAAACAGGCCGGGTTCCATGTGATCATTATTGGGCACCTGGCTCGTAAATATCGTGCCCAGGAAGGGAATTTGCTTGATGAAGGTTTGCGTGTGCTGGCCGATGAGCAGATTGCCTACGAAGCCGACGCGATCATGCTGGTGGAGCGCGAGGAGGATGAGCGGACGATGGTACCGATCATCAAGCCACCACGACCAGCACATCTCAAACTCGATCAGCGTTATCCGGCAGTGATTGCCACGCTGTATCCCGATCTGGCGCAACAGCCAGTGCGTACGCGCAAGGGATCGAAGGCCGCTGCTAGCGATGTTATCGCTGAGTCCGTTGCTGAACCGATGGATGAGACTGCTGCCGATGACGCCGCGAACAGCAATGGGCAGTACCTGGCTCCAGCAACACGACCGCCCCTGGCGAATCCGCCCAGAGATGCGGCAGAGGCCGAGCGGCGCTTCTTTGCCCGTTATGGAGACATCATTGGTGGTACGGAGTGGAACGATGTGCAACGTTATCTGGGTAGCCTCCAACCTCGTCCTACCACAATCGACGACTGGATTGCCATCGCCGAAGCGGTGCGGGATCGTTCACGTGAGGCAGCGATTGCGGCGGCGTGAGGCGTAAGATGATGCGGTGTAGAGTGTGTTCGGCTGGTGCCAGTCACGGCGTCACGCTCACAGATGCAAAGCTTGCTGTACGCGGATTAATGCCTGTCACGTGTTGCCTTTTCTGCGCATGACTGCCATACGCTATGCGTCTGGGATTGTTGCAGCCTCGTCGCCGAATGCCATAGAGTGATCCTATTCCAATGGGAAATAGGAATCCAGGCTAAAGCCGGGATATTCCTTTGTCCAGCGTCAAGCCGGGACGCCTGTTTCTTACACCTCATCGAAGATTGCTATAACGTCTCAACGTGTCCACGACAGGCCAGAGTCGGCGTCGAGGTGCATATCGCGAGTGATCTGCCGTGACTCACTTGCGCGTAAGGTGCCATTCTCGCCTGGTTGCAGGTTGGTAATCCACAACTCAAAGCCGCTCTTGCCTTCGGGTATCGCCAGGAACGCAAGCGAGCGGCCATCGGGTGCAAAAGCTGGCGCACGTGCCTTGCCCATCCTGGTCAGACGCACGGGTGTGGGATTGGTTCCTGCCGCTGATCGACCGGGTAAAGCCCAGATGTCGGTCTGTGAGTCAACAGTAGCGGTAAAAGCCAACCACTCGCCGCTCCGCATAAAGACCGGGTCGTAGCTGGGTATTGGAGCAGCGGGGAAGGGTGCCGTAGCGCCACTGCTTAGCGAGAGGCGATACAATTGTTGCTGACCTTCTATACTTGCTCCGGCACGAACATATACTAGGGTCGAACCATCGGGTGCATAGGCCATTGGCCCACAGTGGGCGTTCTCATCTGCGTACAATAGCTGGCGTGCCCCACCTGCTACCGGCACAGCATAGAGCGCCAGGTTATGTTCAACAGCGGGCGAACCATAGGGTGGGCCATATTGGGCTGCTATAATGATCCGCATGCTGTCGGGCGACCAGGTGGGATAAAAAGCCCACTGAGTATCATAGATCCGTTCATGGCTGTGTGAGGCCAGGTAGGACTCATTGGTCGTGAGCTTTGCCAGGTGCTGGCCCTGTGCATCGGCGATCAACACATTACTATAGCTTTCGCCCCGCTGCACATAGGCAATGCGCATACCATCGGGTGACCAGGTGGGTTGCCAGGCCGTGCCGTCTCCCAGTAATGGCCGCGCCTCACGTCCTTTCCACAACCAGATGCGTCCTCGCTGAACAAACAGCAGGCGTCCAGGCAGTTCTTCGCCGCGCACAGTCGCTTGATCGGTATCGGTGTCTGGCACAGCCGCAAACTCATCTGGCGCTACGGCTCTGTCTCTGGCATCCTCGTTGGTACAGGCTATGAGCGTGGGTAGGAGCAACAATATGAGCAGCAGGAGGGACAGGTAGCGCGAACGATCTGTACGTGTGTTTTGTGGTGTAAAATGTGATAGTCGAGAATCGCGGGTCATATGTTCTGTCTCTTTTGAAAACAGACGGGTAGAAAAAAACCGTTGCTGATACTGCATAGTATTTCTATGGCCCCGGCTATAGCTGGATGCGCAATGCGAATGTCGCGGTCACCTGCATATTCTACCACCGTCGGCGCAAAAGTGGGATCATTTGTTGCCGATTGCGTAGGGTTCTCTGAGATACCGCGTTGCTGCGCTGTACCAGGTCATCGGGTAGATGTTCGGGCATCAAGGCGCGGAGTGTGGCTGGTGCCACGCTAAACGTCATCGGTGTAGTGCCAATGCTGTCACCATCTACCTGGACGGGCAGGGCCGGGCGAGAGGTAATCTGGATAGTACGAGCGCGGTAATACGCAATTTCAGGATTATGGCTGTAGCGGCGTCTGATGATCGAAATCAAGTGATACACTGCGCTACCAAAGTTGTTGCCTTTAATCACACACACATCCAGTAATCCATCATCAATACAGGCACGATGCGTAATTTTGACCAGTCCGCCATACAGTTGGCTATTGCCGACCACAACCATTAATACACGCCCTTTGACCACTTTACCATCAAGAACCAGGCGTGTGCGGGTGCCCCGAATCCGCAACGCTATGTCTATTCCGCGCAAGGCATAAGCCAGCGCTCCCAGTCGGCGCTTCTCTTCTGTACGCACCTCGGCGGTAATGGCGGCATCCAATCCGATTCCGGCCATCAGCAAAAAGTACCGATCATTTGCGCGTCCAAGATCAATGGTACGCACCTGCGATGTAAGCAACGCGGCAGCGGCGAGCCGTGGCTGCAAGGGTAAGCCCAGTTCGCGCACCCAGACATTCATGGTTCCCAGCGGCAGCGTACCGAGCGCCGTCTTTGTCCCTGCCAGACCGTTCACCACCTCGTTGATCGTGCCATCACCACCAGCGGCAATAACCACATCGTTGCAGCGCTCAGCCGCCATCCGCGCCAGGCGTGTACCATCGCCGGGCCCCTGCGTCGGATACTGTTCCACCGTCCACCCCTGTTCAATCCAGACTGCGGCGGCGGCCTGTAATTCCCATGCTAACGTCTCGGACTGACCAGCTACCGGGTTGAAAATAATCGTTGCGCGCATGTGCGCTCCTCAATCGCAGGTTCCTCTGAAAGCATAATCCTTCCAGTATAACACAACGGGACGTGTCTGATACATATTTGTGGGAAAGGTACGTGTTCACTTTTCTTCTGGGAGTGCGGGCATCTTGCCCGCGTATGCATGACAGAGGACGGGACGCCCTCGCTCCCAGGCGTGCGTATTCTCCGAAGGGTGAACAGTTACTGGGAGAGGAACGCACCTCGCCACGTTCTGCAATCTGTAACCGTTCATGTGGGGTGGTCAGGAGGGGCCACGCCCCTCCTGGAGTTGCGGGGGCCGCAGGCC
>CALANA010000077.1 GCA_937925925.1 uncultured Chloroflexales bacterium | reverse complement strand
CGCTCATAGAAATAGACATACAGATCGGCCGTGCCGGTGTAGCAGGTGTAGCGCTCCTTGAAGCGCGGCTTCTGGTCCTTAATCTGCTCCTGGCGCACATACGGGGGATTCCCGATCACAATATCAAAGCCGCCCTCCATGCTGAACATCCACAGCGGATCGAAAAAGTCGGCGCTCGTGTTCTGATCGTAAGGATTCCAGGCCGCCAGCATATCCGCCGTGGCACCGGGCACACCGTCGCGCTGAAGCTCGAGCGCCAGTTGGCGGCGGAGGCGCTGATCCTGGTCGCGGTACTTGCGCTTGGTCTTTGGCGTGCGGGCATTGAAGTGGCGCTGGCGCACGGCGGCCAGTTCTTGCTCCAGCCGTAGCACCTCGGCACTCCGCAGCATCCCCTGGCGCATCTCCAGGCCCAGCAGCGTATTGGCCGCCACAAACCGCGTCTCCAGGTTGGGCAGCGCCAGAATGCCGCGATTCTCCAGGCGATCATCGGCCTGCTGATCGACGATCAGGGTGATAAAACAGCGCAGTTTGGCAATTTGTACCGCAATCGGCTGAATGTCCACGCCATAAATACTGTTCTGGATCAGATACAGCTTGCGGGCATAGTCCAGCGCATCATAGGCAAAGGCCTGTTCAATCTCCTGTAACTTCTGCGCCAGCGCCTCCAGCGTCTGCTCGCGCACGGTGTCGTCCTGGAGCGCCTGCGCCGTCTGCATATCGC
Source organism: uncultured Chloroflexales bacterium (assembly GCA_937925925.1). Lineage (GTDB taxonomy): Bacteria > Chloroflexota > Chloroflexia > Chloroflexales > Chloroflexaceae > CAKZQX01. The sequence continues at coordinate 22,653 of CALANA010000077.1, read as the reverse complement.
GCCGCACATTCTCAATCTGACGCTCCTTCCAGCGCTGGTTGCCGGGATCGAGCTTGCTCAGCAGAAAGACCAACTTTTGCAGCACGCCCATAGGGAACGCGCCCGACCCACAGGCCGGGTCGAGGATCTGCACCTGGTCAATCGCCATCAGCAACGTGTTCGTTTCATCCGGCCCAAACTGCGGCGGCTCGTCGGTATAGGCCAGCAGATGGCGCAGGCGTTCGGGCAGCGGGGCCGGCGCGGGCGCGTCCGTATCGGCAGACACCGACGCAGCCTGACGTAGCTGCTGCTCCAGATAGGCCAGCAGCGCCTCGTCCACCATATAGTTCACAATCGCCCGTGGCGTGTAGAACGAGCCGGTCTGCTTGCGTGCCGTCACGCCCGTTTCGGGATTATAGGCCGCCAGCAGGTTCTCAAACACCTGGCCGAGCAACTCCGGGTCGAGCGCGATTTCTTCCTCAATCGGCGTATTCTCCGTCACCGTAAACTTATAGCGCTGGAGGATACGGATCAGCCCGCGCACCTGCTGCGGGCGCCCGCTGGTGCCATAGAAGCGATGCAGATCGACCGCCTGCTCGGCACCAAAAAAGAGGCGGTTGGGCACCACGAGCGGGTTCTTCGGCTCGTCTGAAAAGCCATCAATGCGCACCACCTGCCGCTGCTCGTCTTCGTGGTCCAGGCACTCAAACAGCCCGCCGTTCAAAAATGGAATAGGCTGCATCAACGCCAGCAGTTGCTCCGCCCCACCCGCCTGAAAATAGTCCTCATAGCGGTACAGATTGGTCACCAGGCGATGCTGGTCGCGCCCGCCGCTGCGCCGGGTACGAAAGGCACGCTGGCCCATCTCCTGGTTGAGCGTGGCAAAAAACAGATTTTGCAGAATGGCGCGGTAGTAACTGCTGGCGTCGGGCGAAAAATCCTTCAGCAGCGCCGACAGCTTGTGTTCGTTGAAGAGATCGGCAGGAACCAGGCCCTTCTCCTTAAGAAACCAGACGAAAATCAGCCGCGTAATCAAGCGGATTATCGCAATCGCGTTGCGCTGCTCGGCATCCGGCTCACCGCCGGGCGGGAAGACCACCTGCTGCGTGGCCCAGAAATACCAGTCGGCAATCTCGCGGTAGAAGCGTTTGTTCAGCTCGGAACTGCTCAACACCCGCTCCCAGGCGTGTTGCAGCTCCACAAAGTTACGCGGTGGCTGTTCGTGCGCCAGCACGGGCCAGGCCAGGTCGTACAGAATATCCAGGTGGGCGCGGTGCGGCTGCCCAACGTCAATATCCTTGATCAGCGTCACCTTCTGCAACACATCCCTGGCCGCGTGGTGCCGGTGCATCCGCCGGTTGATGATGGCGATGGTCAGGGTTGCGCCATGCTGGAACAGCACCAGCAGCGGCATGGGGAAGTGGCGATTGATCTCACGGGTGATGCCCGCCAACGCCGTGCGGCTATAGTGGGCCGCCCGCAACCGGATCGCCAGAAAGAGATACGACTGCATCCGTGTGTCGTCAACCGGCTGGGTCGAGTCAAACGGCAACGGCTGCTGCGCGCCCAGCGCCTGCATCTCGGCATCGGTAAGCTGGAACAGGAATTCCACCGTGTCCCACTCGGTGGTCAATGCCCGCTGTGGGTCGAGACGAATAGCAAAGAGATCCTGCAAGCCCGCCGCCGTGGGCGGATCGATCACCAGCGTCCGTGAACTGCGATAGCCCAGCGTGGCAAAGAGCGCCAGCGCGGGCGAGCGCAACGGTGCGGGCGGCGCAAAGGCATTCAGCGCCCTCAAAATCGCCTGGCGGTCAGGTGGGTTGGTCATAGGCTACCTCGCTTTCGTAACATTGGCTATCTTTTGATGGAACCACAATGATGGGCCGCCGATCCCGTGCTGCGCCCGCTGCCAACACCGCCGGCTCAAGCCGGGACGAAGCTTCCCCCCTGGAGTCACGGCTTGAGCCGGGATGAAGCTCCACTCCATGGCTTAAGCCGGGATGAAGCCCCATCCCCCCCGGCTCTAGTGGTCAGCCACATTGAATATGCGGAGTATGTCGTAACGACGTTCGTCGTTGCTACGGCGTCAGAAAAGACTAAAGTCGTTACGACGTATCCTGCAACATCACGGTGGTCAACCACTAGCCGGGCCTCCGCTCCATCCCTCCCCGGCTCAAGCCGGGACTCCTGTCCTTCATATGGCGGCACCCCGGTACGGGCACGGCGGTGCCATGCCCTTCGCGGTACAACATCACACCACCACCAGCCAGGTGATCAGCTCAAAGTCGGTCAGCGTATGCACCTGCTCCTGCGCATCAGGCAGCCTGGCCCCCCGCTCCGACAGCAGATGCGCGGCCATGCGCTGCTGAAACGTGCGCGTAATGGACGCAACCGCCTGCTCCAGCAGCCGCGTCGCGTGGCTCATATCCGTGCCATTCTGCGTGCGCTCGTCAAACAGATGGCACAGATCCTCGTAGGGCGTGGTGCGTTCGGCGCAGAGTAAGCGGTAGATCTCCAGGATCTGCTTCGGCTGGGCAAAACCCAGGCGCACCTCGCCCGTGTTGCGCACATACACCAGGTAGTAGGGGTGCAGCGGGTTGATCGTGCTGCTCTGGGAGCGGCTCTGCTGCCGCAGACAAAAGATCACCCCCGGCGCGATAATCGGATAATCCGGGTGAACCGGCACCACCGCATACTGGCCTAGCGGCGCCTGCGCCAATTTCTGGCGATTGCTCTGGATATACTTCAACAGATCGATGCGAAAATCGTCCAGCGTAAAATCGTTCAGCGTAATACTCTCATTCAGATCTTCCAGGTCGAGAACAGCATCCTTGAGCTTCAACAACTGCTGGTCACGATAGGTCAACTCCTGCTCCAACAACTCCTGATCAAGCTGCCCGGCCAGCACATTATCATCGCCCGTGGCCGTAATATCCACCAGCGCCATACGCGCCTCAACGCGATGTTTCAGGTTGATATACTTGTTCAAATCCGGCGTGGGCCAGAAGTTGACCAGTTGAATGCTCTGGTTCGGACTGCCAATGCGGTCAATTCGCCCGAAGCGCTGAATAATGCGCACCGGGTTCCAGTGAATATCATAGTTCACCAGATAGTCGCAATCCTGCAAGTTCTGCCCCTCGGAGATACAATCGGTCGCAATCAAGAGATCGATCTCGTCGGTCTGGGGAAAGCCGGGGATCTGCGCCCGCCGTCTGGCCCGTGGCGCAAAATTGGTCAGAATCGCCATAAACGCGCTCTGGCCCAGGGTAGTGCGATTCCCGCCCGTGCCGGTCACCAGCGCACAGTGGATGCCCAGGTCGTTGCGCGCCCAGGCACGCAGCGCGTCGTAGAGATAGCCGGCCGTGTCGGCAAACGCGGTAAAGACCAGCACCTTGCGGTTGGGCGTGCCATCCTTCATCAGCGTGGGCTGCTGCACCTTCTGCGCAATCAAAGCCTTCAGGTGAGCGAGCTTGGCATCACGCTCAACCGTCACCTGCCTGGCCGAAGCATGCACAAGGCTCAGTTGCTCCTTATCGTGCTGCAAATCCGCCAGCCAGCGCTCGGTATCCAGATGCGCCAGTTGAAACTCCAGCTTGCCAATCTGCAACACCGCCGACAGCTCCTCATCCTCCAGATCATCCGTCTCCAGCGTCTCCACCTCCACACTCAGATTCGCGCCGGGCTGCTGCTGAAGCTCGCGGAGACGCCGTATCAGCGTATCGATCCGCTCGATTGTGCGATCCAGCGTGATCGCAAAGGCATACACCGAGCTTTCCAGGCGCTTGAGGAAATTCACGCGCATCATGCCAATCAAGAAATGCTCGCGTGTACTCTGGCGAAAGTTGCGAACCAGCGCGCGGTCATAGTGTTCCCGATACTCCGGGCGTACATAGGCGGTCGGGTTAAACAGCGACAGGCGGTAGTCCGAAATCTCATCGTGCAGGCGGTCGTAGGACATAAAGCGCTCGCGCCGGTCAACCGCCTCCACCATCACCGAGAGTGGCCGCAGGCGTGTGGGGAAACCACCCAGCGCGTCGAGCGTCTCGCGGTAGTAGTGCTGAATATGCTTACGCGAACGCGCAATCGTCACCTCGTCCAGCAGCGTAAACAACGCCGAACTGAGGCGGTTGAGCAGGTCACGCGGATTGCGCGGGCCTTCCTGTCTGGCCCAGTCGTTGAAAGCCCGTTGGGCCACGGCCAGCGTATCGCTCAGGCTGGGAATGCCGAGCGACGCCTGAAACGCATCGTCCCGCCCCCCGGTGATAAAGGCCAACTGGTTGCGCAGATCGCGCAGATCGTTGTTGACCGGCGTGGCCGACAGCAGCAGCACCTTCGTTTTGATCCCGGCCTGGATAATATCCTCCATGAGGCGCTCGTAGCGGCTGCGGCGGACACTATTGCCCGCCGCATCGCGTTTGCCGGGCGTGGCGTTGCGGAAGTTGTGCGACTCGTCAAGCACCACCAGGTCATAGTTGCCCCAGTTGATCATCGCCAGGTCAATGTCGCCGGCCATGCCACTGCTGCGGCTGAGGTCAGTATGCGACAGCACGGTATAGCCGAAGCGGTCGGCCAGAAACGGGTTGAGCGGGCTGTTGTTCTGCGCCTGATAGACCGTCCAGTTTTCGCGCAGCTTCTTGGGGCACAGCACCAGCACACGCGCATTGCGCAGCTCAAAATAGCGAATCACCGCCAGCGCCTCGTAGGTCTTGCCCAGGCCCACGCTATCCGCCAGAATACAACCGTTATGTGTGAGGATCTTGTGGATCGCCCCGCGCACGCCATCGCGCTGGAACTCAAACAGCGCCTGCCAGATCGCGGTATCCTGAAGCTGATGCTGTTCGGGCAGCAACTGGCTCTGCGCCTGCTGCTCAAGATAGCGCCCGAACAGGTGATACAGCGTCTGGTAGTAGAGCAACTGCGGCGCGGTGTGGGCGTAGATCTGCTCCAGATAGGCCAGCACCTGGTCGCGCACATCCTCGACCAGCTCCGAGTCCCACAGTGCATCAAACCAGGCCTTCAGGTCGTGCCGATCGCGGTCACTATCGACAATCAGGTTGAGTTCAATGTTGTTGCCGGTGCTACCCACGCCTAACCCGGCGACGGTAAAGTTGGAACTGCCCAGAATGGCCGACGGCACGCCGTGCGGGGGTGTGATGTGATACATCTTGCCGTGGAGCAGATTCGTCTGGCGGATGGAGCGAATCTCAACCTTAGCGCGAATCCAGTCGGCACAGGCACGAGCGACATATTTCTGATTAAGCCGCTGCACCAGATGCAGGCCCTCATCGCTCATCGCAAACGCCTGCGTCGTCCCCTGCACCGGATCAACCGTGCGCAGGCCGTGCGGCTCGCCATACAGAAAGCGCAGGCGCTCGATGGGCAGCAAACAATCCTGAAGCGCCGCAAACGCATAGATCGTAAAATAGGCCGACACAAACGCCAGCGACGAACCGGGCGTAATGTGCGCACACAAAAAATCGCCCACACTGCCACGGGTCACATTATCCCGAATACCCGACGGCAGATTGGCCCCCGCAACCGGGGCCAGAGCGAGCGATACACGCGAGCGGGGTGGAGCCATCAGTCATTCCTTCCACGTAGCGGAGAACCGGTTTTAGTATTGGCTCGAATTATAGCATGAAGAGGCGGGGATGCGAGGACGCGAGGAGGCGGGGAGGCAGGGAGGCAGGGATGCGAGGCGCGAGGAGGCGAGAGGACGCGAGGAGGCGGGGAGGCGAGGACGCGGGGAGGCGAGGACGCGAGGACGCGAGGAGGCGCAGCAATGCGCCCATCGCCGTCCAATGTCCGGCAACGATCGTCGGGGCACCTCGTGTGGGTGCCCGCAATGTCACACCATGCATGCCAATCGAACCATTGCCGCGCATTGTTCGGCATTGCCTTGCTTGGCGCATCCATGATTTTCGCTGCGGGCGACCACAAGAGTCGCTCCTACGCACTGCATGGCACTGTCATCACTGCTACGTAACGAGGGGCAGTGATCCGCAATACGGGCAATGGAGAGCAATGGGGGCATTGCGGGCGATGCGGAGCAATGCAGGCATTGTGAGGGCATTGCGGGCAATGCCTGGTAATGCAGGACAATACGGGCATTGCGGGCAATGCGAACCATTGCGGGCGATGCGCAGCATAGGCGGCAATGCGGGCAATGCATCTATGGAGTGCAGCCCCATTCTGCCTGCCGCCGTCAGGCACGAAGAGCATGGTTTCATCACCACGGTTGACAGACGGGCAGCAGTATTCTATGATCATGTGATTATCACATCAGGAATCACAGCGTGTGCGACCAGCATCCGCAGTTGGCCAGGCACTGGAAGGAATAGGACGCCATACGAAGGAGCCGTGAATGATGATGAAGAATGTAGGCAGGAATGTACAATATCGAGTTCACTCCTCGATCAATTGAAGACCTTCGATGGTTTCACAAACACGAACAACAAGAGATCATCAGTAACATCAACCAGCAATTACGACATGAACCTTTACACAGAACACGAAATCGAAAGCCGCTTCGACCAAATAGTATCGCAGCATGGGAACTACGAGCCGGTGCTTTTCGGATCTTGTATAATGTGGATGAAGTCATTCGTATTGTTGAAATCCAACGGATTGGAGAAAAGCGTGGGAACCGATTTTTCTTCCGCGGACGAGAGGAGGATCTATGATCACGTGGAATTACCGGGTCTTCCGCGAAGATGACGGTGATTATATCATCCGCGAAGTGTTTTATAACGCGAACGGTGCTATTGTTGGCTGCACGCAAGACGCCGTAGAGCCAACCGGTCGTTCCTTAGAGGCACTGGCAGAAGACATTGCCTCATTCCAGGCAGCACTCACGTTGCCGGTTCTCACACTGGCAGATATACCCTCTGCACCACAAGAGCCACCCCAACGCCGTGATCGCGCAACTAATCGGCGGATAGAAGACCTTTTAGAAGAGATACAAAGAGCAGAGTCGATCCAGCACGAAGAATAAGAACGACGATTTATACAGTGAAGGGACATGCTCATTTCAGAGGACAAAATGCAAGAACATAGACCTCAAAACCAAACATGGTACAACAAGGAGAAAACGAATGCAGACCTATTTAAACAGGATAACGATTGACCCGAATATCTGCCATGGAAAACCTGTTATTCGTGGCCTACGGTATCCGGTTGAGCATATACTTGAACTTTTAAGCTCAGGCATGGCGATTGATGACATTCTCGCTGATTATGAAGATCTTGAGCGCGAGGATCTCCTCGCGGTACTGGAGTTTGCAACACGGCTGAGCCAGGTAAAGCGCATCGACGTATTACCGACTGCATGAAATTCCTCGTCGGTGCCCAACTCCCAAGAAGATTGGCGCACGTACTGCACGGTGCAGGCTATGACACGCTCCACACGCTTGATCTACCGGCAAGAAATCTGACAACTGACCAGGAAATCACCCGTTTTAGTCGTTCAGGAGGACGCGAGGACGCGAGGACGCGAGGAGGCGCGGCGCACGGCATGTAGTAACGACTTTAGTCGTTCAGACGGCGCGAACAGGCGAGGACGCGAGGAGACGGGGATGCGAGAACGCGGGGACGCGAGAACGCGAGGACGCGGGGACGCGAGGAGGCAAGGACGCGAGGAGGCGCGGCGCACGGCATGTAGTAACGACTTTAGTCGTTCAGACGGCGCGAACAGGCGAGGACGCGAGGAGACGGGGATGCGGGCGGCAAGGACGCGAGGAGGCGCAGCGATGCAGACATCGCCGTCCAATGTCCGGCACCGATCGTCGGGGCACCTCGTGTGGGTGCCCGCAGCGAAGGCCATGCATGCGCAATGTCGGGCATTGCACAGCAATACGGGCAATGGAGAGCAATGGGGACGATGCGGGCGATGCGGGCGATGTGGGCATTGTGGGCATTGCGCCCATCGCCATTCAATGTCCGGCACCGATCGTAGGGGCACCTCGTGTGGGTGCCCCTACGATGATCATTGATGCGCAATGCGTGGCAATGCGTGGCGATGTGGGCAATGCGGAGCGAGGCGGGGCGATGCGGGCGATGTAGGCAATGCGCAGCAATGCGGGCAGTGCGCCCATCGCTATCCAATGTCCGGCATCGATCGTCGGGGCACCTCGTGTGGGTGCCCGCAGCGAAGGCCATGCATGCGCATTGCGGAACATTGCGGGACGATGCGGGACATTGCGTGGCCATGCCCCGCATGGAGGCACAATGCGGGGCATGGCAGGGCATGGATATGCAATGGGGGCATTGCGGGGCGATGCGGGGCGATGCGGGCAGTGCGGGTGATGCGGGTAATGCGGGGCAAGGCGGCATTGCGGGACAATGGCGGCGATGCGGTACGATGGGACGCGATGTCCGGTTCCCCCCGTCCACGGGGGGGTTAGGGGAGGGCTATGCCCGTGTGTGTCTTTGCGCTACAACAGCGGGCAGTCGGGTGACACGAGGCACGGAGGCGTGCGGTGTACCTCTCTGAACTTAACTCGCCTCTGTCTGCACATCTGCCACCAGCGCGAGCAGGGTCTGCCCGACGGCTGGGCCGCTGGTGGGGCGCACGTGCATGTGATCTGGCTCCTGGGGCGTGACTAGCCAGGCGTCCCCCTGCGGATCGATAATCACCCCCAGCGGGCGCGTTGCTACGATCTCCGTCTGCTGCACATGGAACACCAGAAACATCACATCTTGCACCGATTCGTGCAACGCCTGGCGCAGACGTGCCGAATCGTCAGACGGGAGCGGGAGCGCGTCTGCCGCCACGCCCGTTTTGCGGACAGCCTCGAAGGTGGGGTTGGGGATGACAATATCGGGGCCAGCGTGGGCTGTGGCCGGCAAGTGGAACGCCTCAGCCAGGCGCGGCATGATCTCGTCTAGCGTGGCGAACGCACCCAGATGATACTGCCCGTCAATGATGACCATCTCGACCACCAGCGAATCAACCATGCTATAGCTCACTCCCTGCCAGCGGTCGGGGTGTGTCTGGGACACGCAGGTGATGACAACGCGCGGAAAAGCCAGTGGCACCAGCAGCGCTACCATGACATCATCGGGATGGTAGGACAGCAGATCGGGTTGCCAGGCCAGTTTGCCTGACGCTTCTAACTGTTGCTTGCCTGCCGCCAGTAATGCCTCGCGTGCCGCTGGCTCGGTGGGAAAGAGCGCGGCATTGTCGCCACCAATCAGATGCGGTACCTCCAGCAGGGTGAGCATAAAGGCCATCTCCGCCGTACTCAGGACGAATGGGGAACCCGTGGTATCTGCTTGCATCCTTCTTAATCCTTACTTTCCAGGAACGTTTCAATGACCAGAATGACGCCCTGACTGGTCTTCACCGCAACCTCATAGCACGGCCCCGCCTGGCATAGTAAGCTCAGCATCGCAGTGCTTGCGCATTGTGACGCAGTGAAATGGTTCGCTTCGCGCACCATGACATGGATTATCCAGGCAGCGTAGCGCCGTAGCACAGCCACCGGGGAACGAAGCGGTCGGTACGTACATGGCCCATTCGTGCGTAGAAGGGACAGCCCTTCGTAGTCGCATGTGCGCCGTCCTTCATGTTCTGCTGACCGCAAAAAATCACCGCAAGCCGCCGCGCTTTAGCGCGTATGGTTAGGCGGCTTTCTTGCAAGGCTTCAACCAGAACACCGAAGGGAAGCGTCGGCGGCACATTAGCCTTGGCGCTGTCATTTTGATGCTGCGCTGCGCTCGCTGCGTTCTCGCTGCGCTGCTGCTCAGCATAGCGGGCGATTTTCTCGGCAATGGCAGCTCGCACGAAATCACTCATGGTCATGTCGTCGTTCGCGGCTGTGACCCGCAACGCCTTGCGTTCCTCCACACTCAGGTGGCGAAGAAAACGGGAGTTACTTATATGTTTGTCCTATGGTACAATTGGCACATCGAATACAAGTGTACCATAGCGGGAGGCACGATGCAACCAACGGAGATCACGCCCGAACTCAAGCACATGAATCGCTACTGGTTCATGCTGTCGGCCACGCTCAACGAACTCGGCGTGGCGCTCAACCAGGGCGATCACACGCCAGAGGAGCGACTGGCGAAGGTTCGCGCCATCTACGACCACATGCAAAGCCACATGCCACCTGCCGCGCCGCCGAGTGTTGCTCACGAAGCGCAGGCCCGTGAATTGGAACGTGCCGAAGCTTCGGACGATGAGCCGGAACACTATTATCGGCGCACCGCAGACGGCACGTTCGAGGGGCCATTCACGTTCACCGCTGAGGATGGAGCGCCATTCACTCCCGAAGAAGACGCGATCATGCAAGCAGATTGGGCACGCGACCATGCACGTCGAAACAACGTGGCGTAAGCGGGCAATTGAGCATTTCAACGCTCTTTCGCCCGCGTTGCAGGATGCCGCACTCACCCTAGAGCAAAACCTCATCGCAAACCCCTACATCGGGAAATACTCGCACCCGATCCGCCTGAAAGACGGCACCCAGGCCTATGTGCATGTATATGCAGGGCTTACGGTGGTTGTCGAGTTCTATCGACGTGGCCTGTTCCGCAAAACGGTCGTGATCGTCATCCACGACGTTTACCCGATGGACTGGCCGGGGTTGGAAGAATACGAGGAGCGCAAGCGCTGCTAATCACCATGGAATATGTTCGCGACGAACATCGGGTGCATCTCATCATCTACCACCTCGTCTGGACACCCAGGCACCGCACAGCGAAAGTTACGGGTCGCGCAACGACGGCTAGCACGACGCAAGAAGGGCGGAAAGAACCGGTGCAAACGGAACGTCCAAAACCTGTTCGGGATGTGGCCGCACATTCGAGGGTCTTACGCTGACCGACAGGTGGGTCACATGCGGCTGTGAGGTGTCGCTCGACCGCGACCACAACGCCACCATAAACATCAAAAACCGGAGCGGACAGCTCCGTTGGGAGAGAAGCTCGCCACCAGGCGGGTTGCCCCAGGAAGCCGCCGCCCTTTAGGGCGTGCGGCGTGTCACCTTATCTACGGAATATACTTGCAAACTTTAAGAATTCTTTTACAGCGCGTTCTTTTACAGCCTGTTTCGCCTGGTTATACATGTACTCCGTTGTCTGTTCCGCCTGGACATATATGTCCACCCCTTTCCCCATAACTGATCCTGCCATGTTAGACAAGGTAACTCCGGCTGTACTATGAGGATTTTCAATCAGGTTATTGATTATCTTAGGAGCCAGTACAAAAACCTGTAAAGGAGAATTTAGTGTACCCATCATAATAGTGTCCCTCATAGTATTTATGAGTCGTCTGTCTTGCTCCGCACGTTGGTGTGTGAACATGGTATTCCAATACCGTAACCCTGACTCCTGACCTGTAAAAGGATTATCTGGTGGTCGGTGCGTTTCTTGTCGAAGATAGTCATAGCCTGGCCCCTTTTGAAAATATGTGTATAAGAACCCACCTGCATCGTGGAACGCAGCATGGTATGCTAATGCCGACTCATCGAGTGGTAATGCAAGATTATTCGGGCCAACCATTCCACCGGTAGGATTTAGCAAAGCCCCGAAGATCGGATCGAGACCCAGCGCATCACCAACGATCTGTCCAAAGCGTAGATGGTCGCGTGATCCCATATAATCTCTATGTCCGGGTGACAACTCCTCAATGTGCTTTATCTTGTCAGATGATGCAGCGACATTGTCTGCATCTGCTTTTTTCTTGAGAAAGAGATCATACTGCCGCCTGGCTTCCTCAAGGGTCATCCTGCCGCCGCTTTTTTCAGCAATAACCTTGAGTGCCTGCTCGACTTTTTCTGGTGATTGGTTTTCCCGCAAGTCGTACATGGCCTGTCTAAGCGCTGGATCACCTTCATTAGGCCACTTGCGCCCGACCATCTTGCGCATGTTCGAGTGGCTAAAAATTTCCGAGGTGGATTTAATCTTATCCTCATTTGAAGCAGTGGTATGATCCCCGCCAGACCTGTCTGCCCCGTTTACTCGATCGGGCTGGCTACCAGGAGTAGCGGGCGGCGCGGTCGGGCCACCATCAAAGAGGGATGCTGCCTCTTCTTCGGCCTGCTGAAAGATCCGCACCATCTCATCCAGCACCAGATGGCCCTCGGTCAGCGCGGTTTCCAGCCGGTTCATCGCCGGCAACACATCGCTTTCCATCTCACGAAAGAAAGCCGTAGCTCCGCGACCATACCAACCACCCTGCTGGAGTGGGGTTAGCGCCTGCTGTAGCCGCTGGCGCAATGCGCCACAGGACTCGGCCCGCCCGCGCATGCGCTGGCTGAGACCGGCCATCTGTTCGTACTCTACCTGAATAATGGGATGGGTCATATCGATCTGGCTCCTTATATTTTCCACTGCATGCGCCGAACGGGCCAGGTGCAACTGAGGCAGCCTTGAGCGCAACCACGACCGGGACGAAGGAACGAGCATAGGCAGTAATTACTACTGTGAATACTGTTGTGCGAACTTCTGTGAAAACAATTCGGTTAAGCAGCAGTCCGTTGCTACTGAGGCGTATTATAGCATGGTGGTAGGGTAGCACGATTCGGCTATAAGGAAGCTCGGATTTATGAGACTTGACAGTCTAGACCAGGAGGGCTATATGGATGCAAACATTGCGAGGCATTGCGGGGCGATGCGCGACAATGAAGGCAGTGCGCGGCATTGTGGGCATCGTGGGCGATGCGGGGCATTGTGGGTGCCCGCAGCGAAGCCCATTGATGTGCATTGTAGAACAATGCGCATCCATCAATGTGGCGCAATGCGGGCAATGCGGGCAGAGCAGACAATGCCCGCAATACGCCCATCGCCGTCCAATGTCCGGCAGCGATCGTCGGGGCACCTCGTATGGGTGCCCACAGCAAAACCCATTGATACACAGTGTGGGCGAGGCGGGGCAATGCGCCTATGGAGTGCCGCCGCCGCCACGACACAATACCGCTATTGCGGTAATGCTACACCTGGTGGCACCAGCAGCGCATCAATTGCATGCATAACCCCGTTCGCCGCCTCCATATCGGTGCCAACAATTCGCACATGCTCATTCAGGATAACCGTTTCACCCTCCCGATCAATCAGAATCTCCGCACCGTGTAGTGACGGAAGCGCGTTGTAATCGCCCACATCACGGGCAAGAAAATACCCATTGACTATATGGTAGGACAAAATCTCAGCTAACCGATCGGGGTCTTGTTGCAGTTGCGCCAGAACCCCTTCCGGTAAGGCAGCCAAAGCCGCATCGGTGGGCGCAAAGATGGTGTAGGAGCCAGTGTCGCGCAAGGTCTTTTCTAACCCGGCCAGCCGAAAAGCGGTCAGCAGGGTCGTAAAGCGCCCATCGTCGAGCGCTCGATCGAGCAACGATTCGGCACCGGTGAGCGGCGGCACCGTTGCACCGGGTATGCCCGGTGCCGGCGCGATGGCCATGCCAGGCATGCTCGCATCTGGCGTGATTTCTGTGACCGACGTTTTCGGAGTCGCGTCTCCCCCATCAGGTGCGTCTGACGCACAGGCTGCCAATGCTAGCCCCAGCAGTATAAGCAGCGGAACAAACAGGCGCTGCATCATCATTCCACCATTTCCCCTGGCTGCCCAGGCAGCACGGATAGTTTTGATCATACCCATACTTTCAAGTCCTCTTATTGACAGGCGGGTACACGGTCGCCTGAACCAGACGACCGTGTACCGCCTGTTGTTTGAAGTACTACCGTTTCGACGTGACCCTTCCGCATAGTCTGGTCATGCACACGCGGTACGCAATCGTTCCTCCCATTCCCCCCCCCACAAGAGAGAGGTTAGGAGGGGTGCCTTCGGCAGAGCGGTTCTGTTTTTGTTTTTGGTGCCCCCTTTTCGCCTTCGGCGAAAAGGGGGCACCAGCAGTGCGTCCCTTTCCCACCGCCGCAAACGAAACGCGGCCCTACTCCAGGGGGTAGGGGATCGAAAAGAGGCGGAAGGTCGAAGTCACATTGGTATACCTGTTCACACCTGAGATAACATGCACACCTGGGAGCGAGGGCAGGACGCCCTCCATCGCTCCCAGGAGAAAGGTGAACACGTACCATTTGAATGATCTTAGCCCGTCGCCCCCAGGCCACTGGCGATAGCGTTCACGGTCAGCAAGAGGCGCGGCAGCAATGCCTCGGCAGCGGTGTGATCACCCTGGCGTTGCAATGTGCGCCATTGTTGCAACAGGCTAATTTGCTGACGATGCAGAGTATGCAGCGGTGCGCGACGCATCTGCACCATGCTGTGTACATTCGGACGTCGTTCAGCCAGTGTACCGCCATAGATAAGCTCCAGCATCTGGCGTGTGCGCTCAAACTCCGCCACGATGATCGGCATTATTCGCTCGCGCAGGGCCACATCTTCGACCAGGGCGGCATACTCGTGCATCACTTCGACATCGGCGGTAGCAATGCTGGTCGCAACGTTGCTCACGATGTAGTGCAGCGGTGGCCAGGTAAGGAAATGCTGCTGCAGCAGGGCAAACGCGGCAGCGTTGTTGCTACGCAGTTCTTCCAGGGCACTGCCCACGCCATACCATCCCGATAGGTAGAAGCGGGCCTGTCCCCAGCTAAACACCCACGGGATCGCACGCAGGTCAGCCAATGTATGCTGACCGCTGCGGCGGGCTGGACGGGAGCCGATGCGGTTGGCCTCGATGACATCGATCGGTGTAGCTTGCCGGAAAAAGGTAAGAAAGCCTTCGGTGTGTAAAAGCGCGGTATAGGTTTGTCGGCTTTGTACTGCCAGGTGATCCATAATCGGCTCCAACGGATGCGCTGGCTCCGGGTCGTGCTGAGCCAGGAGCGTTGAGCGTGTGACGCCAGCCAGGAGCAATTCCAGATTGTAGGCGGCGGTGATGCGATTGGCATATTTCTGGGCAATCGTTTCGCCCTGTTCGGTCATACGCAGGTCGCCCCTGAGCGCAGCATGGGGCAGCGCTTTGATAAAGCGATGGGTTGGCCCGGCCCCACGACTAATCGTGCCGCCCCGCCCGTGAAAAAAGCGGATGCGCACGCCGTACTCCTGCCCAATCTGCGCCAGCGTCGCCTGGGTGCGGTACAGGTGCCAGAGACTGGCAAAAATACCGCCGTCTTTGTTGCTGTCGCTATAACCGATCATGACCTGCTGCACCAGGTGATCGTTGCCCGCTTGCTGGCGCTGATACTCCAGGCTGCGTTGCGTGAAGGGGTGGGCCAGAAATGCACGCAGAATATCCGGGCTGTGTTGCAGGTCGTCAATCGTTTCAAACAATGGCACGACTGGCAATGGGCATACAGCACCAGATGGTGTATCACCATTCAGCCCGACCTCGCGCGCCAGGACGTATATGACGAGCAGATCGGACAGGCTACGGGTCATGCTCACGATCAGCGCTCCCAGGCCCTGCGTGCCATAGGTACGCATATGGTCAACCAGAACACGATAGCTGCGCAACACTGCGTCGGCCTCGGTGCCGACCGAACGATCAGCACGGGTAAAAGGGCGTGGCGAGGATAATTCCTGGTTGAGAAAAGCGAGGCGGTGTGGCTCGTTCCACTGCGCAAAATCCGTTTCGGCTAACCCGCCAGCGGTGAGTAACTGGGTTAAGGCCAGGTCGTGGATGCGACTGTTCTGGCGAATATCCAGGACAGCCAGGTGAAACCCGAACGTCTGGACAATGCGAATAACCGGCTGCACCGCATAGTCGGCGATGCGCCCGGCCCCGATGGTGATCAGCGAGTCATAGAGTAATCGCAGATCGGCCAGCAGTTCAGCAGCGTTCTGGTAGTACCGTTGCGGTGGCGATGGTGGCGATTCGCGTTCTGTCAGCGAGTCGCCGCTCAGTGGGAGCCGGGCCAACATCAAGTTGACCATCTGCCGCCAGGGTTCGTTCGGATTGCGCTGAATGGCCTGCTGACCCCGTTCACCGAGCGTTTCGGACAGGTGCGTGATCTGGGTGAGCAGTTCGGGTGGGGGGCGTTGCAGGTAATCGGACAGACTGATCTGACGGGCAAGGTCGGTGAGATAGTGCTGGAGCAAGAGCAGCGCCTGCTGGCGCAACTCAGCCAGTGTCTGGCGCGTCACTGCGTCGGTTACAAAAGGATGTCCGTCACGATCACCGCCCACCCAGGTACCAAAGGTCAGTCGTGGCAACTGCTGCGGGTCGCCGATGTCATCGAGGTCAAAACCCAGTTCTGTCCAGGCCTGGCGCAACCGCAGATCAAGCACCGGCAACACATCGGGAAACACGTTGCGCAGGTAGTGCATGATATTTCGGCGTTCGGAAGCAATATCGGGTTTTTCCAGAAAGATCTCGCCCGTGCGCCACAGGGTTGCCAGTACTGCCTTGATTTCCTCGCGGATCGTGTGCTGCTCATAGGGTGTCCACATCTGGTTTTCACGTTTGACCAGCAGCAGATAGAGTTGCCGATGTTGTTCCAGCACCGTCGCTCGTTTCGCCTCGGTGGGATGCGCGGTCAACACCAGTTCGACGTGCATCTGTGGCAGCGCCTCGGCAATTTGTTGCGCAGTCAGGCCACATGCATGAATTTGCTGCAAGGATTGCCCCCACAGCGCCGACACAGCAGTGAGGCCATTGCTGGTCTCAATGGCCCGCCGATACTGGACGACAGCGTTTTGCTCGACCATATTCAGGAGCTGAAAGGCAATCGAGTAGGCCTGGGCAAAGCGTCTGGTCATCGGGCTAGCACCTGTCGATGTCCCACGCCAGGGCAGATGCTGGATCAGGTCATCCTCGCCGGCTTCGGCAAGGACTTCTTGAAAACAGGTCAGCATATAGTCTAAATCACGATCGACTTTGGCCGGATCAACCGTCAGCGAGCTGGTTATGATCATGTCTTCCCTTCCCATATTCGAGTTTACTGAATGTATAGGTATATCATACTGGAAAACAGGGAGAGAGGGGAAAAAGCTGGTGGCGGTGAACAAATATTTATTGCCCATAGCCAGTCGCGTGGCAAAAGCGTCCCGGCTCCAGCCGGAACCCCGGTCGGGCGGCAAAAGCGTCCCGGCTCAAGCCGGGACTCCCGTTTAACAAGAGTATGTTTTTTTAATTACATCTCATTGGGATGCGGCAAAACACTCCTGCCATCCCCCCCGGCCCCCCCGCTGGGGGGGGGCGTTCTGATGCGGCAAAACCGACTTTTGCGCAAAAAAATCTACACTTGTGCAGGGTCTCCCGTCGGGCGGCAAAGGAGTCCCGGCTCAAGCCGGGTCTCCCGTCGGGCGGGCAGACCGATGAATGGTTCAGCACGTTGCGCTCATTATTCCACATATTGCAAATCATCTTGCTGGCTGGCGAACAGACGCGCATACATACCCTTTTGTTGCAGCAGTTGCGCATGCTGACCACGTTCGACGATGCGCCCGCCGTCCATCACCAGAATCTCATCGGCACCAACGACCGTGGACAAACGATGGGCAATGATCAGTGTGGTCCGTCCCTGCATCAACTGGTGGATCGATTTCTGGATTTCGTGTTCGGAGATAGCATCCAGGTTCGATGTTGCCTCGTCAAGAACCAGGATCGGTGCATCCTTGATCAGTGCCCGCGCAATCGCGAGTCGTTGTCGCTGACCGCCCGATAGCCGGGCACCCATTTCGCCCACGTGGGTATGATAGCCATCGGGCAGGGAGGCAATGAAGTCATGGATATTGGCCGACCGTGCGGCCTGTTCAATCTCGGCATCGGTGGCGTCAGGCTTGCCAATCAGCAGGTTTTCCTTAATCGACGTGTTGAAGATGTAGGTGCGTTGTGAAACGACCGCGATCTTGCGTCGCAGTTCTTCAAGTGGGAAGTCGCGTACATCAACGCCCCCAATGCGAATATGTCCACTATCACGATCCCAGAAGCGGAGCAGCAGGTTGACGACGGTGGTCTTGCCGGCACCGCTTGGCCCAACCAGGGCCACGGTCTGTCCAGGGGCGATAGTAAAGGTCAGTTCGTGGTGTACCTCGGGCAGCTTGCCAGGTTGCACACTATCGGGCAAAGACAGCGGCAGGTGCTGCCCCCCATTGCCATTGGTGTCTACCTGTGGTAGTGCCGGTTGCTCGCCATTGGGTTTGACCGTGCCACCGTTGGTTTCTCGTGGCGGACTATCGGATGTGAGCGGAACGGTTTCGGATAACAAGAAATTCCCAGTGGTTGGATAGGAGAATGTCACCCGATCAAATTCAATTGAAGGTTCGATCGGCTCCGGCGGCATCGTCGTGGCTGTTTCCTGCACCAGCGGTACCTGATCCATAATGGCGAACAGGCGACTACCGCTGACAATAGCCTGGTTCACGGCATTCACCACATTGAGTGCCCCCGCCATAGGGCCAAAGGTTGCGAAAGCGATCGCCAGCACGGCCGGAATCTCGGCCAGCGGCATCTGCCCCAACCCGACCAGCATCATTCCCGCCAGGAGTAAGGTGACAATGCACATGCCCACGATCGCATCAACCAGGGCGTCTTGCAATCCAGTGACATCAGCGATACGCCCCTGCACTTTGACCAGGCGCTCATCGCGCACACGGATGGCGTGGCGCTTCTGAGCCGCACCGCCTAGCGACACAATTTCGCGCAAACCTTGTAGGATGTCGATCAGATTCGCGCTTACCTCGGCTGCGGCTGTGCGTAGTTTGGGGCTGTGGCGCTTGGTCAGATCGTCGGTAATGAATGGCACGACCAGTCCAACGCCCACCACGAAAGGAATGAACAACAGAGCGAGCCAGGTGTTAAAGCGCGAAATGGCAAAAATGGAGATCAGCGGAATAACCACGGCGACCACCGTTGCGCCGATTGTCTGTCCATAAAACACTTCCAGGCGGTCAACATCGGTAATGGCCCGCGAAACAATGTCGCCGCTACGCGCCTGGGACAACCCGCCTGGTGCTAATGGCTCCAGGCGATAGTAGAGTTGTGAGCGCAAATCGGCCATCAGCCGCAGGGCCACCGATGACCCGATATATTGTTCGAGATAGAAAAAAATGCCTTTGACCACGCCAAATAACACCAGGTTGATGACGAAATAGGTCTGGACATAGGATTGAAAGGTCGATTCCATGCCCAGGGTAATCTGGCCGATGCCCCAGGCGGCCATCCCGATAATCGCAATGCCCATCATATGGTTCAGGACACGCACCAGGGTGGCAAAAATCAGGAAACCCCAGAGTGCGCGTACCTGCTGCAACAGGCGGATGATAATAGCTCGGCGGCCCAGTCGTGCATCAGCCGGTAGTACACTGTCTCGTGCGCGTGCGATGACCGGTTGGGCTTTCCAGAGCAGATACAAACGCCGCAGCAAGCCGGGTGGTTTTGCCTCAGCCGGTACTGCCGCTGGATCGGATGGCGCTGCTGTGGTCGCCTCGGTGGAGGCAACCGGTTGTGCCGGTTCAGCCGAGCGCGAGCGCCGGAAGCGCTTCAGGAAACCGCGTTGTGGTGTTGCTGTTTGTGGTGTCGAGCCATCAACTGGTGCCGGACGAGGCCGGCGTTTTAAGAAGCCTGGTAATTTCATTCTGTATCCTCCAGCACGGCTGCGGCCTCGCGTTGCACGGCCACCAGGCGTGCATAGACGCCGGAGAGGCGGAGCAGTTCTTCATGGGTTCCGCTTTCAATGATGCGCCCATCTTCTATGACCATAATGCGGTCGGCATCACGCACGGTACTCAAGCGGTGCGCAATCAGCAAGACCGTCTTCTGTTGAGTCAGACGTTTCAGTCCGGCCTGAATATTCGTCTCGGTTTCGGCATCCACCTGTGAAGTGGCCTCGTCCAGGATCATAATCGGAGTGTTACGCATCAATGTGCGGGCCAGCGCAATCCGCTGCGCCTGTCCACCACTGACGAGTGCGCCACGCTCACCGACTTGCGTGTCGTAGCCATCGGGCAACGACACGATAAAGTCGTGAATACTGGCAGCGCGCGCCGCTTCTTCCATTTCAGCCTGGGTTGCATCCGGTTTTGCCAGCCGCAGATTATCGGCAATGGTGCCATAGAACAGGTAGGGATGTTGTGAAGCGAGCGTCATCTGGTTACGCAACCAGTTGAGGGGCAGCCGCTGCAGCGGCTGCCCACCCAGCGTTATGCTCCCCGACTGTGGATCGTAGAAGCGGTAGAGCAGGTTGACCACCGTGCTTTTCCCGGCCCCACTTGATCCTACTAGCGCCACTGTCTCACCCGGTTTAATTTCAAACGACGTACCCTTCAGGGCCAATGCAGCCGATGTCTCCAGCGGCGCAGAACTCTCCGCTGGTATCGGAGTGCTTTCCAGGGTCGGTGTGATAGCCGCTTCTGACTCAGGATTGGCCGTAGCCCCTTGCTTCTTCTTGCGCTTGCGTTCAAGCTTCTCCTGCTGGCGGGCTGCTTTCTGTTCCTGTCGTAGACGCTTCCGCAACTCGCGTGGCGTTTCGATTTTGTCTGGACGACTGGCTGCGGCCAGTTCATACGAGAAATAGACGTTATCGAAGCGAATATGCGGAGTCAAAGTAGCGGGCACTACTGCATCAGGGGCATCCTTCACGAGCAGTGGTGTTTGCAGCAATGCCATGATCTGCCGGGTAGCCGCAAAGCTACCCGCAAACGTCTGGAAAGCAGCACCAAGGGCCAACAATGGACGCGCCAGTTCCACGCTCAACATGACCATGGCAAACGCCATCCCTAACGTGATCACATCGTTTTGCAGTCGCCAGGCCGCCATACCGCTCGCTATCACGACTGTCCCCAGAGTAGCGACCCATTCGATGAAGAAGAGCGAGAACATGGTAATGAAAATGCGATTCATCGTGATCCAGCGCAGTTTTTCGGTCTGGAGTTCGATCATCTCGGCATGGGCACGGCTGCGATTAAACATTTTGAGCGTCGGTAAGCCTTGCAAACTATCGAGAAACTGGGCGCTCAAGGCATTGACCGTTTCCCAGAAACGATTCCCGGCGGTGCCAAAAGCACGGCGGAGAAGTGCCAGCACCATAGGAATAATTAACTGTACGCCCAGTAATATCAGTGCAGTCATCTGATCGAGAAAGGCAAAATAAATGAGTACAAACAGCGGCACGGTAAAACTCAACATCACCTGGGGCAGATACCGGCTAAAATAGCCTTCAACACTCTCAATCCCCTCAACGGCGGTGTTGGCAAGGGCCCCCGTCCGCTCGCGATCCATAAATTCTGGGCCAAGCAGCAGCAAGTGGTTATATACCCGCTCGCGTAGTACCAGCTTGGTACGTGCGGCCGTTTTGTGCGCTACCATGCGTGCCATCCAGGATAGCGCGGCCCGTAGCAAGGTGATGCTGCTAAAAATGCCGAGCAGCACGAGGAGCCAGCCCCACGACCACCAGTGCGGTGGCCCGGCACGGAACCAGTCGATCAGATGCCCGATCAGAATGATCTGCACCGCGTTCAAGCCAAAGAGCAGCCATCCGATCCCGACACTGGCGGCGATCCACCAGCGGATACCCTGGGTAAGAAAAAGTAATTGTTTTATTTTTTCCATTCGTGCATACCTTTCCTGAACAACCACTGCATCCAGACGATACAGTGTGCCAGAACCTGTCTCTGCTGTCTATTCTCGATGGCAGACCAGGATATAATTCATAGTTGTATTGCTGAGCTACGGTGTTCGCCAGTTAGCACCACACCATACATAAACCTTCCATATCATTTGTGTATGACCAGGTCTGTAGAACTGCCGCTTCTGTTGACTGGCTGTACTCACGTACTGTTGTTTTGCCGTCTTCATAGGAGTTGTGAGGTGGCAGTCCCTGGATTGCCTGTTCTTATTCCTTCAACGAGCCTTCGTCTCGGCGGGGGTGTGGGGGCCTGCGGCCCCGCACATGTTCTCTTGCTCTGGTGCGACGTGGCTTCGCTGCACCCTCCCCACCCCTCCATCCTCCGCAGGGGGCGGCGTAGGGGGCTTTGCATACAACGCCCCTACACCCCCCTCACAATCTCTTTCCAGGGGAAGTCTCGTTGTAGCATTATGTACTATTATACTATATGTCAAAAGAAATTATGGTTATCAATAATACCATGGCATGGTCGATTGTACCAGAAACGATACGACTAATCCAACCGGTTTGCCAGCAGATAGAGTTTCTGGTATGGTGTACATGGCAGTTGAACAATTGTCATATGCACAAATTACGCGGTCACGCGCCCAAACCGTCTTTTGCGCCTTGTTGTCGCAGGCGCACTGGCGAACCAATCATAGTGCGGAAGGTTCTGGATAATGCCAGGCCGTCTTTGCCATATGTCTGTGCATGACACGCACATGCGGAAGGCTCACGTCGAAACGGGATTACCTGGTACAAGCGGGCCTACATACCTCCATACCTTGTCTGTCATCCTGCGCGGAGGCGTCGCCGGAGCGTATGGCATCCTGAGCGAAGCGAAGGATCTTGCGGCGCGCATGGCATCCTGAGCGGAGCGAAGGATCGTGATCCCATCAGAAGGAAGATGCTGCGCTGCGCACGATGCTGCGCGGCGCACGATGCTGCGCGGCGCAAGATGCTGCGCTGCGCAAGATGCTGCGCTGCGCAAGATGCTTCGCTCCGCTCAGCATGACAACGCGCTGCGCACGATGCTGCGCGGCGCACGATGCTGCGCTGCGCACGATGCTGCGCTGCGTACGATGCTTCGCTGCGCACGAAGCTGCGCTGCGCAAGATGCTTCGCTCCGCTCAGCATGACAACGCGCTGCGCACGATGCTGCGCT
>CALANA010000076.1 GCA_937925925.1 uncultured Chloroflexales bacterium | reverse complement strand
TGGGGTGATTGGGCGGGGCACGACCCCGCCCGCAACCCCCGCTGGCGAAAGTCCCCCTGCACGGTTACACAACGTCGCCTTAAACGCCAGGTCAATCGTGTAAGAGCCTGTCTGCACAGGAGTATGGAGTGCTGCCGCCGTGCTGCCGCTGTGTATCACAACACATCTTCCTGATTGGTAGGCGCAATCAGGCGCACCTGGCTGACTGAGGGATCAATCGTTAGCACGCCATAATCGGGGAACACGACCTCCAGGACTTCCCGGTTCGCTTCAATGCGGCTTTCCTGAACATCACCATAGCCATAAGGTAGACAGAACACATGGTCGCCCATCTTAAAGCGCGGTTCGACCGGGAAGCGGGTGCTATCCGACGCCGGGTGCGCTGATGAGTTGGGAACGGTTTGCGACCGGGCTTCCTGCTGTTGACGCATGCGCCGCATACGTGCAATCATGGCACTGGCATCCGGCGTCACCTCGGCTGGCGGTTGAAGTGCCGGGTCAGGCGCACGTGGTGCGGGCACTGTTGCACGCGGGTCACTATTGCGCCCTTTGCTCCGAGCGACACGCTTTTTACTACCCGAACCACTACTACGCCGCCCCTCCCCCAGCGGGGGAAGGCGGGCGGGGGCCGGACGATTGTCATCAACTGTTGAGGACCGGGGTTCAGTTGCCGGTGGTACAGATCGCCCGCTCGCTGGTGACTCTCTGTCAGAGGTTCGTTTTATGAGTGATGGTTCATCGTAGGCTGGTAACTCGTCTGGCGCATCATCAAGTGGCTCCGGCCAGGCGGCGAGCGGTGAATACGTGCCTGGCTCGGCCTCGGCTGTCCATGCGCCGGCCTCCATTGCGGGCACCGGTATGGTCGGTTTTGCTGGTGTCAATGTCTCCGGTAGCATCATCTCCCCGCCAAGCAGGGTCAGCATCCAATCCATATCGGCCCGTGCCAGCGGTTCCCACAGCGGATCATTACGGCTATCGAGGGCGACATCATAGGCCAGCGGCAGAATCGTTTCGAGTTGCTCATACAACCAGGCGGCAAGGCCATTCCCGCCTGGCTGGGCCTCAATAACATAGATCCGCCGCAGTTCAGGATCGTAGGTCGGTACCAGATCCAGTGTATCGCACAATACGCGCAAGGGTAACGCAGCTATCAGCGACCAGCCCACCAGTTGCCCATCGGTTTTCAGGCTGACTGGCACATCAATCCACAGCGCTGGTGCGGCCCAGTGAATACCAAACGGCGTTGACAGCACCCATTCGGCCGGTGCGTTGTTTGCCTGGACTTCGCGGTAGCCGTAGATCTCCTCCTCAATCAACACTCGCCCCCAGCCGAGCATACGATTGCGTACCATGCGTTGCTTGCGCTCATCACGCACCGTAACCGTGCAACGTCGTAGAGGAAATGTGCGCCGGGGTTCCCGTTCGGGTTTTAGCACCAGCACCCCGTTCTCCTCATCACGGCTGATAACACGGTAGCCACCTGATAGCGGGGGCAAGGCCGCATCGGGGAACCCCCAGCGGTCAAAGGCCGATGGATCGAACATATCGATCTGCTGCCCCTGCTCGTCCTGCACATAAGCGATCGGAATGCCAGCCGCACGTATCCCAAAGCCGGTGTAGGGATCATGAGAACCGACCAGCGGTTGCCATAGAGCCTCACCGTCGGGCAGACACACCAGTTGCTGCTGCCGTTCCAGGCGGGCCACCAGTTCCGTCGCTTGCCAGGATAGCACCTCCGTCGCCGTCAATGGCATCTCGCTGGCTGCACACAGCAGATGCTGGGCCGCAATATAGGCATTCGCAGCCGGCAGTGCCCAGGTAGAGGGGGGATCATCAAGCAGTGGTGCTGCTTCGCCGGCATGCCCGGTCAGGCGTGCCAGGGTACGTTCAGCGGGCGAGTTGCCCAGAATCAGCAGCGTCAGCAGGGCATGACTGACCAGTGCCTGGCGGACGATGGCATGCGCACCAGGATAGCCCGCAAAAATCTGCACCTGTGCCGGACGAGGCGCTATGCCGAGTGTGATCTGATCGGGTTCGGGGCCAAGCAACCGTGATAGGAGCGGTATTTCCAGCGGGGTGGCGCAAATATGCACGCTATAATGTTCACGCTGGCAGGCCTGGGCCAGTGCCACCGTTTCGCGCAGACGTTCCGTACCAGCATGCCAGACGGCGAAGCTTGTCGCCGGATGTGGCACATCATCAACCGTGATAATCCGCCACGGCTGACCGCTGATCTCCGCCAGCACTGCATCGGCACCGATAGCCTCGGCCAGTGTTGCCGCCAGAAAGAGGGGGGCGTTGGGGTTCACCAGACGACCGCTGCGCAGCAGCAGCGCTGCCAGATGTTCGACAGCCACCCCTCGATAATGATCGACATCCATCAGGACAATCAGGCGTAGGTTTGACCAGAATGGTTGCCAGGCACGATCATGGCAGCGCAGCAGGCGCTGGTGCAAGGCATCCGGGGTAGCGAGTACGACACGGGCGGACGCGGCCTGGCGTGCGACTTTGTCTGTGCTGATCGATGCCACTGACAATGGGATCTTGATTGCCGCATGTAACTGTTCCAGTTCAGCCTGATACTGCCTGGCACTGGCATCATCAGGGGCGAGCAACAATACGCGAGCGTGCAGCTCACCTCGCAACATCTCGTGCAACAGGAGATACAGCGTCTGGCGCGCCGCCGCATCGCCACCAACCAGCGCAAATGGCTCGCCCCGACGTAGCGACGAAAACGCCAGCGACTGGTGCGGGCGAAACGGCTCCCCTGTAAGCGCCACCCAGGCATGCTCCAATCCCTGACTGATCGGCAAGTGACTGATCCGCCCCCCGGTACGCGCTTCAAGCGTGCGTAACCCGATCAACGGACTCTGCGCGGCCCGCGCCCGCTGACGGGCCATGATTTGCACGACTTCAATCGGAGAGCGATCGCCCATGGGCATCCAACATCAATCTATGCATCTGTTCCCCTACCGGTGAACGCCAGCCAGTACCGAACCAGAACGGAACAGATACAACTCCAGTTCCTATAGTATCATGGTCTTATTGTAGCACAGACAGGGATAATCTCGATCACTATTGTTGCCTGGAATCATAGTATTCACGGTACAGCTCAGATAGTACTTTAGTACTTCAACGAACCTTCCCATGGAACGTAGGGACGGTGCATGCAATGTCCCTGCCCACCCCTTCACGAGTGCAGGTTTTTTTATTATATCGCGTTGCAATACGGCAAAACGTGACTGCCATCGTCATCACTTTTTTTGGCGTCCTGATGCCGCACAACCGAGCGCTGCGCAAACAAACCGACACGTGAGAGGAGGTGGGGGGGATGTGCGGCGAAGCCACGCTGCAGCAGAAAGGAACCATGTGCCGGGGCCGCAGGCCCCCGCACCCCCGCCACAATACAGGCTCGTTGTCATAATAGGCGTATAATGATAGTATAGGACTATAATGTGACTTTTTTACCATAGCCTTCCTACATCAGTTGTGACGACCGGGAGTCCCGGCTTGAGCCGGGGTAGCATTCCGACCCGGCGCAAGCCGGGACTGCGCTGTCCTGTGGGTTATGACGACCGGGAGTCCCGGCTTGCGCCGGGGTAGCACCCTGTCCAGGTTAGCGTTATGATTGATAGTTGTGTTATCACCGTATGTGGGTATCGGCTGCACTATCTGACGGCGGGCCATGGCCCGCCGGTGGTGCTTTTACACGGATTTGCCGGCTCGGCGGAGGAGTGGCGGCCAACACTGGCAGCTCTGGCCGGGCAGGGCTACTGCGCCATTGCAGTCGATGCGCTCGGCTTTGGTCGCTCGGATAAGCCGGGCAATGCGCCTTACTCACTGTCGCTGTATGCCGATCTGTATGCCGGGCTGCTCGACACCCTCGATCTGGGGTCAGCCGCGTTTATTGCGCACTCGATGGGCGGCAAGTTTGCACTGGCAACTGCCATTTTGCATCCCACACGTTTGACGCGGTTGGTGCTGGCCGACACGGATGGCTTTGCGCCGGCCTCGCCGCTGACAAAGGCGGGTGACTGGCCACTGGTTGGCCCGGCGTTGTTATGGGTCTCGGCGCAGACTATGGTGGTGCGAATGTTTCTCAGGGCGGCTTTTGCCCACCCGGAAACCTTCGTCACCCCGGAGTTGATCGAGCGCAACCGCAATGCCCTGAGCGGCCCGGATAATCGCCGGGCGCTTCAGGCACTCTGTCGGCACTACGACGCCATCGATTTGCAGCGCTCCGGGTTACGCGCCCGTCTGAGCGAAATCCGTTGCCCAACGCTGATTGTCTGGGGAGCGCAGGATCGCGTGTTTGCCCCCGACTATAGCACAGTCGTCCAGCAGGAGATCGCTGGCTCGCAACTGGTGCTGCTGCCCGACTGCGGCCATTTCCCGCATATCGAAGCCGCAGACGATTTTCAGAAGATAGTGACCGCATTTTTAGCAGACAGGGCGCTGCCAGGGTAGTGGTGTGTGGCGTCTTGGCAGTCTGTTGTGTGATACCGTTTCGACGTGACCATTCCGCATGTTCTTGCCAGTCGTCCTCCAACGAGACTGCGTCGCGGCGGGGGGCGGGGGCC
>CALANA010000075.1 GCA_937925925.1 uncultured Chloroflexales bacterium | reverse complement strand
CTATGCGTTATCGACTGCTCGTGCTGTGTGTGCTGGCTCTGGCTATACTACTCCTACCCGCCTATAGCGCGGCCCAGGAAGAAGACCCACCGCCATCCGGCGTTGATTTGCCCCCCCCGGGCGTTGACCTGGTCTTTATCGTTGACCAGTCTGGCAGTATGAGCCGTGGTTCAATCCTGAACCTCCAGGATCCGCGTTGCCGGCCAGTGAATCAAAATGATTGTCCGCGCACGCCACCGACGGATCCAGATGGCCTGGCAATCAAGGCCGTGCGTGAGGGATTGCAACCCATCTTCAATCAGATTCTGGTGCGACAAGAAGGGCGTAAACCAGAAGGGTTGCTGCCCGAAGAACACCGTATAGGCGTGGTGCTATTTGGCGGTAATCCTAACCCCGATCTTGGGATTGAGGTGCCTGTGCCGCTCACCCGCATTGAAATTGAGCGCGATACCGATGGCAGGATGCAGTCCAACATCGAACGTCTGTTACCAACTCAGGTACGCAACCTGGGGGACACCGCTTTCTCGGTCGCTTTTGAGCGTGCCTGTGCGTTGCTCCAGTGCAACGTACCGCCCCCGCCCGGTCGTAAGCGGGTTATTGTTTTGTTGACCGATGGTCGCCCGGCCCTGGATGTGATCAACTTTGATCAAAACAACCCCGCCGCCTATTTTGCCGAGTTACAACGGCGACATGCCATGCTGTTCGATCATACCGAGCTGTGGGTATTTGGCCTGGATCAACAGGATCAATTCTGGTCACGCACGGCCCCCTACTGGCGTGAAATTGCCACGGACGAGCGCACCGGCCTGCTCACCGATCCAGCCGATATTGCGCCCAAATTTCGTGAAGTCGCCCTGAATGTGATTGGCGAACCACCAGCACCGGCGCAGGAGTGCAATGGCAGTTTTACGATTGCGCCCTATCTGGCCACCGTCACGCTGTTACTTGAGTATCCTGATTTTGACAGCAAGGCTGTCTTTCATTTACCCGATGGCGAAACGCTGACACCCGAAGCACCGAGTTTACTGGGCTATTCCTATACCGGTCTCTCAGAAACATTTATTCTTCAAAACCCTGTTCCGGGTGAGTGGAGCTGTCAAATGGTTGGTACCGGTGTCAGGCCGCAGTTTCGTAATATTAACGGTCTATTTAGCCTGGCGCGGGTCTCGGTCGGCTATGCGGCTGGCCCGCTGGCGTCTACCTGCGATGATTTTAGCCTGGTTGTCACGTATTTTGATGACAATGGTAACCCGATTGCCGAACTGCCCGGCTATCCTTTACAGCAGACACTGGCGATCACTATTGACGACAAAACTACCACGCGCAATCTGGTGCGCGATGGAGCGGCCGCTAACCGCTGGTTGCTTGATGGGGACTTAAGCCCGGGCACGAAAGGTGGTACCTATCCGCTTGCCATTACCGTGCGCTATGGCGAAGAGGTAATTTTTCACGATACCAACCAGACGATCACCGTTGACCCGCGCCTGCCGTGTATGCACCTGATCACGCCCCGTGATGGTGGTACCAGCAGCATGCACCAGCGGCTCTCACCAATCGGGGCCACGATTGCCGTGCAACTGACGCAGGGTGGCGAACCGCAATTGCCAGAGGGTATCTTCCGTGAAGATCTGACGCAGATTGTGAGTGCGCAGTTGAGCGGGCCGGGTGATTTTAGCCAGACCGTACAACTTGAGCCAGACTTTGATCATCCCGGACGGTTTACCCGGCTGGTTGATGGCTTGCAAACGGCGGGAGTGTATACCCTCACTACCACCTTGCGCGGCACTACCCATGCCGGGGAAGTCTACGAATTGCGGCCACAGACGATCACCTTTACCCGCGCTCCCGGCATGCTGTGGCTCATTGTCGAGTATGCCAAGCGCTTCGGGGCTTTGATTGCGATCATCGTGGCGCTGATCGGTGCCGGTCTCTTTGTCTTTATGGTGACCGGTCCTTTTCCACGCGGCACGCTGCTGCTCGAAGAAAAGCCCACCGGTGTCCAGGCTCAGACTGGTCATCAGTGGAAGGAAATCAAGGCTATCCCGTTGAATCGCCAGAAGATCGTCTTTGGCCTGTTTCGCACCCGCTGGCCTACGATCCGCAAAGGCTTACCGAAAGATATGGAGGTGCGTAAACTCAAGGTGCGGCGTTATAGCAATGGGCGCAACGAGGGTGTTGAGGTGAAAGTAGTGCGTACAAAGAAAAAGTCTGCATTAACCTTCCAATTTACCCGCGACAAGGAAAGCAGAACGCTCGATAACAACTATCGCATCACCTATGAGAGGCCAGCGGATGGAAAGAGGTAAGGCGAGGACGTGAGGAGGCGAGGAGGCGAGGAGGCGAGAACGCGAGGAGGCGTGAGGCGTGAGGCAAGGAGGCATGAGGCATGAGGAGACGACGAGGCGGGACGTTGGTATGTCGGCATATTTCCCCGATGTTCCTTTGCGCCTTTGCGCCTTTGCGTTAAAAAAGCGGGCGTGTGAGGCGAAGAGACGACGAGGCGATGAGGAGGTGAGGCGACGAGGCGACGAGGTGTCGAGGTGTCGAGGCGAGACGTTGGTATGTCGGCATGTTTCCCCGATGTATCTTTGCGCCTTTGCGCCTTTGCGTCTTTGCGTTAAAAAGGCGGGCGTGTGAGGCGATGAGGCGCGGAGGCGACGAGGCAAGACATGAGACAAATGTGTGATACCAGTCTGAATTCAAAGGGGCAACGTGTACTCTGCCCATGTCATTCTGAGCGGAACGCAGTGGAGCGAAGAATCTTCCGCCTCCGAGCTGGAGACTCTGCATAGCCCTGCGCTTCGTTCCAGGTACCATCTGCCCATGTTCATGGCAAATTCGTATGAGCATAAGTAAGGTACGAACGATACAAGGAGGAAATCCATGGCAGAAGTAGCCAATCCGGCGGTTATTATCGGCTTAGGCGGCACCGGCAAGTGGGTGCTGACCTATGTGAAAAAGAACTTGCTCGATACCTATGGCGGCGAAATTCCCAGAACCGTGCGCCTGCTCTCATTCGATACCACCAGTGAGCGCGTTACCCGCGACGGGGTGGCCCAGGAAGAGGATGTGCACATCGGTGATGTGCAACTGGACAAGCAGGCCGAGTTTGTGTACCTGGGCGGTAATATCTTCCAACTCTGCCGCGAGATTCGCGATGACCGCCAGCATCCACATATTGGCTCCTGGCTGCAGGCGCGTACCTATCTGCAGACCTCTGACCCGGATGCCTTTGACATCTCACGTGGAGCGGGACAGAAGCGCCCCTTTGGACGCATGGCGGTCTTTTACGATCTGCAGCAGTCGGTGCAAGCCAAAATCACGAACAAGATCCAGAGTGCCATCAGTGAGGTCACGGGCGCGAATCAGCGGAAGGCGGCGATCGAAATCTATATCGTTGCCTCGCTCGCCGGTGGCACCGGGTCAGGCATGTTCATTGATATTGCCCATCTGGCGCGCTGGTTTGCCGATAAGCAGATCCGTACCGGGTTTGCGGTGCGCGGCTTTCTGGCCTTGCATAACACCTTCAGTTCGGTGATCCGAACGGAGCAGATTCAACCTCAGGCGTTTGCCGCCCTGCGCGAACTCGATCGCTTTATGCAAGTCTTTGACCGGCAATACCCGATTGTCTATAACCCCAGCAATCCGATCCTAAATACGATCTACGGTGGACAACTGGGCAAACTGTTTGATAACTGTTACCTGCTCGATGCCACCCGCGAGAATCGGCCCCTGGATAGCTTCCCACCGCCCTATGGGGTCTTTCCCTCGATTGCCGACTGTATCACCATGTTGCTGGACAGTAGCACCGGCGATGCCTTTGCCCAGCACTACAAAAATGTCAACACCCGTATTGGCGAAGTCCAGAGTCAGCTCAATCTCTCAATGTTTAGCAGTCTGGGTACCTACTCGCTCATCCTGCCGGTCGAAGACATCATCACCAGTCTGACCTATCGCCTTGCGCTGGATCTGCTGGGCCAGCATCTGCTCAACCTGGAGGCACGGGTCAATGATGCCGGGCAGACACAGTATGTGCTGCGCTATGACGGCAATGCCCGTGACGAGGCGGCCACATTGTTGCGCGCAACGCAGAGTCCGTCGGGCATCATCAGTACCAATTTCATTCAGCGTGTACCCAACACGGTGGACAATCGTAATACCCGTGATGAAGCCTATATTGGCGAGACGGCCGCGCTCGAAGCACCGGAATTACTGACCTGGATTTTACCGCCCGAAACCGACCAGGCGGTGCAGGAAGTAGCGCGCAAGGTGCGCGAAGAACTGGAAGTGCTGTTGATCAATCGCGTGCAACCCAGCGATCTGGAAGGCGATGAGTCGCTGGAGGGCTGTGACCGCATTATCCGCGGGGTACGTCGGTTTCGTGAGGAATACCTGGGCCGCGATGTGGGGGGGCGCCGGACGGGTGGTCTCTATCGGCAGGCACTGGAAAAGTGTGTCAGTATCCACCGTGATCGCTATCGCACCTTGCTGCAGGAGAACCTGTTGCACTGGCTCAACGGGCCAGAGCCCACGAACAAAGATTATCAGCAGGCCAAACGCGGGAAACTCGGCCAATCCCAGGCGGTACTGGCACATCTGGCACTCTATTTGACCGAATTCAAGGAGTTTATCGAGCGCGTGAAAAAGCGCCGGCAGGATCAGGATCAGTTGCGGGGCGCACAGGAGGAAGCTAATCTGGCCCGAGCCGAGATGGAGGCCCGCAAAGGGGATAAAGGCTTTACCGGCGTGTTTATCAAAGGGCAGCAACCGGGGATCAAGGCCCAGCATGCCTATCTCACTGCCGAACAGTACGCGATTGATGTCGAAATCAAGGATCTCTTCTTTGACTTCCTGCAAGACACCAGTGAGACATTGCGGATGGTGACCGAGGAGTTTAAGGCGGTGGTGGATGCCTGGATCGACACCCTGGCCGAGGGGATGACCGGGACGGTACACGATCCCGGGCTGTACGCCTTCTTACAAGCCGCTTTGCAACGTCATACGGCCAATCGGGAGGAAAAGCAGCGCATTGCCGTGCATGAGTATGTCACCGATGCCGATTACGAGAACAGCCTGTACAGCGCCATCGCCGACGAGCATATGGCCGAGGCACTGACGCACCTGGTCTGGGAGGGTGAACAGCATGCGCAGGGGTTTCGGCTGACGCTCACCGGCTATACGGCGACCAGTAGCCGACCTACGGGGGGCCGTTCGGCCAGTGAACGGAATGCCGATGTACTCCTGCAACTGGTGCGCCCCTATGTGGAGCCACTGCGAAAGCAATTATCTATTGCCGACCGCCTGACCGAGCGTGATCAGATGCGTCTGGCCAATACGCTGCTCGACAGTTGCAGCCCGATGATCCGCTACGATCAAATGAAAGCCGGCGGAGCGCAAGAACTGCACTATTTTGTGTGTGTGAGCGAGGGTCATCATAAGGCCTACTTCAACGAATTTAAGGACGCGCTGCGCAAGCTCGGCGCGGCTGCTAAGGATAACCAGGTGCTGGATAGCGCCAATCCCTACACCTGCACCATCCTGGCCACCGCCGATGTGGTAGCCGGGGTCAGCCTGCACGCCTATACCTCGGCCGAGCGTGAGTATAACCATCATACCGGCGATGCTCGCCTGCTGCACATCTTTCCGGCCGAAGTCAACGCGGTAGAGTTAGAACAGCGGCTCACCACGATCGGTGAACCGCGCCGCCGCTTCTCGCATGTGCTGACGACTATGCTCGAAGATCGCAAGATGGTTGAACGCTTTATTTTATCCTATCTCTATCGCTTTGTGCGGTTGCGAGAGGTAGATGGCCGTCATAGCCGCTGGACACTGTTTCTTCCGACCCAACGGCGACGCGGGTTTGATACCTTTGCGCTTACCGGAATCGAAAGCCAGCCATCATTGTTCCAGGCCATGGAAACATTCGTCTTCCGTAAGGCCGACATTGACAATCCAGCACAAAAGATCGATTTCGATCTACTGGATCAGCAGTTGCAAGAGTATGAAAAGCGGGTTCGGGATGGCAACGATAGCCGTCTGATCAATCTACTGGAGGACTTGATCAACCAGGATATTGAACCAATGCGGGCCAATCCCGATCAGGCCATTCACGACCTCGGCTCGCTGATGCGTTTGATGGTTGATGAGATCGTGGAGGGACTGCACAACCGGATCAAGTCCAGCGGTCAGCGCTATGATCCTGACGCACG
>CALANA010000074.1 GCA_937925925.1 uncultured Chloroflexales bacterium | reverse complement strand
CACACGCTGGTGCTGGGGCTGGGTAATCCGATATTGACCGATGACGGTATAGGGGTGTGGGTGGCCGAGGCGATCGCCGCCCGGCTACCGGCCGATCTGCCTATCGACTGCGCCGAGGTCAGTGTGGGCGGGCTGCTGCTGATGGAGGCGATGCTGGGCTACGAGCGGGTGATCCTGATCGATGCGCTCTACCCGGCGCGCGGGCAACCGGGAACCATCCACCGTATGACTCTGGAAGATCTGCGCGCAATCAGTCCGACCGAGCATAGCACCTCGCCGCACGACACCAGCTTGCTGACGGCGCTGGCATTGGGTCAGCGGATGGGCCTGCCGCTCCCAACGGAGATTACGATCTACGCGGTTGAGGTGGCGAACATTACTGACTTCGGCGACACGCCGACGCCCGCAGTGGCCCACGCTATCCCGCAGGTGATCGACGCGGTGCTGGAGGAGTTAGGACGACAATCGTCGTACGCGGTCGTGCCGAGAGCCTGAAGGCTCTGGCTTTCGTTTTAAAGGCCGACGCACTGGCCTGTCCAGGCTCGCCTACGCGAGCCTGGCATACGGCTTGCGTAGGTGAGTACGCGAAGACATGAACAACGGTATGAAGGAGTACACCATGGTTTCACCCGAAATTATTCGCCGCTATGCCTATTTCGCCGGGCTGACGAGTGAGCAGATTGTACGCATGGCAACTGCCGCCGATGAACAGGAGGTGACAGCCGGGCATTATTTCTTCCGTGAAGGCGACATGCTCGATTCCTTCTACATCGTACTAGAGGGAGAAGTTGCCACAGTTATTGAGTTGATTGCCAAGGGAAAGCCCGCCGTTATCGCCGAGCTTACTGAACGTGAACGGGAGGTGACAATCAGCACAATTGGGCGTGGTGAAGCTTTCGCCTGGTCAGCACTCATTCCACCCTACACCGCCACCATTACTGTACGAGCGCTCACCGATTGTCGGCTTCTAACGTTCAACTGTGTTGATTTGCGCCAGCAGTTTGAAACCGACCCCTCCTTTGGCTACCTGCTCACCCAGCGGGCGGCGCAAGGCCTGCGCGACCGTCTGCGCGACATGCGCATCGAGGCCCTGACACTGGCAGCGGTGTAGGCCGTTGCCTCTTTTCTGATGGCATCTTTGCGAACGTTCCAACGTTCCAACGCAAAGACGACTCATGTCTATCGGGTACCATTCATGTTGGAGAGAAACGGAATTCGCCCGCGCCGCGCCCCGGAAGGACGCTCCAGATAGGGAACAGGTGACAGGTGACAGGTGTGCGAACCAACCAGCCTGGTCATCTGTCACCTGAAGACGCATCCTCGCGTCGTCGCCTCACACCTCGTCGCCTCCTCGCCTCTTCAACATCCTCGCTTCCTCGCCTCCCGACGCTCACGTTGGTAATAAAATGGTAATAGCCGTACTATATCATATGGAGACAATTGTCTCCCTCTCCACAGCCGCGATACGCTTCCAGCAATGCCACGCCTGCCAGGTGATATAATATGCGGCATTGTCCGCTACACTCGGATCGGGGGCGAGACAACAGGGTACGAAAGGAGAGACCGATCAGCAACACCGATAGTGTGCAGTAGAATGGTCAAGACCAATGGTAACAAAATGGTAATACAACGTTGCTAGCCTACATCGGACATACGGCGCCTGATCGAACATTACCAGGAGGTTGTTGTAGCAAGGAACGCGTAGTCCAGTAGTAATACAGCGTCCATACGCTGGTTAGCCTGGCATCTGGTTCACGATGCTACCCGTGATCATCGTTGTGCGGGTAGCCATGCTCTGAATTCGCACTATTTTATTTGAGGAGGAAATGTATGCACGTCCATCGGTTCAAACAATTCTTGCAGCGGACTTCACCGCTCATCACGCTGGCCCTGTTGGCCGCGCTGCTGTTGAGTGTCGTTCCGCCCTGGCTGGCGCATGGTGCCGGACCCGTGATCGAGGTTGAGGGCAATGAGCAACCAATTGCTCACGCCAGCACCACGCCCTCAACGGCCAATCACACCGATTTTGGCACCGTGACGATGCCGAATTCGCTAATCCGTACCTTTACCATCAAGAATACCGGTGATGCCCAGTTGATCCTGGGCACCATTGCCGTCAGTGGCAATCAGGCTGCCGACTTCAAAGTCACACAGCCAACGAGTAATGTGATTAACGCGAATGCCAGCGCCACCTTTCAAGTAGAGTTCAAACCGACCGTCGCTGGTCTGCGCAAAACCCAGGTGCGCATTCCCAACAATGCCAACACTCGCTACGATTTTATGATCCAGGGCACGGGTGACGGACCAATCATGGCAGTTGAGGGCAACGGGCAACCAATTGATCACGCCAGCACCACACCCTCAGAGGACAATCACACCGATTTTGGTACCGTGACGATGCCGGGAACACTAATCCGCACCTTTACTATCAAGAATACCGGTGTCAGTGACCTAACGTTGGGCAATATCACGGTGAGTGGTAATCAGGCCGGTGACTTCACCGTCACACAGCCGTCACCGACCACTGTTTCCCCTAGTGGAAGCGTCACATTTAACGTTACATTCACCCCAGGAGCCACCGGATTGCGCAAGACTCAGGTGCGCATTCCCAACAATTTCAACACCCGCTACGATTTTATGATCCAGGGCACGGGTTCCGGGCCAATCATGGGGGTTGAGGGCAACGGGCAACCAATTGCTCACGCCAGCACCACACCCTCAGAGGACAATCACACCGATTTTGGCACCGTGACGATGCCGGGAACGATAACCCGCACCTTTACCATCAAGAATACCGGTGCCAGTGCGCTAATGCTGAACACTATCACGGTGAGTGGTAATCAGGCCAATGACTTCACCGTCACCCAGCCGGCATCGACCACTGTTCCCTCTAATGGAAGCATCACATTTGATGTTGCATTCACCCCAGGAGCCACCGGATTGCGCAAAACTCAGGTGCGCATTCCCAACAATTTCAACACCCGCTACGATTTTACGATCCAGGGCACGGGTTCTGGGCCAATCATGGAAGTTCAAGGCAACGGACAGCCGATTGTACACGCAACCAATGCAAACGTTCCCGAACCTTCGCTGGACAATCACACTGACTTTGGTGAGGTTGTGATGCCCAGTACGGCAATCCGTACTTTTACCATTAAGAATACCGGAGTGAGTGCCCTGACGTTGGGCAATATTACTTTTAGTGGTAATCAGGCCAGCGACTTTGCGGTTACCACTGCACCTGCCTCAACGGTTGCACCTGGTGATGAAACAACATTCGTTGTCACCTTCACGCCATCGGCCACTGGGCTGCGCAGAACCCAGATGCGCATTGTTAACAATTTTAATGGACGCTATGATGTGAACATCCGGGGCACGAGTGTCGGGCCGGTGATGGGGGTTGAGGGCAACGGGCAACGAATTGATCACGCCAGCACCAAACCCTCAGAGGACAATCATACCGATTTTGGCTCGGTGACGATGCCGAATTCGCAACCACGCACCTTTACCATCAGGAATACTGGACAAAGTGATCTGACGCTAGGCACTATTGTGGTTTCTGGCAACCAGGCGAGCGACTTTGCCGTCGAGCAGCCGGCTGCTACAACGATTCCACCCAATCAGAGTACCACATTCAACGTGACATTCACACCGAGTGGCACCGGTGTACGCGGTACACAGGTGCGCATCCCGAATAACTTCAACACCCGTTACGATTTCCGCATCCAGGGTACCGGTAGTGGTCCGCAGATCGGGGTTGAAGGCAATGGACAACCGATACCTCATGACACAATCGAAGTCTCGCTCGCGACCGGTACTGATTTTGGGATGGCACAGATTGGAGGTACTCCTGTCACACGCACCTTCACGATCAGAAATACGGGTTCAGTTGATCTGAAACTAACCGGCAAGAATCTGGTGGCAACCAGCGGCGGTCAGGCAGGCGAGTTTAAGGTCACTCAGCCTGAAACAGACACCATCGCACCTGGTGGCAGCACAACCTTCCAGATTAGATTTGAGCCGGCAAACCCTGGGACACGCACCACAAGAGTGCAAATTGCTAGCAACGACATCAATCCATATCGCTTTACCATCTCAGGTGTCGGTACCGGTGGCACACCCAACGTAGATCCAGTCATTACGGACGGTAACGATCCGCGTGAAATAACATCAGCGAATGGTGAACCTGCGACGATTGAGCTGGCCGCGACCGATGCAGATCAGGATCCGTTAACCTGGAGCATTACTGATGAACCAGAGCATGGTACGGCTGCATTTGTGGATGGTCAGAACACAGGCTCACCGGTCACGATCAGCTACACTCCCAATCCTGGCTATGAAGGCGAGGATAGCTTTGATGTCCAGGTCAGCGATGGCAAAGGTGGCAGCGATAGCGTGACGGTGAATGTCACTGTGACCGATCCTGTGATAGAGGTCACCCCAACGCCTACCAGCATGCCGACCGCCACGCCAACAACGACACCGATGCCCACGGCGACGCCAACAATGACCCCCACCGCCACTCCGGGGCCACCGTTGGAGGTTACCATTTCTATTCAGGGTGGCAGCCAGGGCAGCCTTGGCAGCATCAAGGGCGAGTTCGAGAAAGAAGGCATTGATCTGGATAAAGTGCGGATCGAGAGCTTGCCGGAGAAGGGTGATCTGGTTCTTCCAGAAGGGCTGATGAGAGTTCTCGCGGTGGGTGATGAGATCAGCGCTGCAGATCTCGACAAGCTTGTCTTCATACCGAACCCGGGCGCTACTGGCACCGACAGCTTTACGCTGGTGGGTATTGACACGAATGGCGTTGAGTATACGATGAACATTACTCTGACCATCGCCCCCCCAACGGTCTACCTGCCGATTATCGTGCGGTAGGTATCGGTCGAAACATTCGTTATTCGTTCGCAAACCAACAGGCGCATCCCATATGGGATGCGCCTGTTGACGTTCAATAAGCCGGAGGTACACGGTGATATGGGCCACTCGTTTTTTCACCCTTGGCACCACGCGGGCGGGACGCAAGCGCTCCCAGGCACCATGCGGGCGGGACGCAAGCGCTCCCAGGCACGCCTGGGAGCGCGGGCAAGATGCCCTCGCGACGAAGAGGCAACGCAGGCGGGACGCCCGCGCTCTCAGGTTGCGAGTGGGAGGGCCGCGCTCCCGGCACGATGAGGGTTGGACACAAGCGCTCCCCGGCACCACGCGGGCGGGACGCAAGCGCTCCCAGGGACGGCCGCACTCCCAGGGACGTCCACCTCTTTACCCAGGCTCAAGCCTGGACTCCGGAGCGATAGCCAGGCTCAAGCCTGGACTCCTGGGCATGATTTGTGAAGTAACGGAGTCCAGGCTCAAGCCTGGACTCCTGTTTACAATTGATATAGGCTTACTATAGTAAGCATTTACTATGTGTATCGTACACGCAAATCGGTGCAGGAGCATTGGTCGTGAGGATGAAACATTGATGCCATAGATATGAGCTTACGTTTCTTCAATCTGCAAAATATAGCCCTTGCCACGCACATTGAGCAAATAACGTGGCGAGCCAGGATCTGGCTCGAGTTTCTGGCGGAGATGATGAATATGAGGTTTGATCAGCTCACCCGCCTCCAGCTCGCTTGTATCGTAGCCCTGGGCGCAACGCACCAGTTGTGCATAGGAGAGCATCTGACCAGCATGTTCAGCCAGGCAGAGCAGCACCCGGAACTCGGTGGGTGTAAGCGACAACGAACGTTCGGCCAGGGTCGCCACCTGGTGCCAGGTATCAAGTTGCAAAGCACCAACCGTGATCAAGCGTTCTGGAGGGCCAGACGAGGAACTGGTCGTTGGTGCAGCCACCCCTCGTAATTCTTTTACTGCCTCGCCTACCACATCCAGTAACTCGCGCTGGCGCAGGCGCTGGTTGCGATCTTCCAACCCGGCTTTCACCCGTTCAAGAACCTGGGCCGGATCGGTGGTCTTCAACAGATAATCAAAGATGCCGTGATGCAACCCTTCGACCGCGGTTTCCAGCGTACCATGCCCGGTTAGCACAATCACCGCCGTATCAGCTTGATGGTTACGTAACTCGGCTACGACCTGCATGCCATCCATACCAGGCATTTTCAGGTCAACCAGCATCAGATCAAAGGATTGTTGTTTCAGCCGTTGAACCGCCTCTTCACCACTGGCGGCCACAGTCACGGTATACCCAGCACGAGACAGCAGGGCATTGAGGGTCAACCGAATATTGTTCTCGTCATCAACGACAAGTATCTGCGCAGGGTAACTCATGGGCGATCACTTTGAGTTTCATAAGGCTATAGTGTTGTATGATAGCATGTCCTGAGCCTGAGTGTCAACAGCGGCACACGTTCTAATACCGGTTCGACGTGACCCTTCCACATATTCTGGGCATACACCCGCGATCCGCGGTCGTTCATCACCCTATGGGTCTCGCCGGAGTGTACCCCTTCGACGACCCTCAGAGCTTGCCCTGAGCGCAGTCGAACGGGGCAGGCTCTGAGCGGAGCCGAAGGGGGCAGAGCGGCACTTTTGCTCTTTTTTGGTTCCCCCTTTTCGCCTTCGGCGAAAAGGGGGAACCAGAAGCGAGTCCGAATCCACGCGGCCGCGTTTCGTCCGCGGCCGCGCATGACCCACCGCGTACGCCCGGACAGAAGGAAGGGGAAGACGAACTAAAAGAAACGGAAGGGCGAAGTCAAATTGGTATAACATATCACAACCCTAAATGAGAGGGGGTACGCGGCGATATAGCCAGTTCGTCTTTTCACCTTCAGCAGAGCGGTAGTTTCTTTGTATTTCCCTCCAAATTTTCGCCTTCGGGGAAAGTTTGGAGGGGAAAAAGACTTTCTTCCAGTACCTGCTCACACTCCGGGGAACGCGCCCGCCTGGGAGCGCGGGCGTCCCGCCCGCCATCGCGCATGTGCGGGCATGCGGCCCACGCTCTCAGGAGAAAAAGGAACGCTGACGACAGCGCTTCCCCCCAAATGTGAACACCTACAGGTTATGACATACTTGACAGAAATACATATGTGTAGTAAGATGAAACAACAATTAAAACATTATAAAACTACCCGTTGGGGGAGTCTGGGGCAACCGGGCTGAGAGGATAGCTAGCTGTGCTATCGACCCCACGAACCTGATCTGGATCATGCCAGCGCAGGGAAACGGAAGGTCGCAACTTGTATGTGCTGACACCGCTCCTTGTGGGGCGGTGTTTTTTGTTGATCTGTGTGGAAGGATGCTATGCAATCGATTGACTGGTCGGTTTATATCATTACCGACGAGCGCGCCGCTGGTCAGCGTGCGCTCCCAGAGATCGTGTCATCTGCCATTCAGGGCGGTGCCACGGTCGTACAATTGCGGGCGAAAACGGCGACTACCCGTGCTATGGTGGAACTAGGGCACACCCTGCACGCCATAACCCGCGCAGCAGGCATTCCGCTTATCGTCAACGACCGCATTGATGTTGCGCTGGCAATCGACGCCGAGGGTGTGCATGTCGGTCAGAACGATATGCCAGCGTCCGTGGCGCGCCGACTGATCGGGCCGCAGCGCATCCTGGGGGTTTCGGCGACAACCGTGGCGCACGCGCAACAGGCCGAACGCGATGGTGCCGATTATCTCGGCGTCGGTGATGTGTTTGGCACCCCCAGCAAGCCCGACGCCGGGCCGCCGATCGGTCTCACCCGCCTGGCCGAGATTGTTCGTGCAGTACATATTCCGATCGTTGCTATCGGAGGTATCACACTGGATAACGCTGCCAGCGTCATCGAGGCCGGTGCGGTTGGCGTGTCGGTGATTTCGGCTGTTGTCGGTGCCGCTGATCCGGCGGCGGCGGCGCACCAGTTGCGTGAACGGATTGCGGCGGTGCGATCACAGCCACAGGTATAGGTGGTGTTCTGGCGTTTCATGTCCCGTTTGTTTCGAGACTGCTGTGGTGCAACAACCGACACAAGTCGCCGTCTTCGACATGATTCCAGATGTTCCATTTTGGCATGCCGTTTAGAGAACTATCGATTTTTTTCAGGAGAAGCCAGTGATGAATGAAATGAATAATCAGGTGGCCCAGGCCTTTGCCCGGATTCGTGCCCAGACACCGCTGATTCATCAATTGACCAACTTTGTGGTCATGAACGATACCGCCAATGTCACGCTGCATATCGGTGCATCGCCTGTGATGGCCCACGCTACAGATGAAGTGGAGGAGATGGTCAGCCTGGCCGGAGCGCTGGTGATCAATATTGGCACCCTCACGCCGGACTGGATCGAGGCAATGTTTCTGGCTGGGAAGCGTGCCAATGCGCTGGGTGTGCCGGTGGTACTCGATCCGGTCGGGGCTGGTGCAACCACGTTGCGCACACAGACCGGCCGGCGTATGCTGAGCGAGCTAAAGATTGCGGTGGTGCGTGGCAATGCTGGCGAAATCGCCGCGCTTAGTGGCAGCGGGGGCGTGGTGCGTGGCGTTGACAGCATTGAGGGCGTGCGCGATCCCGAAGCCGTTCTGCACATCGCCCGTACCTGGAATACCGTTGTGGCCGTGACCGGTCAGCGCGATCTGGTATCCAACGGACAGCGCGTGCTGGGCATTGATAACGGGCATGTGCGACTCACGCAACTCACCGGAACCGGCTGTATGGCCACCACGGTGACAGCCGCCTTTGCCGCCGTCGAGCATGACTTTTTGCTGGCTGCATCCGGGGCACTGGCAACGTTTGGCCTGGCGGCTGAACTGGCCGCGCCTGCTGCCCCTGGCCCGGCCAGCTTTAAGCTGGCCTTGTTCGACCAGCTTTTCAACCTCACCCCGGAGCAAGTGGCGGCGGGAGTGCGGATTGTTGATCTCACGCCGTGAATAGCAAAGGACGAAGGTTATGCGGATTGCTGATCTGGGTGAGTTTCCACTTATCAGCCGCCTGGAACCGATTGTCGCCAGCGATCATGCGGATGTGCTGATTGGCCTGGGCGATGATGTTGCAGTCCTGTCCGTACAAGGGAACGACCTGTTGCTGGCAACGATTGATATTCAGGTTGAGGGGATTCACTTCCTGCCGCAGTTGATTACCCCTGAACAACTGGGACGGCGTGCGTTGGCGATTAATCTGAGTGATATTGCGGCCATGGGTGGTCAACCAACATTTGCCCTGGTCTCACTGGCACTCCCACTCGATACCGAAGTTGGCTGGGTTGAGCAGCTCTACCGGGGCATGCGCGCCGAGGCGGATCAGTATGGCGTAACAATTGTCGGCGGCAATATGACGCGCTCACCGGCACCGATTAGTGTTGATGTAGCACTGCTAGGGCGCGTGCAGCGCGAACATCTACTGACACGCTCTGGTGCCCAGCCGGGCGATCAGGTACTGGTGACGGGGCAACTCGGCGATGCGGCCGCTGGGCTGCAACTGGCGCAGCATCCGCACCTGCCCCTGTCTGCCGCCGATCATGGAGCGTTGCTGATGCGTTACCTGACACCAACACCACGTGTGCGTGAGGGGAGGCTTATCGCTCAGTCGCAGAGTGCCACGGCGATGATCGATCTGAGCGACGGTCTGAGCAGTGACATTGGGCATATTTGCGAACGCAGTCGGGTCGGGGTGCGCATTCAGGCCGCGCAGGTGCCGATCGCGCCAGCCGTGCAGCAAGTGGCAACGCTTAGGGGCGTTACTCCCTGGCAACTGGCGCTCTCGGGTGGCGATGACTACGAACTCTGCTTTACCGCTCCCGCCAGGGCCGTGCCTGAACTGATGCGCAGCATCAAGCGCGAGACAGGAACACCACTCACCGTTATTGGCGAGATTCTCCCCTCCGCCGCAGGGCGCTGGCTGGTCTTGCCCGATGGTCAGGAGCTGGCGCTGGAAGAGGGGGGCTGGGAACATTTTCGGCATAGGCAGGTGTGAGATACGACTTGATACTCGCTTTTGAACGACAAAGCCCATGCGGAACATACAGAAGCGGGTTGTATGTGGAAACGAAAGGAACCCTGATGAGTCTGAGTGCTACCTTATGGCAAACCAACCTGGATCTGGCTCGCGCCAGTCTGAAACATCCGTTTGTGCAAGGTATCGGCAACGGCGACCTGCCACCCGAACGCTTTGCCTATTATGTCGGTCAGGATGCTTTTTATCTCGAAGCGTTTGCCCGTGCCTTTAGCATTGCTGCCGCCCGTGCGCCGGACTGGGACGGCTTTCGCGTGTTCCATACACTCATCGCGGGCGTGCTGCAGGAATTACAGCTCCACGCCGGATACGCCACTACCTGGAATGTCGATATGCGCACGGTTGAACCAGGCACCGCAACGCGCCGCTATACCGATTTCCTGCTGGCAACGGCCTGGGGTCACGACACGGGGCTGACAGCGGTCGCTATGTCGCCGTGTATGCAACTCTATGCTTTCCTGGGGCAGGAACTGGCGCGGGGGGGTATTCCCGATCATCGCTATGCTGATTGGATTCGCACCTACAGCGATCCGCAGTTCTCGATGCAACTCGTGCGTCAGCTCGAAACCCTGGTTGACCGCTATGCCAGTGCGACACCGCTCGTCCAGCAAACCTACCGCTATGCTATGCAGTGCGAACACGACTTCTTTCAGGCGGCGTGGGAATGGCGTGCAGCGTGAGGCGATGAGGGGAGGAGGCGCTGAAGCAACGAGACGATAAGGCGACGAGGCGTCTGCGTGTCTGCGCATCCGCGCATCCGCGCATCCACGTATCTGCGTGTCTACGCAATCAAAGAAAGAGAGAGAACCCTTGATGAATAGCGCTGGATTGACGTTGATCATTGTCACCACGGCTCTGTTTTCGGGTATCGGGATACTGTCCAGTCGTGGACAACATCTGTCGATTGAGGACTATATTAGCGCACGCAACAGCACCGGACTGGGAGCAACCATTGCCACCCTCGTCGCCTCCAGTATGGGTGCCTGGATTCTTTTTTCACCGGCCGAGGCCAGCGTTACGGCTGGGATTACGGCGTTGATTGGCTATGCCCTCAGCAGCGCGGCAGCACTGTTTGTCTACGCCTGGCTGGGGCAGCGCTTGCGGGCGATGATGCCAGAAGGCCACTCTATTGCGGAGTATGTGTTCTACCGGTTTGGCCGTGGTATGTACGGTCTGGCATTGATGATTACCGCCTTTTATATGAGCGTCTTTTTAACTGCTGAGTTAACGGGGATCGCACTGGTGGTACAGATGGCATTTGGCGTGCCCCTGATCCTGACTGCTGCCATCGTGGGCATTGGCACGCTGATCTACACGGCGCTCGGCGGTCTGCGGGCTTCGATCTTCACCGACAAAATCCAGAGTTGGCTCATTCTGCCGTTGCTGGCGGTTATTTTTGTCGTCAGCCTTATGCAGGTTTCGGATTTTCGCCAGATCACGTACACCGCACCCGATCTCTTCAACCTCACATCGCTGGCTGGCATTGAGTATGGCGCGACCTTGCTGATTGCGATTGTCAGCGCCGAGTTGTTTAACCAGGCCAACTGGCAACGCGTGTATGTGGCGAACAGTTCCCAGACGATGCGC
This sequence comes from uncultured Chloroflexales bacterium, assembly GCA_937925925.1. Lineage (GTDB taxonomy): Bacteria > Chloroflexota > Chloroflexia > Chloroflexales > Chloroflexaceae > CAKZQX01. The sequence goes on along the minus strand of CALANA010000074.1, from coordinate 51,828 downwards.
CGCGCTTTTCTCAGCGCAGGTATGATCATTCTGCCCATTATCCTGGTTGTGGGTTCATTCGGCTTCTTTGCGATAGATGCTGGTACCGCCGATACGCCATCAGTCGCGTTGATTGCTTTCATTATCAATGCTACGCCACCCTGGATAGTACTGGTGACAATGGTGCTGGCGATCACGCTCATCATGAGTAGTATGGATACCTTGCTCAACGGACTGGTCAGCCTGTTTACCGTCGATCTGGTGCGCCTGCGCCCGCAGACCGACCAACGACAACTCTTACGCCTGGCTCGCGGCGGCAGCGTCGTGCTGGCGGTACTGGCCATCCTGATCGCGTCCCAGGGCTACAGTGTCCTCTATCTGTTCCTGGTGGCCGATCTGGTTTGTGCTGCTGCCGTCTTTCCTACCTACTATGGCCTGTTTAACCGCCAGCTTTCGGGCACAGGTGCCCTGGTTGCGAGCATCAGTGGCATTATTGCCGGTGGACTGTATTTCCCTGATCCCACGTTTAGCCGAGGTAATTTGTTCTTGAGTTTTCTGATCGCCTTTATGGTACCAACGTTGCTGTCATTGCTGCTGGCCCGGTTACGGTTGGGCATCCCGTTCGATTTTCGGCATCTGAAGCAGCGCGTGGTTCCCATCGGCGAAACTGCTGAAAAAGTTGGATAACAGGTTGTATACTGTTGAACCCATAAGGAGGAACAATGCAAACGAACACACGTCGCGTTGCACAAGCGGTGGTGCTGGTCGCTATCGGTGTGGCACTTGCACCCTTCACGTCGTTCCCCATCGGTATTGCCCGCGTCAATCCAACCCAACATTTTATCAATATCCTGGGGGCCGTATTGTTGGGGCCATGGTGGGCCGTGGGCATCGCCACGATCATCAGCATACTACGCAATGCCCTCGGCGTTGGCACGGTGCTGGCTTTTCCGGGGAGTATGATCGGTGCGTTGTTGGCTGGCTATGCGTACCGTTTCACCCGCAACCTCTACCTGAGCGCAGCAGGTGAAATGATCGGTACCGGTCTGATCGCTGCCATCCTCAGTGCCATGGTCGTAGCCCCAATGATTATGGGGCAGACCATGGCCATGACCGCGTTGGTTGCCTCATTCTTAAGCAGCGCAACCCTGGGGGCAGTGATCGGTGTGCTGGCATTGCGCATGCTCGATCGGGCGGGTGTGGTTGCACTCCATCCGCATACTGCGCATGTTGCCACCCATGATTGAGCTACACCATGTTCATTATCGCTATACCCAGACCGGCGGCTGGATTCTGAGCGACATCAATCTGGAAATTCATCCCGGCGAATATGTGCTGCTGTGTGGTGCCAGTGGTTCAGGTAAATCAACGCTCTGTCGCACCTTTAACGGGCTTATTCCACACTTTCATGGTGGCGTCCTGGAAGGGCATGTGCTGGTTGCGGGTAGAGATACACGTACCCTTGCGGTCAATGATCTGTTTGCTCAGGTGGGCATGGTCTTTCAGAACCCGGAAGCCCAGCTTTTTCAGCGTACTGTGGAGCGTGAATTGGCGTTTGGCCTGGAAAATCTCGGACTACCCCGCGCCAGCATCCACGCCCGCATTGCTGCCAGTGCTGCAACGGTCGGCATTACCGACCTGCTGCCCCGCAGTCCGCAGCAGCTCTCTGGTGGCGAACGGCAGTTAGTGGCAATTGCCAGCATTCTGGCCCTACAGCCCCAGGTGCTGGTGTTGGATGAGCCATTTGCGCATCTTGATGCGCCCAATGTGCGACGGGTACAGGCCGCACTGCGCACGATCCATCGGCAGGGTATGGCAATTATCTTGACCGAACATCGGTTACAGCACGCGCTGCCCGATGCCGATCGGCTGGTGGTGATGCAGCAAGGGCGAATTGTGCTGGATGGTCGTCCCCGTGCGGTGTTACAGGCCGATCCACGCCGATTTGGGATGCATATACCGCCCGTGGTGCAGGTTGCTCACACACTGGCTCTGCCAGAGATGCCGCTTACCGTTGAGGAACTGTTGGGCATGGTAGATAGTGAGGAGAGCAGCCGCCAGAAGGCAGCGGTTGATGTGGTATCTGGAGGATTGGGACGCACGATAGGCGGGCTACAAAAAATTGAACCCATGCGATGGACACAACCGGGTCATCTGCATCATCCACCCACAACCACTGCACCCCCAACCGTGCTGACGCTAGAGAAGGTGTCGTTTTTGCGTGACCGGCTGGCGATTCTGCGGAACGTGAGCCTGGAGGTACATGCTGGCGAGTGTCTCGCAATTGTGGGTGCGAATGGTGCCGGTAAGACCACGCTGATCAAACATCTGAACGGACTGTATCGTCCGACGCAGGGCCGGGTGTGGACGATGGGGCAGGCGACTCACCGTGCCCGGGTCTCAGATCTGGCCCGACAGGTTGGCCTGGCCTTTCAAAATGCCAACGATCAGTTCTTCACGTTCCAGGTATGGGATGAAATTGCCGTCGGTGCGCATGCGTTGCGCTGCTATGATGAAGCGTGGTTACAGCATCTGATCGCACTCTTGCACCTGGAACCGTTGTGCCAACGCTCACCCTACCGCCTGAGTGAAGGTGAGAAAAAGCGCGTCGCCGTTGCGTCCGCGCTGGCGTCCCGCCCGACGATACTGGTGCTGGATGAACCAACAGCCGGCCAGGATTGGAACGCTCGGCAGGCATTGGGTGATTTGTTGCACTCGTTGCGTTCGCAGGGGCAGACGATCATCCTGGTGACACACGATCTCGATTTTGCCGAAGCGCATGCGCAACGCTGGGTCGTGTTAGCTGCCGGGGAGATAGTAACAACGGGTACACCCTGGGAGGTGATGGCAAATGCCAGAGTCATGTGCCAGGCTGGACTCGAACCAACCCAGCTATTTCAGATCCATAGTGCTATGTCCAGAGGACAGATGGTACAGGCGGAAAGAGAGGAATGATACCAATTTGACTGTGATCTTCCGTCTCTTCTGGTTCGTCTTCACCTTCCGTATGCCCGGATGTACGCGGTGGGTCATCCGCCGCCGCGTTTCGTCCACGGCCGCGGGGACGGGACTGTCTTTTGGTCTCCCCGTTTCGCCGAAGGCGAAACCCATAGGGTGATGAACAACCGCGAACTGCGGGTGCATGACCAGAACAGGCGGAATGGTCACGTCGAAACGGTATGACAGGCCCAGAAATGGTTCTCTTTGAACTTGACCCACGCACAAAATTAATCCTGACACTGCTCAGTGCTGCCCTGATTATTATGTCAACTCGATGGTACGGGTCGGCAATCACCCTGGGACTGCTGGGCTTGATCATTGTGTATATTCGCGCCGGACGCGACTTTGGGCGCTGGTTACGGCTGGTACTCCCGATGACAGCCTTCTGGTTTGCGCTGGTATGGTGGTCTGCGGATTATACCACGGCGATCACGGCCGGGCTGCGCTTGCTGGCACTGACATCGGTCTTCTTTGTCTTTTTTCATACCACGACGCCAGAGGATCTCGGTAACGCACTGGTGCAATCAGGGCTGCCCTACACATGGGCCTTCGTCATCAGCGCTGCGCTCCAGGTTGTGCCTATCTTCAGCCGCAAAGCACAGCATATCATCGACGCCCAGCGGTCGCGCGGCATTCCGCTCGAACCCGGCTTTGCGGCACTGCGTCACTATCCAGCACTGCTGACCCCACTCTTGATCCAGTCTTTCCAGTTGGCCGATGATCTGGCCGAGGCCCTGGAAGCGCGGGGCTTTGGGCGTGCCGGGCGCACCTTCTGGCGCGATTATCGCCTGCGTCGCCGTGACTGGCTGGTGCTGGCTACCGCCAGCGCTGTATGCGTTGGCCTGGTGGTGTTTCCCTGGTTATAGGTTCATTGCAGTGGCTCGTACCAACCTGCACCCTGCAACCCGCTGCTCTGTTTCGGACAGAAAGGAATAGCTATGCACAAAATACTCACGATTGCCGGTTCTGACTCTGGAGGTGGCGCCGGCATTCAAGCTGACCTGAAGGTATTCGCGGCCCATGGCATCTATGGCATGAGCGCGATCACTGCCCTGACTGCCCAGAATACGCTGGGTGTGCAGGGCATCTTGCATGTGTCGCCCGCCTTTGTTGCCCAGCAGATCGACTCGGTGATGAGTGACATTGGCGCCGATGCCTGGAAAACGGGCATGCTTGCCAATGCCGAGATCATCAACGTCGTTGCCGAACGTGCCCGTTATTATGGAGTACAATGCCTGGTTGTTGATCCGGTTATGGTTGCCAAAGGCGGCGATCTCCTCCTTGATCCGAACGCCCGTGATGCACTGATCGCCCACTTGCTGCCGCTGGCCTCTATCATCACGCCCAATCATCACGAAGCGCAGGTATTGACGGGCATGGAAATCCGCACCGTGGATGATGCCCGACAGGCAGCAGCAGCGATACATCAATTGGGCGCACAACACGTACTGGTTAAAGGCGGACACCTGCCCATCCCCGAAGCGGCAATTGATGTCCTCTATGATGGGCGCACATGGTCGGAAATCCGTGCGCCACGCCTTGCAACACCGAACACGCATGGCACGGGCTGTACGTTTGCCTCGGCCATCGCCGCTGCGCTGGTGCAGGGGCATACGCTGAATGCGGCTGTCCACCAGGCCAAAGCCTATTTGACGGCCGCGCTGCGTCTCGCAGATGAACTACATATCGGGCATGGGCACGGCCCACTGAACCACTGCCTGGGACAGAGCGTGACGGTGCCAGAAGAGGAGGTATAGATTTCATACCAAGTTGGTTTGTAGAGCAGAACGCAGATGAATGTTTATAGGCTTATAGCCTACGGCAGATACGATCAGGGGTAGCACAGCAGCTTATGTCTGTTCATCACCTGCATTTGAGCGCAGGCGGTCTAACTCGTCGCGCAAACGAACTATTTCTACCTGGGACACCTGCACCTGTTGCAACTCGACCACCATCTCACGATGTCGCCGCACCAGCCAGGCCATAATATCATCGGCCACACGCTTGCCCAGCATCACAGCACTATCGAAGTAATCATAGTTCACGCCACGCTGCGGATCGTAGATCTCAGCAGACAAAAATTCTTCCAGTTCCGTATCGCGGCGGCAATGCTTATCGCGGATGTAAATAAAACAGGGACGATTCAATGCGCGGGCATGGCGGTATTCCTGGATGGTCACCCGGCCATACTTACGCCAGAATACGCCAACATAGATGTCTGCTGCTTCGGTCGCTCGTAATGATGTCTCGACCACACTTTCGGGCCGAGCGCCTGCATGGGTTTCGTGAATCCAGGCATCTATTCCCCGTTCAATCAGATTCTGAGCCACAAACTCTCGTACATCATATAATTCAATCATATCAGAACTGATGAAAACCTTCAGTCTTTCATCAAACGGAATAGTACGTAACAGAAATTCGTGACTATGTGGTACCAGGTGGTTTGGGCGACTATGCATATTATCAATGGTGCTATTTTCCACAGGTTTGATCCGATTCTCGCTTTGCTGCGCAAGGCTATCAGCATTGGGCGACGCTTGCGGTTCGATCTGGGTGGCGATTCTGTTCACACCATGCGTGATCTAGCCGGGTTGCTCCGGCTCATCATTGTTATGAGTGTGGTAGTCCAGGGCTGGAACACAATGTAACAGATGACCATAGCAATCCTACATCCGTTATGAAGCACCGGAGTCCCGGCTTTAGCCGGGGTAGCACTCCTAAAGCGTGGACTACCAAAACATTGTGAGCAGGTCGCAAGCTCTTGGCGTGTGCAGCAGCAGGAATCGCTGAACGAACATGCGATGACATCACAATGTTTTGGTAGACTCCGATTTACAACGGATGTAGGTTTGCTATAGCAATCCTACATCCGTTGTGAAGCACCGGAGTCCCGGCTTTAGCCGGGTCTAGCGCCATCCAGGCTAAAGCCGGGACTCCACGTTTACTATTACAATAGGTTTGCTATATTACGTACAGAGAAAAGAGCCATAGCCTATTTGTGCATCATTGATCAGCAACATTTGTAAAAAAGGTATTCAATTCTCCTAATTAAAACGTAATCAGCGGCAAAATTTGCAGACGATCCAGGTGTACCGCTGCGGCTTTCAGCCACACTGCGTCATCATCGTTCTGCCACTGTCACGCAATCACGCATGCCCGGGCAAGCTGCCGGCGCTCCCAGGGCGTGAGTATGTACAAATATGGTATACTAGCACGAGGGTGCAGCGCAGGTCTTATACCGTTTCGACTTGAACCTTCTGCATGTTCTTGTCATTCGTCCTCCAACGAGCCTGTGTCGCAGGGGGGGCAGGGGCTTGCGGCCCCCGCCTATGTTTCCGTTCTAGTGCGGCGTGGCTTCGCCACGCCCCCGGCCCGCCGCAGTGGGGGGCCAGGGGCGGCAGAGAGGCGTTGCATGCAACGCCTCTCTGCCCCACGACATCTCTCTCCAGGGGCAGGCGCGTTGGGGTAGGCACCGGCGTCAGACGAACCACCGGATGCGGAAGGTCGTAGGCACATTAGTCGTAGATAGGGAGCGATCATGCAACGAACGGAGCATGTCTATGAGGTTGCGGAAGATATTATTCAGGTACAACTGCCTCTACCTTTTGCCCTGAGAAGTGTGAACTGCTATCTGCTGCGCGGGAATAATGGCTGGACAATTCTGGATAGCGGCCTCAATCTACCAGCAGGTCAGGCCGCGTGGCAGGCCGCGTTTGCAGCACTGAATATTAACCCGGGTGACATTCAGCAGATTATGCTTACTCATTTTCACCCAGATCACTATGGTATGGCTGGATGGCTGCAATGCCTGTGCCAGGAACACAGCCCCGGTCATACGCCTGAGGTCTGGATGTCGCCGCGTGAAGCCGAGTTGGCCCACAAGGTGTGGGGCTTTCGCGGCGATCAACCCGAACCAACCGCGCTCTTTTTCCGTGCCTGCGGGGTGCCTGAACCGCTGACGCTGGCCATGGCTGAAGGTATTGCCCTCTTGCGATCCATGACTCGCCCGCACCCAATGTTGCATATGCTGACCACTGATGCTCGATTGCGTATTGGCCGCCGATCCTTCGTTACACTGCATTGCCCCGGCCACAGCGACGACCAGATTATCCTGTATGACCCTACCGACCGACTGGTGTTGTGTGGAGATCACATTCTCGGTAAAATCAGCCCCCATATCGGCACATGGCCGGAGAGTGAACCAGATCCGCTGGGACGCTACCTGGCTTCCTTGCGCACCCTGGCTACGTTGGATGTACGCCTGGCGTTGCCAGGGCATGGGCCACTGATTAACAACTGGCCGCGACGATTGATAGAACTGGAACAGCATCACGCCGAACGGTTGGAACTGATGCGTACTGTGGCTGAAGATGGTGCTACCGCCTATGAGGTATGTACCCGCGTTTTCGACGTTACTCGCCTGTCACCGCACGAGATGCGCTTTGCCATTGCCGAAACACTATCACACCTCGAACTGCTCGTTCAACAAGGACTCCTTCAACGCGACTCGCAGGTCACACCACCACGTTATACCAGGACTGTCTGAGTCACGCTACCTGCCACAACCGCAACTTGGTATCGCGGCTCCCTGATGCCAGCGTTTGTCCATCAGGCCCAAAAGCAACCGTCATAACCCCACTGGTATGCTCATACAGCACGTGCAACAGGCTGCCATCGCTCACGCGCCATAACCGCACCGTCTTGTCCTCACTGCCCGATGCCAACAACTGACCATCACGACTGAACGCGACGCTATGCACAAAGTTTGTATGCCCTTCTAGCGTATCGAGTAAACGACCATCGCGCATCCGCCAGATCAGAATGGTCGGACTACCACCCCCCGCCGCCAGGCGTTGTCCATCGGGGCTAAACGTCACACTATGCACAAAGTTAGGATAGCCTTCTAACGTCCGCACCAGGCATCGTTCGGACACATTCCATAAACGGATCGTTCCATCATAGCAACCGGCAGCCAGTGTTTGCCCGTCGGGACTAAAGGCAATACTATGCACAAATCCTGTGGGCAGCGAGGCCACTTTATGCAAATATCCCTCTGTCACCTGCCACAAATCAATCACACCGCCCCACCCTCCAGACGCCAATAATCGTCCATCAGGGCTGAATGCCAGGCACTCCGCATGCGAGTTAAACATAGATTGCGTATAAATCAACTTACCACGCTCCACATGCCACAGCCGCACCGTTTTATCTTCACCACCTGCTGCCAGAAAGTATCCATCAGGACTAAAGCTGACACTGCGAATACGACTGGTATGTCCTTCCAGCGTGCGCAACAGATCGCCAGTACGGAATTGCCATAAGCCGATCGTATGATCTTCGCCACCAGCAGCCAGCAGTTGTCCATCCGGGCTAAACGCCAGTGAGAGCAATTGACTGCCCGTTGGTATCGTGCGTAGCAGCGTTCCGGTTAGGGCCATTACTGGCCGAGGTTGTCCTTGATCCGATTCTGGTACCAGATCAAGCAGGCTCGCACGACTGGTTACGGATGCACCCACGGCTGACTTCAACAGCGGATCGGTGGGATGTGTCCCATTCGATGGCCGGAATATGATGCTGGTCGCTGTGGGGTGGTGGTTTTTATCAAGGGTTGGCAAGCGCTGACTACTCCTGGCAATATCGCTGGCATGAAGCGCAGCACGCATTGCCGCCGCAGACTCCGGCCGTTCATCAAGATTCAACGCCAGTGCTGTGTGTAGCACATTGGCAACCACGGTTGGGATCTGGGCATTCAGGGTGTTCGCCAGGCGCAATGGATCGGGCGTATTGTTCAACAATGCCGCCGCCCGTGTCACTGCGTCAGGCGGGCGCACCCCCGTCAAAATATGATAGAGCGTCGCCGCCAGCGAATACAGATCACTACGCGGATCAGGCTTTGCGCCACGAATCTGTTCCAGGGGAGCATAGTTGGGCGTGAAACCTCCCACAGTCATATTCGAGTAGGCGGTAATGGTCGATATCTGGGCCGAAGCATTGCGCGCCAACCCAAAATCAAGCAAAATAATATCGCCACGTGCCGTAAGTTTCAAATTGTGGGGCTTAATATCCTGGTGAATAACTGGTATACTCTGGGTATGCAAATAATCCAGGGCATCGAGTAACTGATCGGCCCAGCGCAACCCCCACATCAGCACATCCTCAGCGGGAAACTGTCCACCGTTGCGCATCAGCAGTTCGGCCAGATCTTCACCGGGAATAAACTCCATCACCAGAAACTGCCCATTGCCCTCCCAGAAATGATCGCTGACGCGGGGCAACGTCGGGTGTCGCAATCGGGCAAGCAACTGCGCCTCGCGCTCAAATGCCTTGCGCATGGCACTATCGGTTAATAACATTTCTTTTAAGGCCACCGTGCAATTTAAGCGCATATCGGTCGCCTGATAGACAGCCCCCATGCCGCCTTTGCCGACTGGACGGAGAATAAGATAGCGTTCTTGCAATATGGTATTGGGAGCAAGCATAGAACCTTCCCTTGCGCACAGCGTCTTTTTAAGATGAAACGTGAGTTAGCACCTGGCCCATGGAATGGTCAGTGTTTGAGTAAGGGAACCTGTCCCGTGCTATTCTTTATTGTAACGTATGATCATTACCATTGCATAACAATTCAGCAAGCTACCGACATTATGCACGTCAGGTGCTTACCTGACGGAATGTCCGTCTTCTGGTCACGATGCTCTCGCATAGCATCCAATGTACCACTTCCTCATAGCACGCACTGTGATAACTTTGCAGACAATCGCCAATCTATCCTCTGGAACGCTGCCCCCGGCTGACGAAATGACCAAGGGCCACTTGATCGTTTCAAGTGGCCCTTGGAAGCTACACAATGGATGTTAGGACTTACGCAGTCGTCCATCATCCCATGGGTTTCGCCTGCGGCAGAGCGGTACGTTTCCTGTTTTTTACCCCAAATTTTCGCCTACGGCGAAAAAGCTTGTCCCGTTCGACTGCGCTCAGGGCAAGCTCTGAGCGTAGTCGAAGGAATGTGAGCTTCAAGTAACCGCGTACGTCCCATATGTATATGTCCGGTCAATTCACCGTTGGTGACTCCATCGTGTCTGATTCAACACCTGGCCGAACCGGCAACCCACGTTCAACGAGCAAGCTCATCGCACGCTCCACCGGAATATGGACGACGCTATTTTCTTCGTCGATCCAGCCATAAGAACCAAGCAACTCCTGTTGTTCTGCACGCAGGGTACGCCACTCCTGTGCAGACCCCACCTGCGTCAACACTGGACGAGTCGGCAACTTGCCCATCACCACAATCAACACACTCAAGGCGACAAATACGACCAGCGCCGTCGCCATAAGCATCACCGCTACGCTCATTTTCTTACGGGTTGGATATACTGTTTGATTAATGCCCATGATGTAGGAATGCCTCCTCAAAGTTAGGATCATTGACTGGCAGGATCGGTCGGCGCTTCAAAATCCCTAGAAAGAGTGCTAGCCAGAGGCCACCCATCCCAAGCGGCATGACCAGATACAGCCAGCTAAAACCGGTTTCAAATTCCGGCACAATAATCCAGAACAGATCGACCAGGCGCATCACGATCAGGAAGAGCGCGACAATCATGAGGGACTGAACATTGCGCTTTAAGCGCCGGGACAATAGAATAAAGAAAGGAACAAAGAAGTGAAACAGCATTAAGGCCCACACAATGACCTGCCATCCACCGGAACTCCGCACCAGATACCATGGCGTCTCTTCGGCCAGATCGCCTGACCACTGGATGACATACTGGGCAAACGACACATAGGCCCACAGGATGACAAACCCGAAGAGCAACTTGCCAATGTCGTGAATGTGCTTGGTTTGCACAAAACTGGCTAATGGCTCCCGATGTGCCAGCAGCGCTAGCAAGATGACCATCAGCGCCAGGGTGGACAGACCCTGCCCGACCATAAAAATCACGCCAAAGATCGATGAGAACCAGGTCGGACTCAACGACATAATCCAGTCAGTCACCGCAAAGGTCATCGTTAACACATACAGCACCAGACCAGGCCCGCTGAACCGGCGCATCCAACGCGCCGCACCCAGATCACCCGTACGATCCTGATCGGAAGACCACTTGCAGATCAACAATGACCAGCTAATCCAGATGGTGAAGTAGATGATCGCCCGAATAATAAAGAAGTTTGGATTGAGATAAACCTGCTTGGCCTGGAGTATCGGATCCTGCGCAACAACGGCAGGATCGGCCCACTCATACAAATAATGCTGCGTTGCCAGATCGCCAAAGACGGTCAGGCCAATCGGAATAAACAGCAGCGCCATAAATGGCATGGTCAAGGTTGCCGATTCAAGCATGCGCCGAATGGCCAGACCCCATGCACCACCACTTAAGTGATGGATCATCATAAACGCCAGACTACCCAGGGCAAACGCCAGCACAAACATGTAGCCAAAGAGATACGACTGATAGAACTGCTCCTGATTGATCGCTGCGCCAGCTGCTGCCAGCACCAGACCAACCACACCAACGCCCAGTGCTACCAGTTGAACGAGATTTAGTTGGGGACTCTTTATTGTCTGGTTCATTGGTTCATTCCCTGCAACAAGATTCGCTGATCGGGTGCAACATCATCAATCGTTGCATTCTGGCTTAATTGGAGCGCCCGAATATAAGCAATAATTGCCCAGCGATCTTCAGCCGTAACCTTATCCCCATAGGGATACATATAGCGATATCCATTGGTAATAACATCAAAAAAGTGTCCTTCGGGCGAATTCCGCAGGCGATCGGTATGGAAATTAGCTGGTGTTATACCACCACGACGCCAGACCATCCCATTGCCATAGCCTGACAATCCATGGCACGGTACGCAATTGATGTTATACCGTTCTCGCCCACGTTCCATCACCTCGGCGGTGACAGGCATGGGGAACACATCGCCGGGTTGCCCATCGATCTGCCCGGTGAGAAAATACTCGTCACGTTGCACCTGGCCCACCGCAACGGTATTGGGTACGACTGGTCGTGCGGAGCGTCCATCTTCAAAAAATGTACTGGGCGCCAGCGGTTTATACTTGGGCTGATCATACATATCCTGGTGGCAAGCTGCTACAAAGATGAGCAAGAGCGGTATCCACCCCAATCGCAGCACCCTGGTCATGAACGAGAACCGTCGCTGATTTTGTGTATCCATCGTTCTTGCTCTCATGGCTCAACCTCAGTGATCTGCCTGGGTTGCAGGCTCTGTAAAAACTCACGTGTTCGGCGGCGATCAAACTTGGTGTCGGTGGCCTCAATGCACAGGAAGAAGCGATCCTGTGATGCCCGTTCAAAGCCAGGGACATTGAACACCGGATGATAGGGCATAGGCAACCCATTCAGCGCAATCAAGCTAATAACGGCCGCAAACGCTGCCAGCAAGATTCCCGATTCAAACGTAATCGGGATAAACGAGGGCCATCCAGTAATGTTGGGTGGTCTACCACCAATGTTGAGAGGGTAATCGATGGTCATTGCATACATTTGCATAAAGAACCCGCCCGAAGCCCCCAGCACGCCACCGATCAATACAAAGAACGGAACACCGGTATTCCTTGGACTAACGGCCTCAATCACTTCTTCAATCGGGAAGGGCGTGTAGGCATCCATATCATGGTACCCTTCCTCGTGAGCGCGATGCGCCGCCTTCGTTATGGCCTCCGCACTATCAAACTCAGCCATCAGGCCGTAAATCGCAGGCCTTGTCATAACATCACACCTCGGTGCTTTCTAGATAGAAGGTCAATACCCTGAGTCGTCTGGTGTAGCACGAAATCGTGCTTTGACATCCACACCTCGGCACTTTCTAGGCCATCTCGGCTGGCTCAGGCGTATCCCCAGCTAGCTGAACCCGCCGTGCTTCACGCCCATGCGCCTTCTCATTTTCAGAGAACTGCAACATACTCATTTCAAAGATATTGATCATCGGCAGGAAGCGAATGAACAGGAACAGCAGCGTGAAGAACAGCCCAAACGATCCAATATACAAAGACCAGTCCCAGAAGGTAGGCGTGTACATATCCCACGATGAAGGCAAAAATTCCCGATGCAAGCTAATGACCACAATCACAAACCGTTCGAGCCACATACCGATATTCACAATGATCGAGAACACAAACAGGAACGGGATGTTTTGCCGGAAGAACTTGAACCACAGCAACTGTGGAATGATGCCATTACACACGATCAATGCCCAGAAGAACGGTGCATAGGGGCCGATCATGCGGTTCAGCACCATAAATTGCTCAAAGGCACTGGCACTATACCAGCCGTAGAACAACTCCATTAAATAGCCATAGAAGACGATTGATCCAGTGACGAGCATCACCTTGGCCATATTGTCCAGGTGCTTCATGGTAATAAAGTCTTCCAGGTTATACCACTTGCGGATCGGGATTGTCAGTGTCAGCACCATCGCAAAGCCAGAGAACACCGCACCGGCCACAAAGTAGGGTGGGAAAATCGTCACATGCCAGCCAGGCAGTTGCGAGACGGCAAAGTCGAGGCTAACGATACTATGGACAGAAACGACCAGGGGGGTCGATAGGGCCGCCAGGATGAGATAGGCCATCTCATAGCGGTGCCAGTGGCGTGACGAGCTACGCCATCCCAGAGACAGCAGGCCAAAGATCTGCCGTTGCAGCTTGCCCGCCGCACGATCGCGCAAGATCGCAAAGTCGGGAATAAGACCGACCAACCAGAACAGCAGCGACACGGTGGCATAGGTTGAAATGGCAAAAACGTCCCAGGCGAGCGGGCTACGAAACTGCGGCCACATACCCAGCGTATTGGGATAGGGAATTAACCAGTAGAACAGCCAGGGACGACCGAGATGGAGGATAGGGAACAGACCGGCACAGGCCACCGCAAACAGGGTCATGGCCTCGGCAAAACGATTAATGGAATTGCGCCAGCTCTGCTGGAAGAGCAACAACACGGCTGAAATCAGCGTTCCCGCGTGACCAATACCGATCCACCACACAAAGTTGATAATCGCAAAGCCCCACGCCACCGGAATGTTCAAGCCCCAGATGCCGGTACCACGGGCAAACAGCCACAGGATGGATATCAAGAACAGCATCAGGAACGAAAACGAAATCGCAAAGCCGACTAGCCATCCTCTGGGTGTCTGCCGCAGATCCGTCAGTGGAATAGAACTAATACGCTCCGTAATGGTTGCATATGTTTGTCCAGGGCCGATAATCGGTTCCATCGGCTCAATTTGTTCATATCGTTGCATCGCACTACTCCGTCCCATGATGCCCGTCAGCAGGCATTTCATGTTCAATCGCCGGGTTGGGAATTGTCTCTGTGCCATGATGCCCGTCAGCAGGCATTTCAGGTTCAATTGACGGGTTCGGGTTGGTCACGCGCGCCAGATACGTCGTACGTGGGCGCGTGTTCAACTCTTCCAGTACGCCATAATTCAGCGGTTCGGCCTTGAGTCTGTTCACCTCACTGTCCGCATTGTTGAGATTACCAAAGATAATCGCCTGCGTGGGGCACGCAGCCTGACAGGCTGTGATGACATCGCCATCCTTGAGAACGGGCTGGTTTGCTTTCTCACCCTCGATCCGTGCGGCACTGATGCGTTGAATACAGTAGGTACATTTCTCCATCACACCGCGATTACGTACCGTCACATTCGGGTTGCGTTGCAATTTAAGCGTTTCTGACTCGAGATCGGTGTACTGTAAAAAGTTGAACCGCCGCACTTTGTAGGGACAGTTATTCGAGCAATACCGCGTCCCCACACAACGGTTGTACACCATGTTGTTGACGCCTTCGTCATCGTGAATCGTCGCGGCTACCGGGCATACCAACTCACACGGTGCTTTCTCACAATGTACACAGGCCATCGGTTGGAAATAAATCCTGGGATTGTCCAGTTCTCCACTATAGTAGCGATCAATGCGCAACCAGTGCATTTCACGTGCATTGGCAACCTGACCTTTGCCCACCACCGGAATGTTATTTTCAGCCTGGCAGGCAAGCACACAGGCATTGCAGCCAATACACGTGCTGAGATCAATGACCATACCCCAGGAGCGTGGCCCATCATAGGGATAATCTGGATAAAGTGACAGATGCTCGTGTTCACCGTGGAAGAACGGCGGATGTTCAGGATTCGAGCGGAACTGGGCCAGTGTACCCGATACGACAATCTCACGCCCCTCCATGCTCGAATGATCCTGTGTACTCACCAGTTGATACCGTGAAGCAGTGCGGCGCAACTGCCCGGATGTAATCCACAGATTGTCAGAGGTACGCAAGCGGTAGACATTCACGCCCTGCCCCGTACCCACGGCACCGGCCCGTTCACGTCCATAGCCCAGATACACCGTTACCGCCTCGTCTACATGGCCAGGCGCGATCCACACGGGAACCCGTAGTGTCCTACCCTGGGTACGCAATTCAACCACATCACCGTTCTGCAAGCGCAAGCGCTCAGCGGTTGCAACACCAATCAGTGCTGCATTATCCCAGGTCAGCTTGGTCAATGGTTTGGGTAACTCCTGGAGCCAGCCATTGTTGGCAAAACGCCCATCCCAGACTGAAGGATCAGGCTGGAACAAGATCTCCAGTTCGTCGGCGGGGAGAGCGGTGACCGTATCAGGAAATTCAGCGATCTGTAACGTCACTTGCTTCGGTGCCGCTGTGGTACCTTCAATCACCCCTTTCGACAGGGCAGTGTGCCAGAAGGTATCAAAATCGCGTCCACCCAACCCGCGACTGCGCCAGAAGTTGCGTACAATATCGTAGCCACTAACCTCAATCTGACCCATCAGGGTTGCAACGAGTTCGTGCGCCGACTTGCCACCATACAGTGGCTCAATCAGTGGCTGAATAACCGACGCGGTACCATCAAAGGCACGTGCATCGCCCCAGGCCTCCAGGAAGTGTGCCGCTGGAATATGCCAGGTACTTCTGGCTGAGGTTTCGTCCACAAACAGGCTCAGATGCACACTGGTACCAACACGCGCCAGGGCATCGGCAAAATTCAGATCAGATGGCGCATCATAGACCGGGTTACCACCGAACATAACCAGCATACCCACCTGGCCGGACTGGAGCGCCGTTGTCAGGGCCTGGAGCGATTCAAGCTGGTTGACCGGATGAGCCTCAACCGGATCGATGTAACTGAGGGTAGTCCCAACATTATCCAACTGCTGGTTGATGGCATGCACCAGCGCATGGACAATTGGCGGCTGATTGTCACCAACGACCACCACGCTTGTGCCGCGATGCTGCTGCAAATCTTCAACCAGTGCCTCCAGCCACTCGGCGGGCATACCAGGTGGTAGTTCAGTGTCACTCACGCCACTCACGCCGAGTCGCCGGGCCACAACGCGGGTCAGACGCTCGATCTCACTGGCGCGGAGCGGTTGACGATGATCCGCGATGGCCCCGGTAATCGACGGTGTGCTTTCGACGACATACAGTCGATTCGACTCGAGATTGTCGCGGCGTACCCGTCGTCCAGTGCTAAAATCGCGGGCATAGCGCACATTGCCCGGTACTGCGAACAAGAAATCGCTGTCCAGAGCCAGGATAACCTGCGCCTGATCAAAATGGTAGAGCGTATCAACATATTCACCAAACGCAAGTTGGGCACCCGCACGCACATTATCGCGTCCAACCGGCTCATATTGATGCCACTGTGCTTCGGGATACGCTGACTGCAGCGCCCGGAACTGGCTCGCTAGCGTCGGAGATGTCACCGTCTGCGTTAAAATATGGAGACCGGCTCCCCGTGCCCGGCGTAACTCAGCCAGTTGCGGTGTAATGTCCGCCACAAATGCGTCCCAGTTGCTTTTGTCCCCGTTGTTCAACACCTGCCGTGAACGCTCAGGATCGTACATTGTCAGGATCTCAGCCTGCGTGAAAACGTCGACGGCTCCCAGGCTGGCCGGATGTTCAGGATTACCACTAATAAAGGTAGGCCGCCCGGTATGACTCTCAACTACTACTCCCTGTGCATAGCCCCGCGAGGTTGCGACCGATGTATAGAAGAGTGGCAACCCCGGCACGATCTGCTCTGGCGCATTGACATAGGGCGCAATGCGTTCGACCGGTTGATAGCGACACGCCGTCAACCCCGCCAGCGCCAGAGACGCCCCCATAACTTTCAGGAATGTGCGGCGACTGAACGAATTATCCCACTCAGACGCGCCGCTGGGAAACTCACGGTGCAAAAACTCCTGAAATTCCTTTGTCTCGGCCACTTCCTCCAGGCTACGCCAGTATTGCTGACCAGTAGCCCCGGCAAGTCGGGTGCGGATCTCGGAAAGATCGACACGTTCTTCTTGACTTTGCATTGTCATATGTGTACTACTCTAGTTTCAGCGGTGACAGATATAGCAGTTACTCAGGCGATTAACGTCAATATTGTATTCCTGCAAAAGTTTCTGTCCCAGGGCGATCTGATTGGGTGGCCGTACCCACTCCATGTTGTAAACTTCTTCCACTGGCCGGATATACTTCTCCGGGTTACGATGGCAATTGAGACACCATCCCATGAACAGTGCCTGCTCCTGCCAGACTACCGGCATTTCGTTGACCCGACCGTGACATTCCGTACAACCAAACCCCTTGTTGACATGAATGCTATGGTTAAAATAGACAAAGGCCGGAAGATCATGCACTTTCACCCATTCAATCGGTTTACCTGTCTCCAGACTCTTCCAGATGGGCTGAACGAGTGGACTATTCTGCTTGACCTGTGTATGGCATGTCACACAGGTCTCGGTGGGTGGAATGCTTGCAAAGGACGACTGCGCTACGGAGGTATGACAATATCGACAATCCATCCCAACCACACCGGCATGAATCTGGTGACTAAAGTTTACTGGTTGGTCAATTGCAATATGTACCTGCCGCCAATAATTGGATCGAAAGAAAACGATCAAGATCAGCAAGATCTCGACAACGATGAGCGCACCAACAAAGATACTAACTCGGGCAAGGGTGTTCGTACCGGGCCGAAAAATTTGAGGTCGTGTTGCCATACGGGAGCCTTATTCTAGACTAGGTCCCAAAATGGGGTTTTCATCTCTTCCATTTTGAACAATAGGAAATCCTTATGTATTATAATCACAATTTGTTTTTGTGTCAACTCCGTTGAACCTGTGCAATTGCTGAACAATCTGTGTCTTATTGCTTATCATACAAAAGGATTGGCGCTATTATACCACTGATTATCATCAAGTCTACCAGGAGCTACCATGGTATACTAGTCGCATAACGATACACGGTCTGACGTTTCGGCTGATTGTTGGAGCAACCCGACCGGTCAGGCAGCAACCATTGACCACCAGGTTTACTACGTTATGAGATACCTTTCTGTAAACAGTTTTCACACCGTGTGGTCATTATTGGTGGCGCTTCTGGTGGACTGTATGCGGCCAAGGCGTTAAAAAACGCACCGCTTGCGGTTACATTGATTGACAAACGTAACTTCCATCTGTTTCAGCACTGTTGTACCAGGTGGTTTGCACCCCGCCAGCGGGGGGGCCAGGGGGCACCGCTATCCTAACATTCAGGTATGGATTGCAGAAGCAATTGATATAGATCCCGAAGCGTAGCGCTCGCTTGATTACCGGAGCCGGAGGACATCTTCATTATACAAAGAGAATTATGATCATGGCAGGAGAACGAAGTTTCAGATCAGCCGCTCCACACGCAAGAGGTGGGTTATTCGCCGGATTGATCTATCCTTTTCGCGCCCTGAGTATTATTAACCGTACACCGGGTTTGTGGCGCTATATTCTTATTCCGATTGGAATTAATATCCTGGTCGGCATTACCTTCTATGTCGGGTTGTTGCTGGCCGGACTACGTGTTATCGACACATTAGTCAGTAATATGACCGGGTTAGAAGCTATTTTCGCTGTATTTTTACAGGCGTTTCTAGTCGTTGGACTACTGATTGTAACCGGGTTCCTGCTGGTGCGTTTTGGGGTAGTACTGGGATCACCCTGGTATAGCCAGCTCTCAGAGCGTCTTGAGCAGGTCTATGCCGGACAGTCATCGCCTCCGGCACCAACCGGAATGCGGGCGATTGCGATCGACATCGCCCGCTCACTGTTGTTTGAACTCAAGAAACTGCTGCTGGTGCTGCTCATCGCGTTGGTGCTGTTTCTCTGCAACTTTCTCCCGCTGGTCGGCCAGTTGATTACCATGGCCGGTGGGATGGGTCTGGGGATACTGATCGCCTGCCTGGATTTCCTCGATCCACCCCTGGAACGACGGCGACTCAGTTTTCGCGCCAAATTGAAGGTTATCTGGCAGAGCCTGCCAGCTAGCGCCAGTTTTGGCCTGATCTGTTTTGGTCTGGTGAGTATTCCGTTTCTGAACCTGCTCTCGATCCCGCTGTGTATTACCGCTGGCACACTCTTTTTCTGCGATCAGGTGCGGTTAGTACGGTAGCCTGTCGTTATACAAACCGCGCAAACACCTGGTTGCCCAGCATTCGCCCGCGCTCGGTAAGACGCACACCCCATGCCCTGCGCTCGATCAGGCCTGTCTGTGCCAGTTCACACAACAGGTCGCCGTAGATTACATCCAGATCCACTCCACAGCGGTCGCGGAAGTGCGCCAGACTGACTCCCGCATTCAAGCGCAGGCCCATAAACATCGTCTCCGCATACAGATCGTTCTCCGTCAGCGGCACCCACTCGGCCACCGGACGACGTCCGGCCTGCACAGCCGCAATATAGGCATCGACCGCCGCCAGATTAGCATAGCGCTGTGGGTAGACATGCCCATGCGCCCCGGCCCCGGCAGCCAGATAGTCGCTGTTCAGCCAGTAGGCTAGATTATGCTGACAGGCCAGGGCGGGCAGCGAACTATCAAGATCGTCGGGTTGACATAGCCCATGCCCGTTGGCGCTGATCGGCTGCTGCTCCACAATCCGCGCCCAGTTGCTAATTTCATACTGGGCATAACCCGCCGCCGCAAGATAGTACATCGCCGCTTCATACATCGCCGCCGTCGCATCATCGTCGGGCACACTGACCTGCCCGCGCATGACCTGCGCTGCCAACGGCGTGCGTTCTTCCAGGATGAGCGCATACAACGCAAAATGATCGGCTCCCCATGTCAGCACTTCCGCCAGCGCCGCTTCCCACTGCACAACGGTTTGACCGGGCAAACCAAACATAAAATCCAGGTTAATGGACGTGAAGCCCGCTCGTCGTGCTGCTGCAAAGCAGCGATAGGCTTCGGCAGCAGTGTGGGTACGCCCCAGTACACGTAAGGTGGGATCGTGCAGGCTCTGCACCCCCAGGCTCAACCGGTTGATGCCCAGCTCGCGTAGCCCACGGAGATAGTCCAGCGCTGCCATATCTGCACCCAGCAGCACACCCGGATTGGCTTCAAGCGTTATCTCAGCGGTGTCGAGCGGCACCAGCGCACTGGCCGCATGCAATATACGCTCAAGCTGGCCGAGCGTCAACATGCTGGGCGTACCACCACCAAAAAAGATCGAGGGCTGGAGTGTCGCACGTGACACACGAGCGGTCGGTGGGAGATAGTCGTTGCGAACGATAGCTAATGGACTGTCATGTGACGGCTGCGACTGTTCCTGTGCTAACAGTGTCAGTTCTGCGCACAGCGCCGCGATATACGGCTCAATTCGATCCTCAAGATTGGCATACGTATTGAAGTCGCAGTAGGCACAGCGCCGCGCACAGAATGGAATATGCACATACAGATGCTTCACAACCGGCTGCATAGCATCTCAATGCACAGTGTTGCCGACATGTTCGTGAGCATGGTAACTACTACGCACCAGCGGGCTGCTCTCGACATGAGTAAACCCGCGTTGGAACCCCTCTTGCTTAAACATCGCAAACTCAGCCGGTGTGACATAGCGATCCACCGGCCAGTAATTGTTGCCTGGTGCCAGATACTGCCCGATGGTCAACACATTGACATCGCTGCCGCGCAGTGCATCCATAACCTCCAGCACTTCCACATTCGTTTCGCCCGCACCCACCATCAGACCACTCTTGGTGATCAGATGCGGGTCAAAACGCCGTGCGCGAGCCAGTAGCTCCAGGCTCTGCGCAAATCCGGCACGTGGACGGAAGCGCCGAAAGAGACGTGGAACGGTTTCAATATTGTGGTTCAACACATCGGGGCCAGCATCCAGCACAAGTTGCAAGGCGGCCCAGTTGCCATCAAAATCGGGAATGAGGACTTCAATAGTGCAATCAGGAATATGCTGGCGAATAAGCTCAACGCAGCGAGCAAAGATATGCGCCCCGCCATCAGGCTGATCATCACGATTGACCGAGGTCAACACCACATGCTTGAGCTTGAGATAGGCCACTGCCTCGGTAATGCGTTCTGGCTCCTGCTCATCAAGCGGTTGCGGTTTGCCTTTGCCAATTGCACAATAGCGACACCCGCGCGTACAGGTATCGCCCAGCAGCAGAAAGGTCGCCGTGCGGTGGCTCCAGCATTCACCAATATTGGGACAACGGGCCTCCTCACACACGGTATGCAGCCCTTGCTCACGCATCAGGCGCAAAACATCGTGATAGGTTTCCCCGGTCGGCGCACGAGCCTTGAGCCACTCGGGTCGCCGCGCACGAGGTGCGACTGTTGATCCGGCAGGAGTATTGACTGGCATCAGCGGAATATATTCGGCCATAATTTTCCCTATCTAGTCACCACCATCACTACGGTCTTCTCGGTGGCTTATCATCAAAGACCACATAATCAATCGTACTACCTGGCGGGATAAGACTGGACGGCAGGGCCGATTGACACACAATGTGCCCCTTTTTGACCCGCACC
This sequence comes from uncultured Chloroflexales bacterium, assembly GCA_937925925.1. GTDB lineage: Bacteria > Chloroflexota > Chloroflexia > Chloroflexales > Chloroflexaceae > CAKZQX01. The sequence goes on along the minus strand of CALANA010000074.1, from coordinate 30,025 downwards.
GCCGCTGCGCCACTGGCCTGAATTTGATCGCATGTGGCATATGGCTGGCCTAACTGCAACCCCAATACTCTTAACAACTTCTCAGCCTCTTTCACATTCATATCGCGCAGGTCAGGTACAGTGACGTCGGATGCAACAGGGTTGCTCGATACATCAGCCGCCGGCAGCGGCTGGGACGGCTCAACTGGCACGTCCGGTGGTGATACAGTCGGTACTGCTTGTGGCTGTTCCGCTGTCACGTCCGGTGGTGATACAGTCGGTGCTGCTTGTGGCTGTTCCACCACTACTGGTGCGCTGGCTGGCTGTTCAGTGGTTTCAGGCAGTGGTTGGCTCACTGGCCCGATTGGTGCAAGGTTTGCCTGTACAACATCCGGTTGGGCGGGTGCTGGCGGCGTACTGGCTGTTTCCAGCGGCCGGATATAGAGAAAGACACTGACCGCGATCAGGATCGCCCCCACACTAATCGCTCCAAATCGACTACCTCTTGTCAGTTGTCCCTTGACTTCAACAATTTTGAACTCAATGCCGAGACCAAGCCCAATCGCGATCAATCCACCAATAAACATGATGTTTGGCAGCGAGCCTTTAACAAATTCCTGCATAGTAGCCTCCTGGTAACAACTGCTGTCTGGTTTACAGTGATAAACCGTGGACGTACTTTCTGCAATCTCCCAGGATATTATCAAATAAACACTCTTTTTTTACAACGGTACTATGGTATGAACGCAGCATAGTACATTCCCTCACACCGGCATAACATTAAACACCGTGCCAAAACAAGCGACAAGACGCTCCTGCACCTCTATCAATGCTGGAGCGTACCCCAGCACCTGTTCTAACGAGGTTACGGTGCGACCCGTGAGACCGCACGGAATAATCTGAGCGAACCCCCGCAAGTCGGGCGCGACATTCAAGGCAAAACCGTGCGATGTAACTCCGCTTGCACTCACATGCACACCGATCGCCGCAATCTTGGCGAGCGTCGGAGCCTCATTATCCCGAATCTTGGCGAGCGTCGAAGCCTCATTATCCCGTGACCGATCCGGATGATCGGCGGTGCTATCAACCGCAACCCACACGCCGGTTGACCCGGCAACTCGCTCTCCGACCAATCCATAGGTAGCCAGAACACGGATGATGACTTCTTCCAGGTTGCGCAGATAGCGCCCGACATCGCCGCCATAGCGTGACAACTTGAGAATAGGGTAGCCGACAATCTGCCCCGGTGCGTGGTATGTGACATCGCCGCCGCGATCACTTGCAACCAGCGTCACCCCCCGTTGCGCCAGTTCAGCCGCAGACACCAGCACATGTTCCTGCCGTGCCTTGCGCCCCAGCGTAATCGTGGGTGGGTGTTCCAGCAGCAGCAACGTGTCTTCTTCACGTCCAGCGGAACGCCCACGCACCAGCTCGCGTTGCCAATCCCAGGCAGACTGATAGGCAATGCAGCCTGCACGGATGATACGGATGGGACGGCGGCAGCAGGTATAATCAGTGGCCATTTGAGCGTCCATCATACACTTAAGTATACCACAGCCCACTTGAAACGAGATCGCCCATTGCACCTATCTCTATGCCCAAAAACCGCTGTCGGGCCACTGCGGCCTGCACACACCCATAGCCCTATGGTATAATCCTGGTGATATGCGCATACTATTTGCACCATGCGCCGAAAGGAGGTGAGCACCTGTGTCGGAACCTGACCTTCAGGCTGATACCTGTTATACGCAGCAGCGGATAATCGCTGTCTATGTACTTTTACCATTATTTCATTGCACATTGTCTTTTGCATGCAATTGTGCTCACTGGCGGAGGAGCAATAGTCTATGAGCAAAACGAATGACCGCAAAGCACCAGAACGCTACGATCCGGCTGAAATTGAACCGAAATGGCAGCAACGCTGGGCGGCTGATGAACTCTATAAAACACAGCCTGCTGATGAACGCCCCAAATATTACATTCTTGACTTCTATCCCTACCCCAGTGGTGAAGGGCTGAGTGTAGGCCACTGTCGCAACTATGTGCCGACCGATGTGGTAGCCCGCTACTACCGCATGCAGGGCTATAACGTGTTGCACCCGATGGGATGGGACGCTTTTGGCCTCCCTGCCGAAAATGCAGCAATCAAGCAACAGACGAACCCGGCCCTGTTGATCCGCCGCTTTGCCGACAATTACAAGCGCCAGATGAATCTGATCGGTACCAGTTATGACTGGAGCCGCGAGATTAACTCCAGTACGCCGGAGTATTATCACTGGACACAGTGGATCTTTCTGCGGCTCTACACCAGTTGGTATGACCCACGTGTCGATGCCGCCCGGCCCATCACCGAACTGGAGGCCGAACTGGCCCGTCGTGGCACTGCCGATCTCCGCCGCCCTCTCTCTGAGCCAGGCATAACCGCTGCCGAATGGAACAGCTATACGCCACAGCAACAGCAGGATTTTTTGCGCCAGTTTCGTCTGGCCTATCGTGGCGAAGCAGTGGTGAACTGGGATCCAGTAGATAAGACTGTTATTGCCAACGAGGAGGTTGATGCCGAAGGGCGGGCCTGGCGGAGTGGGGCACTGGTCGAACGTAAGGTGTTAAAGCAGTGGTTCTTTCGGATTACCGCCTATGCCGAACGCCTGGCGCGTGACCTGGATAGCGTTGATTGGCCCGCCAAAATCGTTGCGATGCAGCGCAACTGGATTGGGCGTAGCGAGGGAGCCGAGGTTATTTTCAAGGTAGCCCCCCCTGCGTCTCCGGTTGCTCCGGCGGTCGATGCTGACATTATTGTCTTCACCACTCGCCCGGATACGCTGTGGGGCGCAACCTTCATGGTCTTGTCGCCGGAGCATCCGCTGGTCGAGAGCCTGACCACGGCTGAACAGCGAACGCAAGTGACGGAGTACGTGACCCGATCGCGGGCTATGTCGGCCAGCGCTCGCACGGCTGAGGAGAAGGAAAAAACGGGCGTCTTCACCGGGAGCTATGCGCTTAATCCAGTGAATGGAACACAGATCCCGATCTGGATTGCCGACTATGTGTTGATGGGCTATGGAACCGGCGCGATTATGGCTGTACCCGCCCACGACGAGCGCGATTTTGCGTTTGCCCTCACATTTGGCCTGCCGATCATTCCAGTGATTGCCCGTCCTGATGATGCTGCCCGCAGTTGTATCCGACCTGAGATGTATCGTTCCGGCCTGGACACTATCTTGCAACAGGCCGGGTATAGTGTGGAGTCAGATCCGACTGGTGCCCTGCTCGTCACGCTGACCGGTGCCCAGGCCGCAGACTACGCCCAACTGGTGCAACCCTATCTGACCGCCAATGGATGGACAGAAGTAGTCGGATCTGGCTGGCTCACGATTTTTGCTGATACGATCATCGCCTTTGACTCAGTTTCAGCAGATCAGCAGATTGTGCAGCGCATCCACTCCATATCCGGGGAACGACCATCGTCTTACATGGGTTATCTGGCACAGATTCCCTGGTATCGTGAGGTTATTTATCATGACGAATATGGCACACCGATCAATTCCGGGCCGATCAATGGCTTGCCCGGTGATGTCGCCATTAGCCGTACAATTGACTGGCTGGAGGCGCAGGGTACCGGGCAGCGCCGCCTGAACTATAAGATGCGTGACTGGCTGATCAGCCGCCAGCGCTACTGGGGGACACCCATCCCCATTATGCATACCGATGATGGCCTGGAAGTGCCGCTTGCCGATGCCGACTTGCCGCTCACGCTGCCCAATGTCGATAGCTATGAGCCAACCGCGACCGGCGAATCGCCGCTGGCACTGATCGAGGACTGGGTGCAAGCCACCTTGCCCGATGGCCGTCGCGTCCGACGCGAAACCGACACGATGGGTACTTTTGCCTGTTCTTCCTGGTACTACATGCGTTTTGTTGATCCCCACAATCCAGATACGCTGGCCGATCGCCAGGAACTGGACTACTGGCTACCGGTCGATATGTATGTCGGTGGGGCTGAACATGCGGTGATGCACCTGCTCTATGCCCGCTTCTGGACAAAGGTACTCTACGATCTGGGGTATGTGTCGTTCTTTGAGCCATTTCAGCGCCTGCGCAACCAGGGGCTGATCCTGGCGACGGATGGGCGCAAGATGAGTAAGTCACTCCACAATGTGATTACGCCCGACGAAGTCGTGCAAGAACATGGTGCAGACGCACTACGCGGCTATGAGTGTTTTATCAGCGATTTTGAACTGGCCGTGCCCTGGAGTACCCAGGGCGTGCCTGGCATTCGGCGCTGGCTGGATCGCGTCTGGCGCATCACGTTGTCACCTGATGATGATCGTGGTCAACCTGTTACCTTTAGCACCCGCCAGCTAGAACGCATTACCCACCAGACCATTCAGCGCGTTGAGGCTGATATTCTGGACTTCAAATTCAACACGATGGTGGCGGCGCTCATGGAGTTCACCAACGCGCTGTATCGCGCCCGCGACGCTGGCCTGGCCCACACCCCCGCCTGGAACGCAGCCATACACATCCTGTTGCGGCTGATGGCCCCGGTCACCCCGCACATTGCCGAGGAGTTGTGGGAACGTCTGGGGTACAGCTACAGCATTCATCAACAGCCATGGCCAGTGGCGAATGCTGAACTGGCGGCTGAAGATATGATTGAACTCGTGATTCAGGTCAATGGCAAGCTGCGTGACAAAGTGACCGTAGCCGTGGATACGGATGAACAAACGCTCAAGGCAATGGCGTTGAGCAGTGAGCGGGTGTTAAGCCTGGTTGGCGATAAGACAGTACGCCGGATTATCGTTGTGCCCGGGAAACTGGTCAATGTGGTTGTGTAGCATGTTAAGCGTTGAATATTGACATGGCTTCGTACCCAACGGACTGGAACCCTGACAGCAGTGGCGTTCCAGTCGAAACGCTCCAACGGGCCATATATCAACGTCCCAACGTGCTATAAGGACTTGATGATATGCTGGAAAATCGCCTGATGCGGGGATATGGCATCATTCTGATCGGGTTGATCATACTGGTGACCCGACGATTGCTCTTTCCCGTCGAGTTCGATATTCTACCGCTGGCGATTGTAGTACCCACCATGCTCACGCGTTGTACGAATACCGGCGATCTACTTAGTTGCAGCGAACTGGTCATCGCCGGTTTAACCTTTTTGCTGTTAATACCAGCGCTTGGCTGGGGCAGTATCCCTGGCTTTATGATCGTTATCGCTTTGATTCTCCCACCGGCTGCGCTCTTTTTTCTATTCACCCCCATCTGGGGTGGGCTATTATTGCTCTTGCTGCCCCTGCTCATCTACCTGGTGCTAGATATCTGGCTCCCACGGGTGTTAGAACCCTCCTGACCCCCAGTTGAAAAGCGGCCTATGAACGTTGAACAAAGCGTTCAAATAGGGCATGCGGCAGCATGGCGACCGCATGTCCCATGTCCCTCCTATTTGCCGCCAATCATGTTGTGTGCTATACTAATCGGCGGTGCATATTCCGCGCCAAATACACACATTCTCTGATTACGGCCAATCCTGCCAATGGGTTCTATTGGTCTGGGCGTAAAATGACGGGAATGGCGGAGCATAAAGAGCTAAAAGTATAAGGAGTAAAGCAAAACGCATGACGCAGGCAGGAACGCGTCCCTCACGCATTGTCTCAATTAAAGTCTTACTTGAGTCGGGAGCGCACTTTGGACATCAGACGCGGCGGTGGAACCCGAAAATGGGCCGGTTTATTTTTACCGCCCGCAATGGCATTCACATCATTGACTTACAGAAGACCGTCAAGGGTGTGACCGACGCCTATTACTTCATTGCCGACACCGTGGCCAGTGGACAAAAAATCCTCTTTGTGGGTACCAAGAAACAGGCGCAGGAAGCCATTGCCGAAGAAGCGACCCGGTCCAACCAGTTGTATATCACGCAACGCTGGCTGGGTGGCACATTAACCAACTTTGTCACGATTCGCAAGCGGCTACGCTACCTGGCCGACCTGGAAGCCCAACGTGATCGGGGTGATTTTGCACGCTTGACCAAGGCTGAGGCACTCAAACTTGAGAATGAGATTAATAAGCTAAACCGGGTGTTTATCGGGTTGAAAACCATGGAGCGCTTGCCAGGAGCGCTCTTTGTGGTCGATCCGCACAAAGAAGAACTGGCAGTCCGCGAGGCGCGCAAGATCGGTATTCCCGTTGTGGCAATGGTCGATACGAATTGTGACCCGGATGTGATCGATTATATTATTCCTTGCAACGATGACGCGATCCGAGGTATCCGCTTAATGACCAGTAAAATGGCAGACGCGGCGATTGAAGGGTTGCATCGGCGTGAAACGGGACAAACCGACTCGGCTGAGTTCGAGACGGTCGATACCGCATAGCCGTCACAAGGTTGCCGTCAGGTGCTATGCAGTCCGCGCCTGGTAGCACCCTGTTCGCTATACTCACAAGAGGCCTGTGTACCCTTGTTGCTGGTTTTCCTGGCGCGATTCATGCACATAATCCAACAGGGATGATAGAAATGACAACATCTGGCAGGTACAAGCGCATCTGTCCAGGCCTGGTCTGCTGTCTGATATAGGCGTGCAGGCGCATTCGTGTGACCACAATCAGGACTGTTCCGTCTGCGTTGAGCAGTATCTATCATGGAACCTATGGTAAGGCTATAAGGAGTGAAACAGTGGCGGTAACAACCGAGCTAGTAAAAGAATTACGCGAGCGCACCGGGGCGGGTATTAAAGAATGCCGCGATACGCTCCTGAAAACCGATGGCAATATAGATCAGGCGATCGATATTTTACGCGAGAAAGGCATTGCGGACGCTGGTAAAAAGCAGAGCCGTGAGGCACGTGAAGGTCGAATTGCAATTTATGAACATCCTGGCTCAAAACTGGTGACGATTGTTGAAGTTAATTGCGAGACGGATTTTGTGGCACGTACCGATGACTTTATTGCCCTCTCACGCGAACTGGCGTTGCATGTTGCGGCAACCAACCCGCTCTATGTAAACCCTGAGGATGTGCCCGCCGATGATATTGCAGCCAGTGGGATGCCACCCGAGAAATTCTATGAGGAGCATGTGCTGTTGGCCCAACCTTTTGTGAAAGATGCAACGGTTACTATTCAGGATAAGATCAAAGAAGGTATTGCCAAACTTGGCGAAAATATTGTGGTGCGTCGTTTCGCACGCTATGAAGTTGGGAACTAACCGGTAACCATCATACTATGGAACAACCAAAATACCACCGGGTGTTGATCAAACTGAGTGGCGAGTCATTGTATGGTGTTCAGGGCGAATGCCTCGACTATGACATGCTGGATTTCCTGGCCAGGGAAATTGGCTGCGTCGTAAAGCATCAGGTTGAAGTTGCGGTGGTGATCGGTGGCGGTAATATCTGGCGCGGGCACCGGGCAATTAAACTCGGTATGGATGCGGCTCAGTCGCACTATATGGGTATGTTGGCAACGATTATTAACGCGCTGGCGCTTCAGGATGCACTGGAACGACAGGGGATTCATACCCGGGCCATGACGGCGATCAAGATGGATGAGGTGGCCGAACCCTACATCCGCCGTCGGGCGACACGCCACATGGAGAAGGGACGGGTTATTATTCTCGCAGGTGGCACGGGTAATCCCTATTTTACGACTGACTCTGCGGCGGCATTACGTGCGGCAGAAATCCATGCGGAAGTCATTCTGATGGCGAAGAATGGGGTAGATGGTGTGTATAGTGCTGATCCACGCAAAGATCCTTCCGCTACTCGCTTTGAACATCTAACTTATATGGATGCGTTGAGTCGCGGTCTAACCGTGATGGATAGTACGGCGCTTACCTTCTGTATGGATAATGATATTCCCATTATTGTGTTTAATGCGCAAGCCAGTGGGACAATTGAGCGTATTGTGATGGGCGACCATGTGGGGACGTTGGTAAGCAACGCGGGAGGAAGCTAATGGTAAACGATGTTATTCAGGAGACTGAAGGCCACATGAAGAAGGCAGTTGAGGCGCTTCAACATCATCTGGCAACGATACGTACCGGGCGCGCATCCACGGGCCTGGTTGACTATCTGCCTGTTGAAGCCTATGATACAACCATGCCTTTGAATCAACTGGCCGGTATTAGCATTCCAGAAGCTCGCATGATTATTATTCAGCCCTACGATACCACGACCTTGCGGGCCATCGAGAAGGCGATTCAAAACTCAGACCTGGGGCTTAATCCCAACAATGATGGGCGATTGATTCGCCTGAATTTGCCACCATTGACCGAGGAACGCCGCCGAGAACTGGTGAAACTGGTGCGGGCACGCGTTGAAGAGGTCAAAATCTCGATCCGTAATCATCGTCGCGATGCTATTAACGATCTGCGTGACATGGAGCATGAGAAAATGATCACCGAGGATGAGTTGCATCGAGCGCAGGATCGATTGCAAGAGTTGACTGAACGGTATGGCAAAGAATTGGATCGGATTGGTGCTGATAAAGAAGCCGAGGTACTGGAAGTATAACCAGAATCTGCTACCCATTTGTGAGATAGAGCGCGAACAGCACATCGGGTTTGTACTAAGAGAGGGTAGACAATGAGAACGCAAGGCGCATCCAGCGGTCAACGTACCCCCGAACACGTTGCAGTCATTATGGACGGCAATGGTCGTTGGGCGCGTCAGCGTGGCTTACCGCGCCTGGCTGGTCATCGTGCTGGTACTGAGAATATTCGATCAATTGTAACCGCATGCATTGAGCTTGCAATTCCCTGTCTTACACTGTATGCTTTTTCTACCGAGAACTGGAGTCGCCCTTCAGTCGAAATCCAGGGGTTAATGGATATTCTTGGGGAGTTTATTGATCGTGAGACGCAGTCGTTGCATGAGCAAGGCGTACACCTTCGGCATCTTGGCAGTCTGGAGGGGATCAGCGAGAACCTCTGCCATAAAGTGCGCTATGCGATTGATCTCACCCATCATAATGATCGGCTCACGCTGTCCATTGCGTTTAACTATGGTGGCCGTACCGATATTGTCAACGCCGTTCGTAAACTGATAGCCCAGGGTATGCCGGCTGATGCGATTGACGAACAACTGATTTCGGCCAACCTCTCGACAGGTGGGTTGCCTGATCCCGATCTGGTGATTCGTACCAGTGGTGAATGGCGATTGTCAAACTTCCTGATCTGGCAAGCCGCATATAGCGAATATTGGGCTACACCCGTGTTGTGGCCGGATTTTAAGGCGGAGCATTTTCGCCAGGCAATAGATGATTATGGAAGGCGTGAACGCCGATTTGGCGGTATCAACCAGCCGAACTAGTTCGCTTTCAAAGCGAGTCACCAGTGCGCTGATCCTCCTGGTATTGATTGTCGGTGTGGTCTACTGGGGTGTCTGGCCGGTTACATTCTTGATCGCGACAGCGATTGTGATCTGTTTGATCGAGTATATGGCCGTTTTACGCCAGGCAAATTACCGTCCGCGCCGTATTGTCGGGATTACAACGGGTTTATTGCTCTGCGCGGCGGCGGCGTTGCGGGAACTGGCCCCTTTTGATCTCACCGGCCTGGCCTTAACGCTCAGTATTTTACTGGCCTTGATCGCCGAGTTGCCCCCTCGTGATCGCACCGGAAGTCTGATCAGTTGGGCACTCACGTTTGCCGGAGCATGTTATATTGGCTGGCTCTTCAGTCACTATATTTTGCTGCGTGGCCTGACCACACCTGCGCTTGATGCTGGTCTATTAGCGTCACTGGCTATTCCGACCGGTGCTGCCTGGGTCTATCTGGTACTGGCAATTACCTGGTTTCAAGATACCGCAGCCTATCTGGTAGGGCGCACATGGGGGCGGCACAAGATGGCACCCTATCTCAGTCCTAATAAGAGTTGGGAAGGTGCTGCTGGTGGTTTTTGTGCTTCTATCCTTGCGGCCTGGCTGTCTGTGTTCTTGCTTGGATTGCCGCTTTCCTATGCTGGCGCGACGCTCCTGGGAGCCGCCGGTGGCATTGCCGGGCCGCTCGGTGATCTGGCCGAGTCGTTCATCAAACGCCAGATCGGGGTCAAAGATGCCAGCCAGATTATCCCTGGTCACGGTGGTATTCTTGATCGCGCCGATAGCTTGCTGTTTACCGCTCCCATCCTCTATTATTTGATCCTTGTATTGACAGCCTTCTGGCAATAGGGTACACTGCTAAAGCATGCGATTAAGAGGCGGGTGTTTGACCCGCTTCTCTGCTATGTGCCGCTTGCCACCAGACCCTATCTTGGATCTTTGTCCTGGCAAGCATCCATTTTTTCCATCACCGGGAGTGTTTACTATGACGATGTTGGTTACCATATTTATGTTTCTGATAATGTTGGGAATACTCGTGTTTGTTCACGAGTTAGGCCACTTTGTGGTCGCACGCTGGATGGGGGTACGCGTTGAGGAGTTTGGCATCGGCTATCCCCCCCGGGCTGTAACCCTATTTGAACGAGATGGTGTCAAGTATACGCTGAACTGGTTACCAATCGGTGGGTTTGTACGGTTTGGCGGCGAGGATAATACCCTGTATGGCACAGGCAGCCTGGCAGCCGCATCTCCCTGGCGCAAAATTCCGGTGATGGTGGCTGGCCCCCTGATGAATTTATTCCTGGCGATAGTCATTTTTGCCATTCTCTTTATCAGCATGGGCATTCCCGTTATGACTGATACACAACTGATTAATGCCGTGTTCCCTGAAACACCTGCGGCTGCGGCGGGGTTTCAACCCGATGATATTCTGGTGAGCCTTGATGGACAGAGAGTGACCGGGCCAGAGATTATCGAGCCGATTACACGTACAAAGACCGGCCAACCTTTATCGGCAGTAGTAGAACGCGATGGTCAGCAACTGACCCTCACTGTCATTCCTGGCCCCTGGTCAACCCCCGATGGCCAGCAGTTTCAGTCTGGGCTGGGGATTAGCTATGGCCCCATCGTCACGAATGAACCAGCGGGCTTGCCCCGCGCCAGTGTAGCTGCCGTTACCTACACTGGTGAGATCCTGATGCGTATGTTGCAAGGTTTTGGGGCGTTGCTGGGTGGCTTATTTGGTTTGAATGAAGCGCCTGCTGGTGGCGTGGCTGGCCCGCTTGGAATTGCTCGCGCTACAGGTGAGGTGATTGATCAGGGTGGACTACCCGGCTTCTGGAACTGGACAGCCGTGTTGAGCCTGAATCTGTTTATCCTGAACCTCCTACCCATTCCCGCTCTCGATGGTAGCCATATCATGTTCTCGCTCATTGAGTGGATTCGTGGTGGGAAGAAAGTACCCCCCGAAAAAGAAGCACTGGTACACGCGATTGGTTTCGCAACCCTGATGGCATTGATGTTGCTGATTACGGTCAGCGATGTACTGAACGCGATTAGCGGTAATCCGGTGCTTGGCGGTGGCTAGGCCTCCAGTTATTCGTGCCAGCGAGGTGGCTGAGTTTACCTATTGCGCCCGCGCATGGTGGCTGCGGCGGGTGCAAGGTTGCCAGCCTGCTGGTTGTGAGCAACGTCAACAGGGCGTGGTTTTGCACACGCATCATGGACGATCAGTTCAATTCAGTAAGCTGTTGCTACGGCTGGCGCTGATGCTCTGCGTGGCCGCGATCATCCTCCTATGGTTATTGTTGCATTAACGCTCTTTCTTCTGTCCCTCCTCTTGATATGGATTGCGCTACGTCTACGGCGACGTACGGGCATTCCGTGGGTACCCATCGTTGCCAGTGATATGGAAGAGGCAGGCTGGCAACCTGCACAACGCCCGCTCTTTGCCTCCCGCTATGCCCTGACTGGTAAACCCGATTATCTACTCGTTGTAGCTGGACGTTATGTGCCAGTTGAGGTCAAACCTGGACGGCATGCGCCCCACCCATACGAGTCTGATCTGCTGCAACTGGTGGCCTACTGCGTGCTGATTGAAGAAACGATGGGCCAGGCACCACCATATGGGCTGTTGCGCTACGCTGATACCACGTTCCGCATCCCCTATACACCTACCGCCCGCGCCACATTGCTTTCCACCCTCAACACCATGCGAAGCTATCTGTATGCTGCCGACTGTGACCGGAGCCACCAGATACCCCAACGTTGTGCTGGCTGCGGGTTTGTGCAGATATGTGACCAGGCTTTAGTTGACGAACCTGTGTAGGATGGTATCATGCTTACATGCAAGGATGTCATTTCCAAAATTGAGCAGCAACTCTCCGGCGAGTTAAGCGCTACGGCGCTAGCATTATGGGCTTTTTCACGTCTCTATGCCTACGAGTTAGGTGAGGAGGAGTTTTTCCCCACATCCGCCGTGCTGATTGAAGCAGTGCTAGATGACCTGACATTTGCCGACGATGCCGCTTTTGCATTGGATGCCGAAGCGTTGCATATGCTTATTAACCGTCTGCAACAGCAAGTATGAAAATACGGCAACATCCACGTATGCGCGATATTGTGAAAGGTGATGAGGTTTATTCTTACCCACATCACCTGTTTGCGCATGTTGACGAGGTCTTTCCAGCCGCTGTCTGTGTCAAGGTGGGTCTTCTGTCGGTCAACGAACACCTCGAAATGATTATTTCGCCCCAATTGTGGCGGGCTGATGATATTGAAAATTTAAGTGTGTGTCGCTATTGTGGCCGACGCGAAGATCTAGAAATCGAACTCGGTACCGGTATTCCTTTCCGCATCTGTACGCACTGCCGTGAAAAATTTACTATTTTCCCGGAGGACGACTAAGCTCTGCTAGCGCTACCTGATACTACGCTGAAGTTCTTTCATGATGCTCGCTGTAGCTTCCCATGAACCTACACATATACAACCCTTGACCATCGCTGCAATAAGACAGGCTCTCCCCCCCATATGTGAGACCCCACGCTCCTGCGAAAGTGTGCAGACCTGGGATCCAGCGCTGTCGTACGTATTCCCTTTGCGCCTGGGAGCGCAGGCAGCTTGCCGGTACATGCGCGACGGTGGGCGGGACGCCCGCGCTCCCAGGCGGGCGCGTTCCCCCCGTTCAAACCCAAATTATTTCTCACCGTATCGAACGCCTTCCCAGGCGGGCGCGTTCCCCCCAGTGTGAACAGGTACGCTCCTGCATGCTCTTGCCAAGGTAGGCGGCAATGACTATAATATCAACATAACTATTCTTTCCATTTCAACACAAATGTATCTTTCATGATTTTCGCTATTTTCATCTTCATCTTTTTAATTATCGAAACTATGCTGGCAACCTTCGTTGCCCTACACGCCTGGAACCATCGCCCTGCACGCTGGTTTGTGCTACTGGTTGCCTCGATTGCGCTACTGAACATCCTTAGTTTTACACGCCACTGGGCCTCTGACGAACGCAGCGTATATATCAGCCTGGTCGGCATCATTCTGTTCCTTATCATATTTGAAATCTTGATCTTAGTGTTATTGAGTACTCTGTTTGTCCCACAGTGGTGGCAGGGTTCACGTCCGATCATCTGGATCAGTCTCCCGTATATCATTGTCTTCATCGTGACAGCAATCGATATTGTGGGGCGTACGGGTCTGTTTATTGCGGGTATCACTCGCACCGAAGACAACTATCGTCTGATTTTTGTATCCCCCGGTGTTGATATTTTGAGCAGCCTGTTCTTTCTAAGCTGGCTGGTGCATCTCGGTATTCTCCTGGTTGCATTTGTGCGCCAGCCCGATACCCGGCGCACCATTAGCCTGCTGGTGATCGCGCTGATTGTCTCGATCATCATGAGCTACTTCGCCCGGAGTATGTCAACGGTTGGCACACTGACGCTTCCTGTTTTAACGGTGCTGCTACTGATTGCGCTGGCTTATGCGGTCTTACGCACCCGGTTGCTGGTGCCCATCCAGGTTGCACTGGATCTCGCGCTCCAGGCGATGGACGAAGCCGTCACGGTAATCGATCAACAGGGACGTTTGGTGTATGCCAACGCTCGTGCAGTAAAATGGGGTTTAGACCAGGAACAATCGGTGATCACCGCGCTGGCGGCTATTGGCACAGACGTAACCCTTGATAGGCTGTTGTCCACGACGACCGCTTTGTCTCCATGGAACCAGGTGGGGACGCTAACGTTGAACCAGCGCCGCGTGACACTGACCACCAGTGCAGTCATTGACCGTCGAGGAACACGACAGGGATTGCTGCTGATGGGCCGCGACATTACCGAGACAGAGCAATATACCCACCAACTCGAACAGGAACAGCAGCGCCTGGCACTGACGGTCAGTCAGCTCGAAGCAGAAAAACACGAGCGGACTCAGCTCGAAGCCGTGGTACGCCAGCTTTCGTTACCGCTTATTCCGGTAATCGAGGGTGTGCTTGTGTTACCCCTGATTGGCAACTTTGACCAGGAACGGGCAGAAGATTTTACCCAGGTGCTGCTGGAGGGCATCCAGCAGCATCGCGCCCGCCTGGTATTGATTGATATCACTGGCATACTGGTGCTGGATGCAACCAGTGCCGCCGCTTTACTGCGTGGTATCCAGGGCGCAGCGCTGCTCGGTACCCGCTGTATGCTCGTAGGCATCCGACCGGAAATTGCCGAAGCTCTGGTGACCTTGAGGCTGCCGCTCGATACGTTTGCCACGGCCGCTACCCTGGCTCAGGGATTGCAGCAGGAACTACGGCAGTTGCGACCGCCGGGCTATACGCCGCCCTCGACAAATGGTAACAATCGGAGCAACGGTTAACCGATCAACGCTCGCCAGAGCAAGGTACGCTCTCCACCCGCTGTTTGCATAAGCGTCGTGCGCACCGAATTGGGAGCCTGACGAAACACACGCAACATGGTCTGCAATAACTCGCGCTGTGAGAGTGTGTCCGATAAATATCCAGCCCACTGCTGGCGTGGCAACTGAAAAAAAGTCGTGAAAAAGGCCTGGGTGCGCGGTTGATCAAAGCGTAACAGACTGGCAAGACCGAAGAGATACAACTGGTGTTTGCGTACTTGCTGCTCCGGCCACAACGCCCGCCACCCGGCGCGAGCAATATCGCCAGGTGAACTGCGCTCGCTACCCAACGCCTGCGCCAGGGCCTGTGCTACCACGGGTGCCCGTTTGAGCGCTGCCCCCACCTGGTAGCCTGAAGCCGGACGTACCATGCTGGCAGCACTGCCAAACCCGACCACGGGCTGATCCAGGTCTGGCAGGGGCAGGTTCATGGGGAACAGGCAATGTTCCACATGCTGCACTTCTTGCACTTCTATCGCCTGCGCCGCCAATCGCCGCCGCAAGCGATGCTCCAGCACTGCGAATGATACCGCCGGTGCGTGTGCCAGCGAGGTTTCTTCCACAAAATACAGCCCGTCGCCCAGATCCATCGCATACAAAAAGGTCGGAGGATCAGCACATTCTTCCGGCGTGAGGTGATTGGCCCGATAATCCATCAGCACGAGCTGCCGCGCCCGCACTGGTGGCCGCGAGAATGTGCCGACGATCCCATACGCCGCTTGATAGGCCACGTCCGTTGCTGCCGGACGTTGAACCAGCGCTGGACGGTGTCCACTGGCATCAATCACCACCCGTGCCTCTAATACCGCTCCCTGCCGCGTGGTGAGGCGCGAATAATCGGCCAGATGTTCGACCCGCCCCGCCATTCCTTGCTGCCAGATCATTCCGCCCCGCTCACACTGCGTCAGCAGGTGCGTCTGCAGGCGGGTATTGTCAAACAAACCGTAATTCCGGTTGAGTGCTAATTCGTGTTCACCAGCGTATACCACACAATCTGTCCAACAGTGTCCCAGCACCCTATCAGCCAGGCCGTCTTCCAGTTCATCACACCACACGCCATAGGTATTCGACCATCTGCTGGCTGGATCACGCGGCGTTAGTCCACTCACACGCAGACCGTGTTGCGCCAGCGCAGCGGCCAGCGCCAGCCCAGCCGGGCCAGCACCAATCACCAGA
Source organism: uncultured Chloroflexales bacterium (assembly GCA_937925925.1). GTDB lineage: Bacteria > Chloroflexota > Chloroflexia > Chloroflexales > Chloroflexaceae > CAKZQX01. The sequence continues at coordinate 14,143 of CALANA010000074.1, read as the reverse complement.
GCATCAACTATCATTCCGGTTCCTCAATAGATCATTCCTGAGACAAGGTTTCAGATGTCAGGTTTTGACGTAACAAATGTCGTGACGATTTCAGTCGTTCTACCGTCGTTACGATGTACTAACGGTAAAGTGTCTATGCACCTCGTCTTACTAACACGAGTTACGCAGTCGTTCCTCACTCCTATGGGGTTTGCCTTCGGCAGAACTGAACGTTCTGCACGTCAGTCCGCACGGGCGGGCTTCGTTCCCGCGTAGCTCGCCCGTTCACGGGCCGGGCGATCTCACCGCGTACCTCCGGTTATTTTATCAGGTTTCCTACGGGTGGCTGCCAATACCAGGTTTTTGCTCTAAGACAAGGTGCGTCGATACGTTACGGTTGAGTCGCACGTCATTACGACATGGGTCGTTTGTAAAGGTGCAGAACGATTGAAGTCGTCCCTACCTGTGTCACGTCGAAATGTGGCATCTGGAACCATGCCCAATGCAAAGAAGCAACGCTCACGCTTGCGACTACGCTCGGAGCCTGCCCTGCACATAATCAAACGGAATGCAGAGAGACAAACCCCTTATGCTTGCACAACGTGGTATGAACATGGTACGTCACCTGTGCTACACTGAGGCCAGATAATCTTTACTGTCATCTGACTATTAGAAATGTGAGTCCTACAATGTTCGGTCTCCTCAGAGGATGCAGTTGTGGCATACGTCTGGACGAGCGCCAGGCGTGGATGGGGCATGTCTGTGGTGTATGCCTGGCGTTGCGCGATCATCATGGACAGGTTGCTCGCTTGACGACAAACTACGACGCAGCGCTGCTGTCGGTATTATGCGCGGCACAAACCAGCGTCGAATCAACACCAATACGCCACTTCTGCCCATTGCGGCGCGGTGGTACTTTGTCGGTTATTGCCAGCGACCAGCCCGGCGCACGCTATGCGGCGATCATGGCTCTGCTGATGGCAGCCACGAAGCTGACCGACGATGTGATTGACGCTGAGGGCTGGGCGCGGGTTGTCCCTGGTCTGACCCGCCGCGTAGCACAGCGCTGGCAAAGGCAGGCTGAAACGGCGGCCCGATCTATCGGATTTCCGATCAAGACCATCAGCCACCAGGTCGAGTGTCAGTTTGCTATCGAAGACCAGGCGCGAGCGGAGTTTACGGCACTGGCAGCACCAACCGAACGAGCAGTGGCAGCAGCTTTTGCGCATACTGCTGTACTGACTGATCGCCCGGAGCATATTGCTCCGCTGACACAGATCGGGCGTATGTACGGACAGATCATGTATTTGCTCGACAGCTACCGCGACTATCGCACTGATCGTGCCCGGCAAGGTTTTAATGCTCTGGCCCGCTGCTTTGCGCCGTCCAAGGTACAACAACAAGCACGGCACATCTTTGACACAGCCCACAACGAACTAGCGCGTTCCTTCGCGGCGCTGACGCTACCACAGCCGGCCCTGGCACAGACACTGCTGCTCCACCAGCTACCGCACATTGGGCGGCAGATACTGGCACTTGACGTGATGGACGAACAGGAGGCTGTGCCTCACACCGATGCGTCACCAGCACAACGAAATAGACGGAAGGTACGCAGCGATAGTAACTCCTGTGATTGCTCCTGCGATCCGCTCTGCTGCGATTGTAGATCTGGCTGTTCATGCTGCTTGCGTCCCGGCCAGACCGATAGCGACAGCAACGATGAATGTTGTTGCGGTGGCTGCGGCGACAACGACGGTTGTAGCTGTTGCGGTGGCTGCGGCGATGGATGCTGCTGTGGTTGTGATGGCTGTGACTGTGATTGCTGTTAGCCTGGTAGCGTTGAGGCGTTGAGACGTTGCAATGTTAGCACGTCGGCGCATTATAAAGCAGATCGCTATAGCGTATCCCTCCAGAGTGCAGCAGAGACAAGACGGCTGTTCTACTGCGATGCGAGGTGTAAGTCATCCTCGCGTCTTTGCCTCTTCGTGTCTTCGCCTCTTCGTGTCTTCGCCTCCTCGTCTCTTCTGGTATCAGACCTTTATTTGCTGCCAACGGCCAGAACTGAAGCGCCACAACGCCAGCAACGCCTGCACCGTAAAATCGGTACACATCGCCAGCCAGATGCCGCCCAGCCCAAATCCAGCATAGCCTACAAGAATCAACGCCAGCGGCAAACGCACGCCCCAGGTCGTAATAAGCCGACTGTATAGCGGCCAACTCGTATCACCCGCACCACGCAAGCCACCGGAAAGAATAAAGCCCACCGCCAGTGCTGGTTGCACCAGTCCTGCTGTGCGCAACGGTACAATACCTGCCGCAATCACCGCTGGATCGTTGGTAAACAGCGCCAATAACTGCTCAGGAAGGCCCACCATCAACAGACCCGCCAGACTCATCATCCACCCGCCCTGCCACAGCGCTTCATATGCACAATCTTCCGCCTGCTGGGGCGCGTGTGCCCCCAGTGCCTGCCCGACCAGTGTGCTGGTCGCAGCCGCATAGCCCATGCCGGGCAAGAACGACAGCGACTCAATATTAATGGTAACACTGTGCGCAGCGTAGGCAACAGTGCCAATACTGTTGACCAGGCGCGTAAACACCAGCAAGGCTCCGTGAAATACCAGCATCTCGCCTGCCGCAGGAATGCCAATCCGCACAATTCGGTTGATAATCGTCCCCTCAGCACGTAAATTTAGCTGCAGCCGCAACCCCGACTGGCCGCGCAACAGCAACCCGATAATCAACACCCCGCCACTACCGCGCCCGATGGCTGTGCCCAGGGCTGCACCATTGACACCTAACGCTGGCAAACCCAGATTACCGTTGATCAGCAACCAGGAAATACAGACGTTCAATCCATTGACACCAAACATTATGTAAAGTGGAGTACGGGTATCACCCACACCCCGCAAACATGCACTACCAATAAACACCAGTGCTGCCGGTACGAACGCCGGCGCAAGTGTAAAGAGGTACTGCTCACTCTGGGGCAACACATCATCTGCCGTTCCCAGAACAAGCAGAAATGGCCGTGCCAGCACAAAGGTAAGCAACATTGCCAGCAGCCCGATGCCCAACCCGACCAGTATAGATTGCTGCAAGATCCGCTGCACACCATCCTGATCATTGGCCCCACGAGCGCGGGCAATCAAAGCCGTGCTGCCAATTGCAAAAGCCATAAACAGCACCGTCATCAGCCAGACCATCTGGTTTGCCAGACCTGTACTCGCCAGTGCGGTTGCACTGCCATAGCCCAGCTTCACAGCAGCCTGCGGACTGAGGTTGCCCACCAGATAGACATCGGTCAGGCCAACAATCGTATTTAGCAATTGCTCGCCAACCGCCGGGAGTGCCAGCGCAAATACTTGACGGCGAATTGTTAGCATCGACGCCGGTACAGCCTGTGCCTGTACTTCACCCATGCGTGACCGTGTATCCTAACTCCTGCAAAGCCAGACGTGCCTGGGCCGCTTCATCCCACGCATGCTTGCCATCAGCATACTCGATACTGCCCTCGTGTCCCTTGCCCAACAATAACACCAGATCATCCGCCTGTGCCCGCTCAAAGGCAACCCGGATGGCCTCGGCTCGATCAGGAACGCTGAGATAGCCAGAACCAGCTACTTTCCCCTCCTGCTCGACTCCAACCGCAATCTCGTTAATAATCGCCTGTCGATCCTCCCGGCGCGGATCTTCGTCAGTCAATATCAACAGATCGCAATAGCGGGCGGCAATAGCACCTTGTTGTGGACGTTTCTCACGATCACGCTCACCAGCACTGCCAAACACCGCAATGAGCTTGCCACGCGTCAATGGACGCAGCATACGCAGTACCTGCTCGAACGAATCCGGGTTATGCGCATAATCGACAATCACCCCAAATGGTTGCCCCTGCTCGATCCGCTCCATTCGACCACGAATGCTCTGCGCCTGACCCAGCGCCGCCAGCGCCCGTTCCAATGGCACGGACTGCGTGAGGGCAACGCTCAAGGCCGCCAGTGCATTCAGCACATTAAATACCCCCGGCAAGGGCAGATGCAACATACCCGTACCCCAGGGAGTTGTCACATGCACCTGACTATCCACCGCCGAGAGCGCAACCACCTGGCCACGAATATCGGCCGGCGCATTAAGCGCATACGTCAGCGGACGCGCACTGGTTGGTGCTGCTGCCAGAAACATACCGTGATGTGGATCATCAGCATTCACAATCGCTACTTTCTGCGCCTTGGTGGGCACAACAGCTCCGGCACCATCTATTGCCTCGTTTTGCAACATAGCAAACAGGCGTGTTTTATCGCGCCGATACTGTTCCAGGCTACCATGATAATCCAGATGCTCATGTGTCACATTCAGAAAAACCGCCACATCAAAAGCACAGAAGCCTAGCCGATTCCAGCGTTCCGAAAGCGCGTGCGACGTAGCCTCAAGCACGGCATAGTCACACCCGGCGTCAGCCATCTCGCGTAGCAGCGCCTGCACCTCCGGTGCTTCAGGCGTACTCTGCCGGGTCGTGTTGGGCCATTGCCGCTCCCCGACCTTAAAATCCACAGTACTGATCATGCCGGTACGATAGCCACCGCCCTCAAGTACCTGGCTAACCAGTGCCGTCGTCGTAGATTTGCCCTTCGTACCCGTCACTCCCACCACTCCCAGACGGTGCGCCGGATAGCCATAGAACGCCGCCGCCAGTGCCGCCAGTGCCACCCGACTATCGGGTACCACCACCAGCGTATAGGGATGATCACCAGCAGCGGGCGGACAGGCTGCATCACTCCAATAGCGCACATCAACCACCACCGCCGTCGCACCGTACTGCACAGCCTGGTGGATATAGGCATGTCCATCCACATGGAAGCCCTTGATCGCCACAAAGACATTCCCCGGCTGAACCTGACGCGAATCATAAACCAGACCTGTAACGTTGAGTGTCGTAGTCCCCGTCATCTGGATTATTGGCAGATGTGTCAGTAACGTACTAAAAAGCATAGTATCCCAATTAAGCGTAAAGCGGTCTGAGCGCAAAGCGGTCTGAGCGCTTTGCGCTTAAGAAGTGCTTTGTGCTTGAACGCTTGAACCCATGGCATGCGTCAGCATCCTCCTGTTTTGCACTTTGCGCTTTGCGCTTTGCGCTTGAGCGCTTTCCGCTTTGCTATGGGCTGCGCTGCTTCTGCCACAACGCATAGAGTGGTGCAAGATACACCTGGTCATACGCAGGCAGGTAGCGCACAATACGGCCCCCAAAGCCCTTTTTGAACCGATAGACTCCGATCAATGGATCATGCTGCGCCTCCGCCTCCAGCGCGGCTCGCTCGGACGGATCAGACGTCAACACCGCCCGTCCCAACGCATCAGGAATGCCCCATAGATCATAGTAGTGACATCCCTGCTCCCGTGCCCAGCGCATAGCATACCACTGCAAGCAGTGATTGGCACCAGACTTTAGTCCCAATTCAGTTGCACCACTGTAGAGATAAAGACCACCGTGGCTATCGGCAAAAACCATATGCCCGGCCACGACCTGCGCCTCTTGCTCGGCCAGCAGCAAGTGACTACGCACCTGAAACAGCGTATACGCCTGCCGATAGTATGCCTCATTATGCACGCTGAAATCCGCCCTTGCACCAGTTGCTTGCATAATCCTGGTAAAGGTTGGTATATCGTCCACCGTACCAACCCGCACCCGCGAACCCGTCCGTTCAGCACGGCGGATGTCGGCCCGATGGCCCTTGCTAAACCCGGCAAACAGGCGGTCAACCGACAGCGTCAGATCGAGATGAATGCTGCTACGGGGTTGGATCGGTACCGCTGGCTGAAACCCCTGGAGCAATAACCAGGTATGCCAGGCATCAGCCTGCGGATCATCTTCGAGGATATTTGGCTCCAGGCGCAGAAAAACTGCCCGTCGCCGTCGCGCACTTCGCGCCAGCGTTGCCAGCAACAGTGCGTCAATCGTCGCATCGCCGGTCAACAGAGGGCCGCGCGGCACATAGGCCATGCTAAGTCCATAGCGTTGACGAAAAAGAACCTGCGCTCCGGCTACAATGATCGGTTGCGCTGGGTTTGTGCGTATTGCCACATCCGAGGTTATGGCTGTATGCGTTTCGGCAGGAGCAATCACCGCAATTCGTTGCGCACTCCAGCCAAAAGCCACTTTCAGCCTGGCCCAGGCCGTGAGTTGCAAGAGGTGTCCCTGAGGATGTTGCAGCACAAAGGCATCCCAATCATCAACAAGCGGCGTACTGATAGCCAGAGCGCTACCAGCGGCCAGCGTGTGTACGGCTGATTGCCCATCACTGTTCATGCGGGATCGCTGTGCCGCCATATCCGCTCGGCATAACCCTCAGACTGCGATTGCACCTGCCGGGCATAGGTCATCACCGCCTGTACCATTGGCTCAACCCCACCAAACAGCACCTCAAGCTGACTGGTATAGGCTTTAATCGCCTCGATTTTGCGCTCCAGCGTCGATTCAATGCCTATCACCTGGGCCACCAACGATTCAGTCGCAGCTATCTCTTGCAAACGTGCTTGTAACGCTCCTGTTACTGCGACATAGGGAAAATCCTCATAAAACACCATGCTGACCCCGGTTTCGAGCAAACGTCTCGCGGCGTGGTAGGTACCACAATGATCAACATGATGCCCAATACCCAGCGGCGCATACCATGTGGCAGTTGGAAACTTGCAGGCACACCCGATCAGCATCGCACTCAGATCACGTGCCAATGTATCTTCGGCTGCAATACGGCCAAACAATGTTTCGTCATCGACATACGCCTGAGGATGACGGTAAATCGCATCTAGAAACCCAGCATAGAATCCTTCCGCACCCAGGCATTTCATCGCTGCATGATCTTCTTCCAGACGGCTTTGGATCACGTGGCCGGGTTCGAGATTCCAGGTGGTATGCAAATAGTGGGCAAACGCACTGAAGGGCTGAGTAGCCGATGGTATACCACTGCAAATCGTGAACACCAGCACCTGCTGGTTCCTGGCTGTCTGACCTGCGATCATCCCGCCACACGAGAGTACGGCATCATCGAAGTGGGGAGATAGATAAATATGATCGTAACTGGTGGCATAGGTCATCACATCTCGTCCAGCATAATCTCTTGCAACGCCTCCTCAGCGGCCTGACTGCGCACCTCATCCTTACTACGCACCAGTCGCTGTAACACCCGGCGTGCCTGCGGGCCACCAGTTTGCCCCAGCGCCCAGATCGCAGCCTGGGCCACCTCGCTATCATCATCATCAATCAAGGGCAACAACCCCGCCTGTAGTGCCCTTCCTTCTTCGCCCAGTTCACCAACTGCACGGGCAGCCTCATAACGCAAGGCGGGCGAAGGGCTACGCAGTTCCTGCTGAATATAGGGAAACCAGTTAGGGTGCATCGAACGTCCCATGGCCACCAGCGCACTCTCACGCATTAATTGCTCGGCATGGGCATAGGCGCGCCCGATCTTCGCCTGAGCCTCGGCAGAATGACAGAGATAGCCAATTCCTTCAACCGCACGTCGCCGTACTTCGAGCGGCTGTTCAGAGTCGGACACCACGTTCAGCAGAGTCGTACACACTGCGTGGGCATCTTCTTCTGGCAACTCACCCATCTCCACCCGATAGGCTGCCCGGCCTAAAAACAACATTGCCGCTGCCCGCACCGCTCCTGAAGAATCATGCACTAGACCTAAGACCCGCCGCATCGTTGGCAGCCGATCATCTTCCCATAATCCACCCACGGCCATCGCCCGCACCTCGGCATCAGGATCGTCCAGGCACACAAGCAATACCTGACGAAAGTCAAGCTCAACATTATCCTCGGCTAACTCAACCAGCGCCGCTACGATTTCAAGCCGACGCTCACTAAGAATATGTCGCCACCCATCAGCAAAGAGAGATGTATGCTCGGCATCAAGATCCGAGAGTACTTTCAGCCCATGTTTAGAAAGTAGATAATCCGGGTTCGCCAGTTGTTGGAGATATGCTTGCAGATCCATACCAGGTATGATCAATACTCATCATCATCGTCATAGACCAGGACGTCGGTATCTTCCTCTTCCTCGATTTCCTCAACTTCCGGCACTGGTTTGTAGTAGTAAGCACCAGGCGTCGCTTCATCAGGTGCATACATCGCATCAGCAGCGAGCAAAGACTCGATATAGGGACGTGAGGCCGGGCGCAAGACGTTGTAGGCAACATATAAATCATCTAGCGATAGCCAGTACAAAGGATCATTCCGTGTACCTAACTGTTCGCCAACAACCTCAAACACATGTGCCAGAACAAAGTCTGCCTTGCGACGATCAGGGGTGGGAAGTGCTTTCAGGTTTTTGAGTTTGCCAAACTTACGCTGACTCAGCAGTTGTTCACTATCCACCGCACATTCATAGCTGAGGTTCGCAAAGACAAACTTATTTTTCTTATCATCAAAAGTAAGCAAGCGATCACTGCGCACCCCTGATTCCTCATAGGTCAGGGTAAACACATGTGGCTCTTCCGTCCGCGCCAGTTTGATTATCGCTCCAGCTACCAGATGCTCATGGAAAAAGTCCTCCAGACCCTGAAGCCATCCACCACGATTACCGGTCGGATAGCGCACTTCCACCAGATAGCTGGTATAGTGCTGCGGAACATCGAAACGCAGCACCACACTGCGTTGCTCACTCAAGAGTGGCTGCGGGAGCAGTGTGGCTAAACTGGCATCAAGCGGTAAAATACCATGCTCCCACTCAAAAAAGGTAATCTGCCGGTTAACGATACCTTCTTCATTGATCTGCGCTCCATGCTGCTGCTCCAGACTATCGTCGTAACCTTCAACCAGATAACTGGTGAGATGCCCCATCTCACTGGCTTTCACACGCTTGGTACCAATGAAGGGTAGTCCACGCGTTGACCAGAGACAAGCACCCGCCACACCCACAAACTCGAACTCTTTTTCACGGTGCAGGCGATAATTGAGTGAGAACCGAAAACTCTCAGTTGTTGATTGGCGGTGACTGTGATAAAGATCAGCGATGATGGCTGTGTCCAATACTGGCTCACCAATTTCGAGAATGTAATCACGAATGCGGCGCAGATCGTTCTTGCCCAGATTAATCTTATCTGCATCGGTATAGAGATCGCGCCCAAAGTGTACAATGCGCTGCAATGGATCTTGATCGATACGATTGATCAACGCCTCTTCCAGTATAACCCGGTGAGTTGCCATCAGTTTGGATACAGGCTGTTGGAGATCAATGGCAGTACCATCCGGTAGCGTGAAAATAGCCGGAGGGGCTATTGGCTCTGTATCCTCAAGAGCAATTTTATCAATCTCATCAATTTCGTCAATTTCGTCCGCTTGCACCACTTCGTCTGAACCCTCCACCACACTCTCGGAAGGAGTCATCGCAGGCACCGCTGGTATTGCATCTACATCAACAATGTCAACACGATCTTCGCTGACCAGGCGATCAGCCGTTATGCCCTCGTCAGCCTCAGCCACCAGCGGCTCTGCTGGCCCTGGCACCACCTCTTCAATGTCCGACATTAATTCCTGGTTCGTTATCTCTACCGGTGGTACCGTCGTGCGTATCTCAGATGATACAGCTTGCGCCGGCAGGTCTTGCGCCACAAGATCGGCTGGCAGAAGGTCATCAAGCGCCACATCAGGCGACACAACCGGCTCGACTGGAGTGTCCTTGTCCGTATCTAGCACAGGAACTTCGGATTCACGATCCTGCTCCAGTTCCTGAACATCAAAATCGCCGGTTGATGCGGATGTTGAGCGCAACGGAAACGACACCATCCCGGCCTGCTGCTGCCAATAGTCAGAGATAAAGACCGGCTCAACCGTTGTGAGCGCTGGACGTGAGGTCGAAACAACAACACTAATATCATCAACAGGTAATGGCTCGTCAGGTTCATAGAGGCGCTGCTTAAAAGTGTGGCTCGTATCTTCACGCCGGGTGGGATAGACACCGAGGCGCGAGGTAATATAGATAATCTCCCGCGTCTCCGTATCTTCCTGACGAGCAAAAACCTGGTCGTTGGCACGCAATGCCGCATCTATCTCGTGCGCCATTGCCTCGCGCTCACGCTTCCGCTGCGCAGCCAGAAAGTCCGTAAGATTCGACAACGTCTGTTTAATCGGGGCATCCGCAGCAAACAGCGCTCCCTGGGCCGACATCAGACGAAATATTTCCGAGGCCAACGCTTGCTGTTCCGGTGTACCTGCAAAGATCGGGGCACTCATGGCTGCTCCTCTACCACAAGTTCACGCAGTATCTCAAGATACCGTTGCACAACCACCTCCAGATCTTGTGGCTCACCAGTGGCTCGTAGCCATTGGACAAGTTTATCAAGGGCTGTTTCGCCATAGATTATTGATCTGGCGTCCATACTCCTCCTGTCAGGTATAGTGCAACACACAACATACAGCAGAGAGAACTATTACCTCCCTGCTGTGTCAGTTTATACATCATTCGCGTTAATTCAAGAATTATAGCATCCTGGTGGGGAGTACGCAACTCATTCTTGCAAACTTTTCAAGGCCATAGCCAACGCCCCAATCACCACACTCTCAAAACCCAACAATGAGGAAACAACGCGGACAGGACGGGCAAACTGTGGCGGAATAAATTGTTGCATCTGTTGGGCAATGGCCTGGACAAACGGATCTCCACCAATGCGGACTACTACCCCGCCCAACACTATCGTGCTAGGATCGAGCAATGCGACAATCTGCGCCATACGCATCGCCAGCAAACTGACCGTTTCAGTGACTACCTGTTGGGCCAGCGGGTGCGTGCCAAAGATATCATCCAGGTTATTGGTTGACAACCCCAGTGTCTGTGCCCGCCGCATCAAGCCCTGGATCGAAACCATTTCTTCCAGCGTCGATGGTTTGCTCACGCCATCCCAGCCATAGCCAATGATTACATGCCCGATCTCGCCCGCCATAGCCGTCGCACCATGATACAATTGGCCGTTCAGTACCATACCACCACCAACACCGCTGCTGAGATGCATATAAAACAGGTGATCACATCCACGCCCAATGCCAAACGTTGCTTCAGCCAGCGCGATCAAGTTGGCGTCATTCTCCAGCAGTGTCACGGTATCAAAGGCTTGCTCAAACTGCTCCTGAACCGGAAAGTTTTCCCAACCAGGTACACGCGTTGAGAGGCGGATCACGCCACGTTGCGGATCAACTGGCCCACCAAAGCCAACACCAATACGCACCAGACGATCCGGCGCAACGCCAGACTCAGTCAGCAATTGTCGCGCTACATCAATAGCGTGTTCCATGATCTGCTGGGGAGTGCTATCTGGCGTCTCAGCCGAAACACTGCGATACGTACGACTGTGCAGGTCGATCAGGGCGATGCGTAGTCCATAGCTGCCGAGATCGACGCCCAGAACATAGCCCTGCGTTCCCAACAAACCCCAGGTATTGTGCGCCAGTTGCTCCTGAACAAGCGTCTTAGGATCAGTCATACGCGACACCTCCTTTCAGGATCAGCGCAGAAATTGGGTACCAAATGTCATGCTGATGATTATAACACAGTTCTGTTTATTCTCTGGATCGGTATTCGCTCCAGACCAGGACACCGGCGAGCAAGAATAATCCGATGCCCGCAATGAGCCTGCTTGTCCTGACTTGCGCGGATACCGCTGACGCAGGGTGGACAGTGTTTATGATTGTCGTTGATTCTACAATGTCCGTTGGTTCAGGTATAGGCACAGGCGTAGCCGTGGGCGGTGGGCGATAGGTATACACTGTGCCTGGTTCTGCCCCAAGATAGGGTTGTGCAGGAGCATGTACACCCGGTTGCAGTGAGGCTGGCAGACGCCTGGGGCGAACCTCCTGGCCGGTTGTAACCTCAAGCGAGGCACCCTGTCCGGTGCCACTCCCCACAGCCTGATGATCGCTCATGATCGTGGTATGTTCATTCATACTACGATCTGCTCCTCTCTGGCTGTCAAAGATAGCGGCGGCTGTATCTGGCACGGTCTGGGCTTCAGGGAGGCTGACCGACGGCGCACGGGTTGGTGGCCGCATCGGGGCATCAGGAGATGACGCAGTCACTGGTGGTGGTTGGTTGGGCATACCTGGCGAGGGTGGATAATCGATCCGCCACTCAGCGCCACCATCCGTGGCGCGTGCATAGACCTGGTCGCTCCCCAGTTTTGGGTATTCTATCGGATCATGCACAGCCTGCCCCTGTCCGTCCAGCAACTCCAGGATCGCACCGTTGTTTGGTAAGAAGCTTCTCCCCGTTTCTACCACGAGAAACCCACCAGGCGGAACGCTGACTGCATCCAGCTTTCTAGTTTGTACCACTCCTGTCAGACCTGTGCGTCTGACACTCCATCCCGTTACATCAACCGGCTCTGAGCCAAAGTTGTACAACTCGATCCACTCCATCTGCGCTGATGATGGGGCAGGCAAGATTTCGTTGATCAGCAGCGTGCGTGATGACGATGACGACTCGGTTTCGCTCTCTGGCTCTGTTTCAGTCACCGTCGACGTTCGTGTCACCGTCGGCGTTCGCGTGGGGGAGGGCGTCCGCGTGGGCGAGGGCGTTCGCGTGGGCGAGGGCGTCCGGGTGGAGGCGGGTGTTCGCGTAGGCGAGGATGTCCGTGTGGGCGAGGGCGTCCGCGTGGGCGAGGGTGTTGCTGTATCGGTGGGGGTCGCGGTCGGTGGCGGTGGTATGTTGGGCGCGCCCGGCGAGGGTGGATAGTCCGCTCGCCACTCAGCGCCACCATCCGTGGCACGTGCATAGACCTGGTCACTCCCAAGTTTTGGATATTCTATCGGATCATGCACAGCCTGCCCCTGTGCGTCCAGTAACTCCAGAATCGCACCGTCATTCGGTAAGAAGCTTCTCCCAGTTTCTATGACAAGAAACCCACCAGGTGGAACGCTGACTGCATCCAACTTTCTGGTTTGTACCACTCCTGTCAGACCTGTGCGTCTGATACTCCATTCCGTTACATCAACCGGCTCTGAGCCAAAATTGTACAACTCGATCCACTCCATCTGCGCTGATGATGGGGCAGGCAAGATTTCGTTGATCAGCAGCGTGCGGGGTTGGCGTTCTATTTCTGGTTCCGGTGCTTCTCCTCTGTCGGGAGTATCCGTCGGCGTTGGCGTGTTCGTCGGCGTTGGCGTGTTCGTCGGTGTCGCCGTGTTCGTCGGTGTCGCGGTCGGTGGTGGTGGTGTGTTAGGCGCACCGGGCGAGGGCGGATAGTCTACTCGCCACTCAGCGCCACCATCATCGGCCCGTGCATAGACCCGTCCACTCCCGATGGCTGGATAGTTTATCGGGCCATCAACAACCTCACCTTCCGCATCCAGCAACTCCAGGGTCGCACCATCATTGGGCAGGAAGCCACTCGCAATCTCCAATAGCAAAAACCCACCTGGTGGAACGACAGCGCTGTTCAGCGTTCTTGTTTGTACCGTTCCAGTCAATCCCGTACGTTTCACCCGCCATCCCGTTACATCAACCGGCTCCGCTCCAAAGTTGTACAACTCAACCCACTCCATCTGCCCTGACGGTGGTGAGGGCGAAATTTCGTTGATCACGAGCGTGCGGGGTGCGGAAATAGGAGCTGTACCAGTGGGTGTCATCGTGTTCGTCGGCGTTGCCGTGTTCGTCGGCGTCGCCGTATCCGTCGGGGTTGGCGTATTTATTGGCGTTGCCGTGTTCGTCGGCGTTGCGGTTGGTGATGGTGGCATGTTGGGCGCACCCGGCGAAGGTGCATAGTCATCTCGCCACTCAGCGCCACCGTCATCGGCCCGTGCATAGACTCGTCCACTCCCGATGGCCGGATAGTCTATCGGGCCATCAACAACCTCACCTTCCGCATCCAGCAACTCCAGTGTCGAACCGCCATTGGGCAGGAAGCCACTCGCAATCTCCAGCAGCAGAAACCCGCCTGCTGGAACGACAGCGCTGTTCAGCGTTCTTGTTTGTACCGTTCCAGTCAATCCCGTGCGTTTCACCCGCCATCCCGTTACATCAACCGGCTCCGCTCCAAAGTTGTACAACTCAACCCACTCCATCTGCCCTGACGGTGGTGAGGGCGAAATTTCGTTGATCACGAGCGTGCGGGGTAAAGGTTCGGGTTCGGGTTCGGGCTCCGGTTCGGGTTCCGGTTCGGGCTCCGGTTCGGG
>CALANA010000073.1 GCA_937925925.1 uncultured Chloroflexales bacterium | reverse complement strand
GTGCGGGGGCCGCAGGCCCCCGCGCCCCCGCCGGCGCAGGTACCACCTGAACGGTTACAGAGAACGTATGCGGTGAAGGCAGTGAAGAATGGATGATGCGACACGACGGGTCATCCGTCCACGAAGAGGGCTACGATACTTCCTAAGTATAGCCAGGGGCTGGGAGAGACGTAATGCCTCTCCCAGCCCCTACTGCCTCCAGCGGCACCAACCGTAGACACGTTCAGGCCTGGCACGTTATAAAACCCTATTATGCCGCCGCCAGCGCAGATATGCCTGAAATAGCGCCACTGGTTGCTGTATTCCGCTACTGACATACACCACGCAGAATATGGTATGATGGGGCTATTGACCATTCCTGATGCACAAGGAACCAGCAGCTCATGCCTAGTTATCGCCGTGGCATTTCGCGCCAACAGATCATTGCCGCTTTTTTCGCTATCATCGGTATCTTGATCCTCCTGGGCTATGCCCCGCATCTGGGTCAACCAGATGCGACAATCTCGCGGTTGACTTTTGGTCTGGGTGGGCCGGTACTTGATGTACCGACGGCCATCGTTATGTTCAGTATCGGCATAATCTATTTCAGTAGTGGAATACCGGGTCTCCTTCGACGCTGGGAACGAACGACTCGTTGGGCGCTCTGGTTGAACAGCTTGCTCTTTGTGCCAATGGTACTGATTGCCGCCGCGGCTGGGAAGCAAACGAACGTCTTAACCATGATCGCCGAGACGTTACGGCTTGGAACGCCGCTGGCACTTGGTGCCCTGGCCGGGCTATACTGCGAACGTTCCGGGGTGATCAATATCGCCATAGAAGGAATGATGTTGTTCGGTGCTGCCTTCGGATTTGCAGCTCTGATTTTTACCGGCAATATCTGGCTGGGTGTGCTAACGGCCATACTCCTCGGAGGTATAGCCGCTTTGCTTCACGGATGGCTCTCTATTCATCTGCAAACCGATCAGATTGTAAGTGGTACCGTCATTAACATCCTCGCCATCGGTGTTACCGGCTATCTGCGACGTAGTTATCTCCTGAGTAGTCCCGGTGGACGAGTTACACTGTCAACGATACCCATCCCACTGCTGAGTGATATTCCCCTGATTGGCAATGTCCTGTTTAATAACAAACCAATCTTCTATATGATGCTGGTACTGATTGTGAGTACGCATATCGCTCTCTTTTATACCCGCTGGGGTCTCCGAATACGTGCTGTCGGTGAAAATCCACGGGCGGCTGATATACTAGGTATCAACGTTTACCGCACACGCTACTTGAACGTCGTAGTTGGTGGAATGATCGCCGGGTTGGCTGGTGCCTGGTTTTCGCTCGAAACGGTCGGATCATTCGATGATGGTATGACCTCCGGTAAAGGCTTTATTGCCCTGGCAGCCATGATCTTTGGCAAGTGGACGCCGTTCGGTGCGTTCGGTGGTGCCATGTTATTTGGTTTTGCCGAAGCACTCGGTACCCGTTTCCAGATACTCAATGTGGAACTGTGGGGCAGTCCCCTGCCCATACAGTTTCTACAAACACTGCCATACATCACAACGATTGTCGTCCTGGCTGGCCTGATCGGCCGGGCTACCCCACCAGCAGCAATCGGCCAGCCCTACAAAAAATAGGCATACATATAGGGCAACAGGGAACACCCTGTAACCCGCATCCGCTAACTGTCCTACAGCCCTTCCGCATCTAACCAGGCCTGTACCGCAGCATCATCCGGGTTCTCATTGCCACCAGGGATATAGCGGTAACGGTCACCATAGCCTTCCATGATCTGATTACGCAGTTGCTCGGTATCGGGGCTAGGATCAGTATCATGAATTTTAACAACGGCACCGCTCTCCAGGTCTAAATAGTTGCTGAAGTTGGGATCAGTTTCGGCCAGCGCGGCTCGAATCTGTTCTCGGTTGTAGCTGCCTGCCACTGCTATCTCCCAGGGCGTCCGGGAAACGCCCAATCACTTATCTTGCCGCCAGTTCCCGGTAACTTGCGGTTGGGTAGATGGTACACGAATCTGTCTAGTTCTGCAAGTTTCGGGTAGAAAGCCACAATAGGCTACGATTCGGACGTAATCCGCGGTAGAATGGGAGTAACTGGCAAGCCAGGTTGATTGAAACTTTATGTTGAGATCACACGTATACTTCTTAGATGCAGGAGTTATGCGGTCGCTCAAACAAGACGTCTGTTTCGTCTTCGGCAGAGCGGTACTGTTCCTGTTTTTCGCTGCCAATGTTCGACGTGAGCGAACATTGGCAGCGAAAAAGCAGTGCTTCGACGTAGCCACGGACAAAATGGCGAACGTACCATACCACCGCGTAACTCCTGTTACATGGAGCAACCGGTATGGAGCAGCAGGTCGATGAGGTGCAGTGGGTGGCGCAAACCCTCGCCGGAGACCAGCTCGCGTTTACACATCTGGTCGAGCGCTATACCCGCCTGGTGTACAATCATGCCTATCGAATGCTGAATGATGCGCAGGATGCCGAAGATGCCGTGCAAGAGATTTTCCTGAAGGCCTATATGCGGCTGGATAGTTTTGATCCATCGCGGCGTTTTGTGTCCTGGTTGCTGACAATTAGCTCAAACCACTGTATTGATCGTCTGCGCCGTAAACGCCAGACATGGCTCACGCTCGATGATGTCGCTTACTGGTTACCCAGTTCACGAACTGGCCCAGAACGGCATGCCCTGGAGCAAGAGCAGCAGGCAACTGTGCAACAGGCCTTACAACAACTACCCGAACATTATCGTCTCGTTATGATTTTACGCTATTGGCATGAGTTAAGCTATACCGAGATTGCTGATATTACCGAGTTAACCGAAAGTACAGTCAAGACACGGCTGCATCGCGGTCGTAAAATGCTTGTCAATGCTCTAGGAACCGATGGAGAACTACTGTGGAACATGGAAACCATCACGAGTTAAATACCAATGAAGAACTGAACGAAGATGCCGCGATGCGACGATTGCTGATGCGCTACCATCAGCCTGCGTCGATTGTGCCACCACCTGACCTATCGGCACGTATTCTCGCCCATATTCCCCCAACCCCGCCCGTAGTAGCAGCAATGACTATGCATCGGCGGCAACGGCTCAAGCGCATGTTGTCTGGCGCTATCGTGGTTGTGCTGGCATGTTTGCTATCCCTCGGAATATGGGGCATATTTGGTGATAGTACCGGCCCGGCACGCTTGCTTGGTTCTATCTCAGCCGATCTGGGGCAGATCGTTATGATTCTGGTGCTAGCTGCCAAACCGCTGGTATTGCCTGCTCTGGATCCTGGTCTAACACTTTTGGCACCAGGTATTCTCATCATCATTGGCATAGCCTGGCTATGGTGGTACCTGGTTCGTTCGGTACCTATTCAGATGCCGCATGCTGGCACATAAGTGTTCACATGCACAGTGTTGGGTAAATGAAATTTTTTAGTTACAGGACTTATACAGTGGCCTGGGTAGCCAGCCTTGCTACTCAATAGCCTTTATTTGCAATGGAGCATCGCATGTTGAGTTCTCACCTGCTGACTTGAACGTCCACTGCGTAAGTCGTGTTAGTTATGGAATAGCTACGCATGCATACATTTTTCCTTATTCCTGCTGGACGCCTATTCATTCTAAGTGTGTTGATCCTGGGCATTTTTGGAGTGCCGAATAATGTCTATGCGCAGACGAATATCTTGCATATTTCGCGTGAGCAACAAATAGATGGCAATGTTACGACAATGACCCGCAGCATTTTGATTGAAGGCACCGTACTCGGTGATGTAACCAGTTGGAGTGGGAACATTACCATTCTCGGCTATGTACGTGGCGATGTAGTGAGTTATAGTGGTAGGATCGAAGTGGGTGCCATAGGGCACGTAGATGGGCATATCCTGGCACTGTCGGGTGGAGTAACTCGGGATGCGCGTGCCCAGATTGCCGGTCAAATTATGGGCAACGAAATGCCCGGTACAGGAGCAGTAGCGAGCCTGATTGACCTCTTTAGCACAACCAGTACAGACACGACCGGCTGGTTTATCCGCATCATCAGTCGACTGGCCCTTACGTTTATACTGCTACTGGCAGTTATGCTCATTCGTTGGCGCTGGCCACACCGTACGGAGGGTACCCGGCACATGCTCCTCTTTGCACCCTGGCGTTCTATCGTCTCCGGTCTGTTGACAACACTGCTGGTCGTAGCACTGCTCCTACCGCTTTCGGTTTTACTGGCGATGACCCTTATTGGTTTACCTATGGTACTCATACCAGGACTGTTGTTGCAATTACCGTATATGGGTGGTTTGACCGTTCTGTCACGCACGCTGGGGGAATATGTACTGCAGCCACTCTATTCCAGATCAGCAAGCCTGGCAACAGCAGTGGCTGCTCTAACTCTGTTGATACCCGTTACCGCACTAAGTTTGATCACACCTACCGGAAGTGCAATGCTCTTTTATCTGCTGACCAGTGCCGGGCTGGGAGCCTTAATCCTGAGCCGTGGTGGTGCTTTTGCACCGGTTCCTGGATCGAAGTACCAGACGAGAGAAGGTTCCTATAGCGGAGAGCAAAACTATTGAACCACGTTGGTTGTAGGGGCACGTTTGAAACTCGCCCCTACCGGGATCGAGATGGCTCAAGGTTACTGCTCGCTGCTATAATGGGTGGGAGCCTATGACCTCCGCTGTCCCCGCCGAGTCTGCCGTAGACAAAAAAGCTTACCCCAAGAGCCTGGTGGAATGGCAGCATGTGCCAGGAACTGCACGAAATCCTGAGTACAAAAAAAGCACGTCGTGTAAAACGACGTGCTTTTTTCTTCTATCTGGTAGCGGCGGGTGGATTCGAACCACCGACCTTCGGGTTATGAGCCCGACGAGCTGCCACTGCTCCACGCCGCGATGGCGGTGTTCTGGGGGGCATAGACCTACGCTCCCAGCCGGGAACCGGCCAGTACCATCGGCGCTGCGGCGTTTCACGTCCCGGTTCGGGATGGATCGGCGTGGGGCCACCGCGCAACACACACCCCCCATACACCCGTTGTCCCACTCCATACGCTCGGTTC
>CALANA010000072.1 GCA_937925925.1 uncultured Chloroflexales bacterium | reverse complement strand
CGGCTGTACAAACAGGTCAGGATATTGCCGGATCGTATCATAGCCCTTCTTCAGCCAGGTGCTGCGGAGGACAAACGTCTCGTGGCCGCTGAAGGTTGGAGTGTATGTTGGTGGAAACACCAGGTTATCCTCAATGGCTTGGCAAGCTGTGCAACACCGTTCCGCTCGGTATTGTACCATAAAGCCCATTGAAAGATGCAGAGCAGTGAGCGGGCACAGCCCCGGTTCCTACCCAAAATCCGACTACACAAACTCGCAGACTGTGGTACAATCATAGCACGCCACAAAAAGCTTGCAGACTCTCCTTATGTATTCCACGCTGCTCAGTATTGATAGACTATCTTCTTGTGGTACAATGAGCATCCTTTTCTCGGTATTCTACCATGATGTAGCTGTATGCCTGAATCAGTCTGGATCCTCGGCGATCAACTGCTGCACGATCATCCTGGCCTGGCACCGGGGCGACACGTCGTGCTGATCGAGTCGTTGCAACGGTTGCAACAACGCGCGTACCATAAGCGCAAGCTGGGACTCATCCTGGCGGCGATGCGCCACTATGCGGTTGCATTGCGGGCGCAAGGCTACGAGGTTGACCTGCGCTCGGCACCCGACTTTGTCACTGGACTGCGTGCGCATCTGGCTGCCAGCGGTAGTACGCGCCTGGTGTGCATGGCCGCCGCCGAGTACGATACACGTCAATTGCAGTTGAGCCTGGCTCCCATGCTCGATACAGCCGTAGAGGTCTTACCCAACGATCAGTTCCTGGTTACGCGCTACCCGCCCCGCCGCGCACCAGTTCGTATGGAGCCGTTCTATCGGATGTTGCGCCGCCAGACCGGGCTGTTGCTCGATGCCAACGGCGAACCAGAGGGCAGACGCTGGAATTTCGACGCCGATAATCGCCAGCGCTACGATGGTCGCCCGGTTCCCGCGTTACCCACCTTTGTCCCCGATGCCCTGACCCGCTCGGCGCTGGATGATGTTGAGGCGCTTTGCCCGCAGGCAATCGGTAGCACGGACGGGTTTGCGCTACCCGTCACCCGTGCCCAGGCCCTGGCTGCGCTGGACAATTTTATCACCCACCGCCTGCCAGACTTTGGGCCATTCGAGGATGCAATGCATAGCCACGAGCCGGTGCTGTTTCACTCCATGCTGTCGCCGCTGATCAACATTGGCCTGCTACGCCCGCTCGAAATGTGCCAGGCCGCTGTCCACGCCTTCTACAACGGCCAGGCACCACTGGCCTCGGTCGAGGGCTTTGTGCGTCAGATCATCGGCTGGCGCGAATACATCTACTATCGCTATTGGGACATGATGCCGGGTCTGCGTGATGTCAACGCCTGGAACCACCAGCGCCCGCTCCCGGCCTTTTTCTGGAACGGTGCGACCGATATGCACTGCTTGCAACACGCGATTACCCGTGCTTTGCGTGATGGCTATACACACCATATTGAACGGCTGATGCTGATCTGCAATTTTGCGCTGCTGGCCGGTTTGCAGCCACAGGCGGTGAACGACTGGTTCACAACTTGCTATATCGATGCCTATGAGTGGGTTATGTTGCCCAACGTCCTGGGCATGGGTTTGCATGCCGACGGCGGCGTGACGGCCACAAAGCCATATATTGCCAGCGCCAACTATATTCAGCGTATGAGTAACTACTGTAGCACCTGTCGCTTTAACCCGAAGGATCGAGTAGGAGTGGATGCCTGTCCGTTTAACACGCTGTACTGGAATTTCTTGATTGTCCATGAAGCACGGCTACGGGCCAACCCACGTCTAGGGCCAGCCGTGCTGGGCTTACGCCGCTTCGACCCGACGCAACGGGCGGCGATTCAGGCCCACGCCCGGTTTGTGTACGAACATTTTGTGCAATGAGAGCAACCTATGTAAAAAGAACGAGCGCCTGCGTTGAATATAGTCCCTGAAGCATGTAGAAACTTACGCCAGGAGGATAAACAGATGTCGTCTCTCCGACATATTGTCATCGCTGATGATGACCCCCAGGTACGTGCGCTTCTCGTACGTATGGTTGGATGTTATCATGTCCATATACATATTACCGAGGTTGATAATGGTCTTGATGCGTTACGTGTTTGTATCAGTCAACCGGTTGATCTCTTAATTACCGACAATCAAATGCCCGGTATGTGGGGTGTTGATCTAGCGCACGCCTTGCGTCTACGCAAGATCACTATTCCTATCGTCATGGTATCTGGTAGCATGCCCGACATCGCCATTGGTCTGGAAGCCAGCATTAATTATTTTTTAACCAAGCCGATCAGCCTGGCCCAGTTGATCCAGGTGTTGGGCGAGACGCTGATGTTGCCACAGGAGCGCCAGGTTGCCTGTTAGGAAGCGTCCTATGCTGATTTCTAGCACCAGTAATCCCAGTATCAAACACATCCGTAGCCTGCGCCAGCGCAAGGAACGTGAGCGGAGCGGGTTGTTTTGTATTGAGGGGACACGGCTGGTGGCCGAGGCCATTCAGACCGGGGCAGCAATCGAGACGCTGATCGTGGCACCTGCCTTGCTGACCAGCCCATTTGCGCAGGAGTTGATCCGATCCCAGGAACAACAGGGCACCCACTGTATAGAGGTCACGCCGGCAGTGTTTGAGAGTATCTCGGCCCGCGAAGGCCCGCAAGGCATTGCGGCTGTGGTGCGCCAGCACTGGCAACCGCTGGCATCGATCCATCTGGGAAGCGAACTAGCCTGGGTTGCACTCGCTGCGATTCAGGATCCAGGCAACCTGGGAGCTATCTTGCGCGTGAGTGATGCCGTGGGCGGGGCCGGGGTGATTTTGCTGGATCACTGTACCGATCCCTATGACCCGACAGCGGTACGCGGCAGTATGGGTGCGATCTTCAGCCAGCAACTGGTGCGGGCCAGCTTTGCCGAGTTTGCGCGGTGGCAACAGCAGCATAGCTATACCGTCATCGGTACCTCCGACGCCGCACCCATCGATTATCAAGCCTTGACGTACCATCCCCCACTGGTGTTGTTGATGGGCAGCGAACGCATAGGCCTGACAGCAGAACAGCAGGCCGTATGCGCCAACATGGTGCGTATTCCTATGGTCGGACGCAGTGACTCGCTGAACCTGGCTGTGGCAACCGGCATTGTGCTGTATGAAATCTTCAACCAGCACCGCCGCAGTATGGCGAGTTAGTCCTCCAAGCAGCGGGACGCAGCGAGTAGCGAGTCCCAGAATGAACCCTGGCAGGCATGACCTCAATCACGTACCGCTTATGGCACTTCCAGCACCGGGCAGTGGGCATAGCGCAACACCTGCGCACTCACGCTGCCAAGCATGTCTCGCAAGTTACTGCTGCCACGGGTACCCATAATGATCAGATCGATATTATGATCAGCCGCAGCCGCAATAATCGCCTCAGCAGCAGCACCAGTGCGTAACTCACCGTGCGCCGTTACCCCATCCTCGCGTAGTTGCTGCACCACCTCGTCAATCAGCGCCTGCGCCACGGCACGATGCTGATCGACCAGCGCCTCGTACCCAGGGTAACTGGCGTAGCGCTCAGGTGGTTCATAGGCGTGCAACACCAGAATTTCGGCCTCTTCCACTCGTGCCATATGTCCAGCATACAGCACCTCGCGCTCAACAACGGGCGACCCATCAGTTGCTAACAGAATACGTTTGAACATCGTTGTTTCCTTATGGTATTCAGTGATCGAACGTAGAACTCGGTTATCCGGCGTCGATACCGAAACTAGACGCTTTGCAATCCAGTAACTGACGCCGGAGATCTTTCAATGCCTTGCCAAATACCGACTGAGAATGGTCGGCTAATTTTGTTTCGCGGCTGGTCAACAGCTTGCTCGACAGCAGTATTTCAACGTCATCGGTGCTTTAGCTACACAATTAACGACGAATAGCACTCATCTCCACAAAGGTGTTTTTCAGATTTTTCATGACCATTCGTGTTCATTCGTAGTTCCGACACAGGATCAGGATCGCTGGCATTGTCGAACAAGGCTCAAAAAACGTATCGAGAAACGAGTCTACAATCGGGTCAATTTTACTTTTCAGCCGCAACAAACGCTACAAAATCAGATGAAATCGAAACATATGTCGTCTCATCTGAAACCTGCTGTTACATAGGCCTCTCCTGGTCGTTCCTCACGTCACATGCGCCGTTACCGTCTCCGCATGCAGCACATGGGGCAGTACTTCGTCCATATGGTTGACCAGGACAATCTCGAGCTGATCACGGGCTTCGGCGGGCACTTCACGCAGATCGGGTTCATTGTCGCGGGGGAGCAGCACCATCTGCACACCAGCCCGTTGTGCGGCCAGTACCTTTTCTTTGACTCCACCGATCGGCAACACCCGTCCACGTAGCGTAATTTCACCGGTCATAGCCACGTGCTTGCGGCAGGGACGCCCGGTCAGGGCCGAGATCAGCGCACTGGCTATCGTAATGCCAGCCGATGGGCCTTCTTTGGGGACAGCACCAGCCGGAACGTGGATGTGAATATCGTTGCTCTGCGAAAAATCACTGGCAATTCCTAACAGCGCCGCCCGAGAACGGGCATAGGTCATCGCTGCCTGTGCCGACTCGCGCATCACCTCCCCCAACTGACCAGTCAGGATCAACTGGCCTTTACCCGGTACCACGCTGGTCTCAATAAACAGAATGTCACCGCCTACCGGCGTCCAGACCATGCCAGTTGCTACACCAACTTCATCCTGGTCAAGCAAGGTTTCCTGACGAAAGCGCGGTGGGTCTAGCAGGTCATCCAGATCAGGAGCATCGATCACCTCCGGGATGGCCTGTCCCTGTGCCAGGCGCGTCGCCATCTTGCGGAAAATAGCGCCGATCTGTCGTTCCAGGTTGCGCACGCCGGCCTCGCGGGTATACGCGCTGATTAACCGCCGCAACGCGGCCACACTGATTTCCGGCCCACGTTCGGCCAGGCCCTGTTCTGTACGCTGGCGCGGTACCAGGTAGCGCTGACTGATCACCAGCTTTTCGGCCTCGGTATACCCGGCCAACTCCAGCACTTCCATGCGATCCAGCAACGCCGGTGGAATGGTGTCAACACGGTTGGCCGTGCAAATGAACAGTACGCGACTCAGATCAAACGGCACATCCAGATAGCGATCCACAAAGGCGCGATTTTGCTCCGGATCGAGCAGTTCCAACAGGGCTGCCGCCGGATCGCCCTGAAAGCCCACGCTTAACTTATCAACCTCATCGAGCATCAGCACCGGGTTGTTGCTGCCGACGCGACTGATGTTCTGGATAATGCGACCCGGCACGGCCCCGATATAGGTTCGACGAAAGCCCCGAATTTCGGCCTCATCGCGCACTCCCCCCAGTGCAACCCGCACAAACTGACGGCCCAATGCCCGTGCAATTGACTGGCCCAGGCTGGTTTTACCCACGCCTGGTGGTCCCACAAAACAGATGATCGGGCCACGCAAGCGATCTTCACCCTGTTCGTGTTGCAATTTGCGTACCGCCAGATACTCGATAATCCGCTCTTTCACCCGCTCCAGGTCATAATGGTCAGCGTCAAGCACCGTCTGTGCCTGGGCCAGATCAAAGTTATCCGGCGTGCTTTTATTCCAGGGCAACCCGATCAACCAGTCCAGGTAGGTACGCACCATACCCGACTCGGCGGCACCTGGTGGCATACGCTCCAGGCGCTGCAGTTCACGTTCGGCTTCGATACGCGGTTCATCCGGCAGTTGAGCTTCCTCCAGGCGGCGACGCAACTCGGCAATCTCGGCCCCCTGTTCATCCGTCTCGCCTAATTCACGCCGGATGGCCTCCAGTTGCTGGCGCAATATATACTCGCGCTGCGTACGCGACATCTCTTCCTGCGCCTTCTGTCCAATCGACAGAATTTCGCGCTCACGCTCCAGAAAGCCCGTAATCACCCGCAAGCGCTCCCCAACATCAACAGTGTCGCGTACTATTTGCTGTTGTTCGGGCTTGAGATTCAAGTTAGCCGCAATCAGATCCGCCAGCACGCCGGGCGTTGGCGTGTTTATCGCTACCGTCACCAGTTCATCGGGCATATTCGGATTGGCCTGCACGACCTGCTGAAACAGGGTTAACACATTGCGGGCGATTGCCTCAACTTCGAGCGGAATAACATCTGGCTCCGACAGGACAGTTAGCTGGGCCACCGGATAGGGCGTCTCGCTCACCATGGTTATGATCTGCACCCGTGCCAGACCCTGCAACAACACCTGGACTGTACCATCGGGCAGGCGCAACATTCGTATAATCTGTGCCGCTGCTCCGATAGTACCCATCTGGCTGAGATCAAAGCCCTCTCCCGGCTCTTTGCGCCAGAACACCGCCAGCATTTTGTTTGACAGGGCGGCATCGTCTACCATTTTCACCCAGGCTTCGCCACTGATCGCCAGCGGCATCAACATGTTGGGAAAGAGTACCCCGTTGTTGATCGCAAGAACCGGTAAAATGGAGGGAATATCTGTACGATGTACGCTTGTGTCTTCGTTGGTACTCATTCTTGCCCTCTATCCATTACCTTAATGACGACACGCTGAGTGGAGTGTCGCGTAAACGGTAACACAATCTGCAACAACCCCTGCTGATAGTATGACTCGGTTTGTTGCGGATTGACCGCCCGATTGAGCGGAATCTCGATATGAAACGGGCCGGATGTAATCTCCATGCGGTCAATCCGCCGCAAATCATCGGGGGGCCTTACGTTGCGATTGCCACGAATGCGCACCAGATGCGCCTCAACGTCAATGTTGAGGCTACTGGGATCGACACCCGCAAGTTCCACAACGACAACCAGGGCCTGTTCAGTTTCATAGATATTGAGAAAGGGCTGCCAGGAGCGTTGCTCAAAAACGACAAATGGATAGCGAATGGTCAGCACGTGCAAGCCCTGTTTTTGCGGATCATTCATCCTGTTGCTCCTTACCAGGTAGAAACCTTGTACTCTTGCGATTCCCATACATCGCGTGCTACATACCTGGATGTAGTATAGCACGCTCACTGCCCACTGCCCACTGCCATGGTGGGCGGTTAACATTCTTCTTATGCGGTTCTTATCTTTTTCTGATACTCTCCGGCTACAATTGAGTGCAGGTATGTGACAGGATCATACCAATTTGATTTCGACCTCTTCATATAAGAACAGACGTGGTGCTATGGGCGACTCGTTGTTGCGCCTGCGGCAGCGCGGTACGTTCGGTGTTGTTTGGGTCTCTTCCACACGGCCGTAGGTGCAAAAGACGTGGTCTGGGAGCGACTGCGGATCGTGTGTTCATAACATGCACAGACCGAAGGGTCACGTCGAAACGGTATCATACCGTTCTGACGCGAAAAGTCCGCAAGGTCGTGCTATTCGTCCCTCTGCCGAGACGCAGTCTCGGCGGGGGTGCGGGGGCCGCAGGCCCCCACACATGTTCCTTTCTGGTACGGCGCGGCTCCGCCGCGCCCTTCCTCCCCACACCCTCGCAGGGGGGGCTGGGGGGCGGCAGAGAGACGTTGCATGCAACGCCTCTCCACCCCTGGAAAGAGATTTCCAGAGGAAGTCTCGTAACCGTTCAGGTGGGGTGGTCAGGAGGGGCAACGCCCCTCCTGGAGTCTCTTCGGTTTTGTGGGGGCCGCAGGCCCCCGCAAAACCGCCGGCGCAGGTACCACCTGAACGGTTACGAAGTCTCATTGTCGTAGGCGCAAGTGGCAGACTGACCACAGGATGCGGAAGGTCGCAGTCACATTGGCATTAGATCAGAGCGAGTACAAAGTATGGGTGAAATAGGACGCTGGTTGATCGGAGCGGGAGTAATCATTTGTATTGTGGGGGTAGTATTTTTAGTGGCCGGGCGTGTACCGTGGTTGGGGCGGCTACCTGGTGATATTGTGATCGAGCGCGAACACTTTAGCATGTTTATTCCCATTACAACTATGCTGATCATCAGCCTGATTTTGACAATTGTTGTGAATATTATCGCCCGCATCTGGCGCTGATCGAGTAGTCCGCTATCTTGTAGAACCCGAAGTCCCGTTAAAATCGGCAACCCGACTTGAGTTGGGCCGGATCTACGTTGAACCTGAAGACCCGGCTTCGGCCGGGGCACGACCGGAGCGCCAGCTACAGCCGGGCCATGACCGGAGAGCTGGGCACGACCGGAGCGCTGGCTACAGCCGGGCTTGCGTTGCCACGGCAAGCCATAGGCAGCAGCATGTTTGATAGACCAGGGTAGAACTATGGAAATGAAAGATTACTATGCAGAACTAGGGGTAGCACCTGATGCCGATGATCAGGTCATTAAGCAGACCTATCGCCGGTTGGCACGTCAGTATCATCCCGACGTTAATCCGGGCGATAAACAGGCTGAAGAGCGCTTCAAGGCGATCAATGAAGCCTATCAGACGCTCGGTGACCCGGAGAAACGTCGGCAGTACGACGCCTTCCGCCAGCAATATCGGCAGTGGCAGCAGTCTGGTAGTCAACCTGGTTTCGGCAATGGCTACTGGCAAGCCAGGCCAGGCACGCACGTGTATACCACTGGGCATTTTGATCCCCAGGATTTCGCAGATGTGTTTGGTACGGACTCGCCATTTGGCGACATCTTTGGTGCGATGTTTGGCCGGGCCGGGTATGACGGTGGTGTTCACACCCAACCTGGCTATGACCGCGAGGTGCCCATTGATATTTCGTTAGAAGAAGCGTTTCATGGCACGACGCGCTCGCTCCAACTGGGCGATCAACGCATTGAGGCTCGCATTCCCCGTGGCGTCAGCACCGGGTCGCGGGTGCGATTGGCGAACCAGGGCCGGTTAAATGGAGCCGGTGGTGCGATCGGTGATATTTATCTGCGTATTCAGGTGCAACCGCATCCTCGCTTTGAGCGTGAAGGCCATGACCTGCGTACTGATGTACCAGTAGACATATATACCGCCGCTGTGGGAGGCGAAGTGCAGGTAACGATGCTGGACGGCACCGTGCGGCTTAAAATTCCGCCGCGCACTCAGGCTGATAAAGTCTTTCGGCTACGCGGCAAGGGCATGCCACGCCTGGATCGGCCCGACGAGCGGGGGGATCTGTACGCACGGGTGAAACTGGTGTTACCAGAAGTGCTGAGTGACAGCGAACTGGCAACCCTGCGCGAGTTAGCCCGCCAGCATCAGACAATCGAATATACTCAACCACGAGTGACAGTTTGAGCCTGTTGTGCCTCGTTGTAGATCGGTGCTGACGCGGAATGGCGGCACCCGGTTCACGCCTTTCCGCGTTGGTACCAACCCCACAGGAACCACCTCACAAAATTCCATTGGTAGCAAGTCGATTGCCGTTGTACACGTGGAGTTCAGGGTTCAGCTCGTCCAGGCGGGGCGAGCGCACCCGGCTGAAGCCGGGACTCCGGTCGTGACCCGGGCTGAAGCCGGGACTCCGGGTGCGCACCCGGCTGAAGCCGGGACTCCGGTCGCGTGACGTTCAGCCTGTCCGGGCGGGGCGAGCGCACCCGGCTGAAGCCGGGACTTCGGGTGCGCACCCGGCTGAAGCCGGGACTCCGGTCGCGTGACGTTCAGCCCGTCCGGGCGGGGCGAGCGCACCCGGCTGAAGCCGGGACTCCGGTCGTGACCCCGGCTGAAGCCGGGACTCCGGTCGTGACCCCGGCTGAAGCCGGGACTCCGGTCGCGTGACGTTCAGCCCGTCCAGGCGGGGCGAGCGCACCCGGCTGAAGCCGGGACTCCGGGTGCGCACCTGGCTGAAGCCGGGACTCCGGGTGCAAACCGGGCTGAAGCCGGGACTCCGGGTGCGCACCCGGCTGAAGCCGGGACTCCGGTCGCGTGACGTTCAGCCTGTCCAGGCGGGGCGAGCGCACCCGGCTGAAGCCGGGACTCCGGTCGTAACCCCGGCTGAAGCCGGGACTCCAGTCGCATGACGTTTAGCCCGTCCAGGCGGGGCGAGCGCACCCGGCTCAAGGCGGGACTCCGGGTGCAGTCCAGGCTGAAGCCGGGACTGCGGTCTTCACAATTCATGCAAGCTTGCTATATGCATGAAGCATCCGTTGCGTGGTCGTATGCATGCCCTTCTGCGCGGACGGCTGATGCGCTTGATCGTTTGATCGGCACCGGCAGTCACGACCATATTGCCCACAGCTTGCTCAGATTTGTGCAAAATGTACAAACAAATTGCTCGTTTTTTTGTTGAAATGATCCAAATTATCTGTTATGATAGTGACGTGAGCGGTTGCAACGTTGCAACACAGAGAGCATTTCTAATTTGAGCAAAGTATTGAATTTATCATCAGGAGGATAACGATGAGTGGTATACAGCACGAACACAAGACCGTAAACCAGACCGCCGCCCGCGCCCCGATTGCAAGTAAAGTTCTGCACTCTTTCCATATTGATCCGTCGAGCCTTTCGCTAGCGCAGGCCGCTGCCCTGACTTCCACCAATCCCGACGAAGTACTGGCAATTATTGAAGCCCGAATGCGCCGCGATGCCGCACGTAATCAGCAGTCATGCTAAGCAGCTATGCTGAAAGCAAAGATGCACCATGGGGCCGTATGCAATCAGTAATCACGTTCAGCACGGCACGGCTATCGCGCCTGTTAAAAAGAAAGAGACGCGCTTGAGCGCTTGTTATTGCTGGATCAAGCCAGGTGTCCATACAAAACCGGAGGCAACCTGCCTCCGGTTTTTCGTGCGCAGATAAACGCATCTATTCATAGCCGATGGCACATTCGTGAGACGCTGGTTACCGGCTCTATGCATACTCCAAACCTTTATAACTGCAGAAACCATAACGGCAGCCCAGGAGCTACATAATTCGCGTCCTGGCGTTCTCCATGCCTTCTATGGTACATGCATACTCATACGTCGTATTGGCGTAGTACCGTTCAGTGGCAACCTATCCTTGCTGGCGTTGAATATGAGCCAGCAGTAATTCTTCACCCGTTATCGGATCGTGCGTAATACACCGTTCGCACCGTTCATCACTCACATCATAAAATTCGACAATATACGAAAGATCGTACTGATGTTCCTCAACCTTGATCGGATATCCATGCACCGTACCAAACCATGTGTTGCATAGCGTAGTGTTCTGTTTCATATGCGCACCTCCCTATTCTTCATCCTGTCGATATGGGCCACGCACCGCTCACATGAGCAACTGCGTCCTCCAGCTCATACTCTCAGTATAACGAACGATAACGAAACTGTAGGCATCACCGATCAGTCAGCAAGGTTGCTCCCCGCTGGCTTACCAGCGTCTCACGGATGTTCCACCGCTTTCGTTCCTGGACAGGTACTATTGCTACAATAAACAGAAGAGAGGAAAGAAGATCTACATTTTATAGATCTTTTGTAGGTGTTAAGCGGGGCTTCGTAGCTCCACATAGGCCTCACACCGCATCGCCATGTGCGTTATTCACAAGACTCTGCCTGTGGCGCCGCTTTGCCACGAACAACATTATACACCCCGCACCATTGCTTGTAAAGAGATGTTGGACACAAATAAAACTCCGATGAAGATCGCTGGAGGAAAGCGGTCTTCATCGGAGCCAGGGGAAGGTACAGCGAGTTTCACCATGATGTAGGAAGGCTGATCTGGTAACGAAACCGAACAAGAGTTACACTCTTCCAAAACGAACATCTCACCTGATGTTCAGTATACCTACACAGGTTACAGAGGAGTAACAAGGTAGGAAGCGCAAGGCACGTCCCGCTGGAGCGCGAGCGGGCCGTTCACGGGTTCGGGTGGCGTGAGGTCTAAGGCGTGAAGCGTGAGGTGTCTTCAGGTGACAGGTGACAGGTGAAGGGTGGTTGGATCGGTCATTTGTATCCTGTACCCTGTTTCCTATCCAGCGAAGAAGCGCTTCAAATCGTTCAAGCAAGCGTTCAAATGCATCGCTCGCTCAGACCGCTCAAACACGCAGATCGCTTTTCGCTTCGTCCGTGCGTCTCCTTCCGGGGTGCGGTGTCAAAGCCACCAGGTACCTTAAAGAGTGCCGCTGTCCTTCTGTAGTAAAAAACGCCAAAGGATTGATGTTTTTTGCCAAATATATTGACAATTATAGCTAGATGTGCTACAATTATTCGTGTGGTTGGTAAAAAATGCCATGTTGTTCATTATTTTGGTACTAACAAAGGCACAGCAATAGCGGGTAGGGCAGCGTTTAACGCGCCCGTCACCGTGTTTGCAGCATTATGTGGTTGCGGTAAGGAGTTACCTGATGCATCAGATTATTACACGTGACCCGATCAGTGGCAACGAGTTGATTGTCACCCGTCTGGAATGTCCCACAAGTGGGATCGTGATCGAGGGCCAGTTTAGCCTGGGTTGGATTGGACATCTCTCACCAGAGCAACTGGAGTTTGTGGAACTGCTGGTGAAAAACCGTGGCAATATCAATGCTGTTGCCAGCGAACTGAAAATAGCCTATAACACGGCTCGCAGCCGTCTGGACACCATTGTGGCGACCCTGGGTGGCACCCCGGAAGCAGAAAGCGAGAACCGTGCCAGCCGTCGTGAGATCCTGGATCGACTCGCCGCCAGCGAAATTAGTGTTGAGGAAGCCATGCGGTTGCTGAAAGGGCAGGGCGATGGCCGCATCGACTGAAGAACGCAATCGGATCTTGCACCTGGTTGAGTCCGGCCAGATTACGGCGGCTGAAGCGGCGCAGTTACTCGATACACTGGGCATTGATCGCGAGCGGCTCCGTGATCGTATGGTGCGCGTGCGGGTTACTGACCTGACCAGCAATCGCCAGAAGATCAATGTCACGATTCCGATCGGATTGATCAACATCGGCTTGCGTCTGGGGGCACGGCTGGCACCCCAGTTGAACGAACACATGCTTGACGATCTGTTCGCCACTATTGAAACCGGTAAAATTGGAAGGCTCCTCGATTTGCACGACATGGAAGAAGGCGAGCGCATTGAGGTGTTTGTCGAATAGCATAATCCGTCTTCAGTACAGCAGATGGGTGGCTCGCGTTCACTCTGGCTTGTATGCGCGCCAGCGGCAGACGCTGACCCGTGCTGTTACTGATGACACAGTATGAGGTGACATATGACCCAACAGACTTTTCCCGCTGATTCAATATCACAGGTGTTGATCACGCGGGTTACCGGCGATATACGCATACGTGGTTGGGCCGAACCAACCATTGTCCTCGACAGCGATACCGCCCCCCAGGAAGTATATGAAGAGTCCGGTACACTGACCATCACGGGTTGTCAGGACGATTTGCGGCTACGAGTACCCATAGATAGCACGATCAGTATTACCCAGGCCAGCGGCGCAGTTGCGATCAAGAATGTACGTCGTGTGGAACTGACCGAGATTGGTGATGAGGTTGAACTGTCGCAGATCACCGAGGCGGTTGAACTGAACAATCTGGCGGAAGACCTGGAGGTGGCCCATACGCCGGCGTTGCTCGCTCGACAGGGTATTCAGGGTGATGCAACGCTTACCCATGTTGAACGCGCCGAAATTGAGGCGGTTAGTGGCGATCTCGTCATAGAACATGGTGGAACGATCGTGGTAGGTACAGTCGGTGGTGACCTGGACGCGGAACGTCTGGCGAGTGGCTTACGGGTGGGCACGGTCAACGGTGATTGCGAACTGATCAGTTGCCACTCAGCCGAAATCACGTTAAGTAGCGTAGGCGGCGATCTGGAGATCGATGGCGCACGACGCATCCATGTCAGCACAGTCGCGGGCGATTGCGATTTGCGCACAGTTCAGGAGGAGGTACAGGTGGTACGTATCGGTGGTGGCGCAAGCTGCCACGACATTGGCGGGGCACTTCAGGTGGGCGATGTGGGTGCCGATGCCGAATTTACGGCAGTACAGGGGCCGGTAACTGCTGGACGGATTGCGGGTGACCTGGAACTGCAAGCCGCATTTCCAGTTGATAGTCAATCACGTCTCGATGTTCGTGGCGATGCCGAGATTATCCTACCCAACGGTGCTGATTTGACCCTTCAGGCCACCGTCAATGGCGAGATCAGTGGCCCCGGCGTGGCGGCGCGTGATGCAGGCAACCGCATTAAGCTCGTGTATGGCCAGGGGCAGGCGCGTCTCGAATTGACAGTCGGAGGCGACCTGGATCTGCAGGCGGCGAGTCATCCACATCACAGCCGCGTCAGTGGACGCTGGGGCGAGTTTGAACGCGAACTGGACGACTTTGGGCGTGAGATGGGCAAATTTGGGCAGGAACTGGGCCGCGAGATGGGCAAGCTGGGTCAAGAACTGGGCCGTGAGTTTGCCACCCTCTTTGCCGGTCAGCAACCGGGAACAGCAACGCCGGATGCGCCCTGGCGTGATTGGACGGCACGAGGCGCACGCAAAGCTGAAAAACACGCACGTCGGTTTAAGCGGAAAGCCGAGGAACGCGCCCGCCGCCATAAACGAGCGCACGAACGTTGGCGGGGGCATGATCCGCGCGTGCGGGTGCGACTCAACGAGCGGGAATGGCTGTTCGATCCAGAACGGCTGGAACGCATTAAGGAGCAGGCGCAACGCGCGGCGACTGAAGGCCTGTCTGACGCGCTGGAGGCGGTTGAACGCGCTATCAGCAAATTGCGTGTAACACCACCGCCACCACCGCATCCATCGGGTAAGCCAGCACATCCACCACACCCGCCGCATCCACCGGCACCAGATGCTGCGCCGCATGCGCCAGCTACCGGGCCGACTATACACT
This sequence comes from uncultured Chloroflexales bacterium, assembly GCA_937925925.1. GTDB lineage: Bacteria > Chloroflexota > Chloroflexia > Chloroflexales > Chloroflexaceae > CAKZQX01. The sequence goes on along the minus strand of CALANA010000072.1, from coordinate 19,896 downwards.
TGTCTCCGTCCCAATCGTCCGCATCATCCGAGTCGACACCACCAGTAGTAGATACACTGCCATCTGACCAGGAGCCGACTCCACCGCCGACAACCGATAAACCGACGCTCAACCCGGAGCAGGATCGGGAGGCCATTCTGCGTCTGGTGGCCGAGGGGCGCATCACGCCTGAAGAGGGCGACTTGCTGCTGGAAGCGCTGGACAGCTAATCGCTTATCCACCTATCCTCGTTGCCAGGGGCGACGCTTCCGCGTCTTGCGGGTGCCGACGCGGAAGCGTCGGTGCCCTCTATAACCACCCGTCGTTCCAAAACGACACCCGCCACTGCGTACCTCCTGTTATATGACACGAGGTACGCGGTGTGATGGTTGAGCATTTACTCCGCATACGCGAACGTTGGGACTCCCGGCTTCAGCCGGAAGACCGGTGCCGCAAGCGGCGGCATGGCTGCGGCACTCGATGCGGTACTTTGTAACTCCTCTTTGTGACAATCTGAGCGATGCCCGGCGCGTGAACGCACGGGTAATCAAAAGCCCGCGTAGGCGGGCTTGGCACCGGACGCCGGGGCCTTCAGGCCCCCGGCGTCTGCGCGGGCTTCGCACCGAAAGCCGAGGCCTTCAGGCCCCGGGCCGCCAGCGAGGTAGGAAACCAACCTGAACCACCGCCATGAAACCTCTTCGATTGCGTAAGTCGTGTTATAGTACAGGACATACACAATGGATGTTTGCATATAGACGGTTGCACCAGATATACGCGAACACCCAACTAACCCGGTTGTATCAGATTGATGATCCTGAAAGTAGATCCTCAGGAGGAGCAAAGGCTATGACCGAACACGTCGATCGACTGCTGCTTGGCGGTATCGTTGTCACGATGGACGGGGAAGGCCGTATTTTCCCAGATGGCGGGGTAGCGATCCGTGGGCGCGATATTGTCGCTGTCGGCCCGACGGCTACGTTGCGTTCACAATTTCAAGCTGCGGATGTGCATGACTGCCACGGTTGTGCTATTATACCGGGCCTGATCAATGGTCATGCCCACGTTCCGATGAGTCTGTTGCGGGGACTGGTCGCCGACCAGCAGCTTGATGTGTGGCTGTTTGGCTATATGTTTCCGGTTGAGAGCCAGTTTGTCAATCCCGAATTTAGCTACGTCGGCACGCTGCTCTCGTGTGCCGAAATGCTGCGCGGTGGCACAACCACCTTTGTCGATATGTACTACTTTGAAGAACAGGTTGCCCGCGCTGCCGACGAAGCCGGCATGCGCGCCATCTGTGGGCAGACGGTGATGCGTCTCCCTACGCCTGATGCACCTTCGTATGACGATGGTCTGGAACGGGCGCGGCAGTTTATCGCGGAATGGCATACTCACGAGCGGATTATTCCCACCATCGCGCCGCATGCACCCTATACCTGCACCGACGCTATTTATCGCGAAGCGGCTGCCCTGTGTCGGCGCTATGATGTACCATTGATCACCCATTTGTCTGAGACGACCCGTGAAGTAGAGGCAAGCCGCGCCCAGCATGAAACCACGCCGATCGGCTATGCACGGCAGGTCGGTATCTTTGACGTGCGTTGTATTGCTGCCCATTGTGTGCATGCCACCGAAGATGATATCGTGTTACTACGCGAGTCGGGCGTTGGAGCAGTACCCTGCCCTAGCAGCAACCTCAAGCTTGCCAGCGGGATTGCGCCCTATCGCCGCCTGATCGAAGCTGGCGTGCGCACTGGTCTGGGTACTGATGGCCCCGCCAGCAACGACGATCAAGATATGTTTACCGAAATCCATCTGGCCGCCCTGTTGCCCAAAGGTGTCAGCGGCGACCCGACGGCCGTGCCCGCCCGCGAAGCTCTGGCACTGGCGACCAGTCGCGGTGCCCGGGCTATTCACCTGGATCATATCATTGGCTCATTGGTTCCCGGCAAACGGGCAGATATAACCGTAGTCGAACTGGATCGGCTGCATAGTGCGCCACGCTATACCTACAGCCCCGACGCCATTTACTCGCATCTGGTCTACAGCGCCCGTGCCGCCGACGTGCGTGATGTACTGGTCGATGGCCGCTGGCTGCTGCACAACCGCCAGTTGTTGACATTGGATACGGAGCAGATTGTGGCCCGTGCGCAGGCAATTGCCGAAACGATTAACACCTTTCTCGCCAGCCGCGAAGCCAACTTGCTCGACAAAATTCTGGCGATTGGCGGCGTGCAACAGGCCGAGATCTTCGAGGTGCAGGTAAAAGCGTATGTCGGTGATCAGGGTCAGGCGTATATCAACGCGCTGCTGGATCTGCCTGATGTTACCGTCACCAAAGCGAGCGAGCGCACCCAGTATGATACCTACTTCCTGTTTGATAATCGTGAGCGCGGACGCATTCGTATTCGCGAGGATCACCGGCTTGATCCGGGTGCCCGCATCGATCCCAAATATACAATCACGCTGATGACCGAGGCCCAGCGGGGTGAGTATCCCTCGGCTATTTTGCTCTCGCGGGCACGCTATACCGCGCCCGCCGATCATACCCTGCGCTTCTACCGTGAGTATTTTCAGCCCGATCGTGTCGTGGAAATCGAGAAGCGGCGCCTGCGCTGGCGCATTACCTATCAGGGTGAAGATTTTGCTCTCAACCTGGACACCCTGGTTAATCGCCACCAGCCCGGCCCCTATCTGGAGATCAAAAGCCGTACCTGGAGCCGCAAGGACGCAGACGAACGGGCGCATATGATCGGGACATTGTTGACCCGCTGTGGATTAGACGAGCAGGTGCTGGTCAAGCAAGAGTATATTGAGTTGGAATGACCTGGTATCGCTGGCTGCCAGGCTTCCTGGAAACGAGGAACATCTTGAAAAATCCTAACCTCTATCTGATTGGACTGACTGGCGGGATTGCGTGTGGGAAGAGTACGGTACTGGCGATGTTGTCGAGCCTCGGCGCACGTACCATCGATGCTGATCGGGTGACCCACCGGGTGCAGCAGCCCGGTACTGCCGTTTATCGTCAGATTGTGGCCGCCTTTGGGGCCAATATTTTGACCCGGCCAGGTGGGCCAATTGACCGGCGTAAGCTGGGCAGCCTCGTCTTTAGCAACCCGAATGCCTTGCAACGACTCGAAAATATCGTGCATCCGGCTGTGCGTACTGAAATCAAGGCCTGGATCGCCAGCATTGCCCAGGAGAGCGGGCACGGTACCCGCGAGAAACCATTAGACTGCCCTATCGCTGTCATTGATGCGATCAAGCTATTGGAGTCCAACTGGCAAACCTACTGTGATGCGATCTGGGTAGTCACCTGTACTACCGAGCAACAGATCGAACGCCTGATCCAGACGCGGGGAATGAGCGCCGAGGAAGCGCAACAACGTGTTGCTGCTCAACCACCACAGGCCGAGCGCATCGCCCACGCCGATGTGGTGATTGACAACAGTGGCACAACTGAAGAAACCCAGGCCCAGATCAGCGCAGCCTGGCAACAGGTTTTGCACGAGATAGATGCACGGAAAGCGCAGAGTGAACGAGGCGCACAATAAAGAGGGGATTTTGGGTAAGGGCGGGGTTGAACCCATCCCTCTGATCGATCAGCCTGAACATCGGTCACCGGTGACGTGAGCATAGATGATGAATAATCGGTTTGTACGGCAATTCGGAACACATGCGCAGCCCTTAGCAACCGCCTTACGCTTTCTGACGCTGTTGCCATGGCCCACGTCACCAGCAACCAGCACCACGCAGGACATAACCCGCGTCATCGCCTGGTTCCCGGTAGTCGGGCTTATTATCGGTCTCCTGCTCGTACCGGTGGGCTGGCTGGCTGGCACCGTCTGGGATGCGGGTGTGCGTGCGGCTGGCATTGTGATCGTCTGGGGGATCATCACTGCCGGGCTGCACCTTGATGGCTTGAGCGATACCTTTGATGCGGTGATGAGTTGGCGATCGCGTGAGCGCAAGCTCGCGATTATGCGCGATAGTCATGTAGGCGCGATGGGTGTGCTGGCAGTGGTGGCGGTGCTGCTGCTCAAGTTTGTCTGGTTACAGGCCAGCGGCGATGACTGGTGGCGGGCAGTGATGCTGGCACCGATCTGGGGCCGCTGGGCGCAGGTCTATGGCCTGCATTGGTTTCCTTCGGCCCGCAGCGATGGTATGGGACATGCCTTTCAGTCCCAGACCGGCGGGCGGCGATCATTCTGCGCGGCTACAGCGGCAGCGCTGCTGATTACGATCAGTGTTGCACCCCTGAGCGGCATTGTAGCCGGGTTGCTGGTGTGGGGCAGCGTGCTGTTGCTGGCAAACTGGTGGAACCGCTCGCTAGGTGGGCTAACGGGTGACACCTACGGTGCCCTGTGTGAAATCAGTGAGGTGGTGGTACTCGCAACGCTGGCAGCGTAGGATTGCTAGACAACAGCGTGATCATTCCACCAGTTGCTTTGCACGTTGCGCTTCGAAGCACCTCACTTCTTCTTCGATACCCCGGCCTCATCGAAGGTTGCCATCTCACGCATCAGGCGTGTGGCACTGACCAGCAAAGGCATTGCCAGCGCGGCCCCGCTGCCTTCGCCCAGACGCAAATCGAGTTGCAACAGTGGCCCGGCGTGCGCCTCGGCGGTCAGTCCCAGATGCGCCAGTGCCAGCGCATGGCCTGGTTCGTGCGAGCGGTGCGCCGCAAAGAGATGCTGTCGTACATCAGGGGACAGATCGGCCGCTACCAGTGCCGCACTGGTCGTGATATAGCCATCGAGCAGTACAGGGATACGCCGCGCTGCTGCCGACAGGATCACCCCGACCAGCACTGCGATTTCTAGTCCACCGAGCTGGCACAACCGGTTCAACGCCTGTGATTGCGTAGCTGTCAGCCAGGTAGCCGCCGAGTCCGTGTTGAAATTGGGCGTCGCAGCCAGCAGATCAGTGCTACGTTGCAGCGCGGTAGCAATCACCTGGCGCTTGTGTTCCAATGTTGCATCGCTAATACCGGTACCCCGCCCAACGGTGCTGGCCGGTGGAGCACCGGTAAAAGCGCTGGTCAGCGCGGCTGCCGCCGTCGTGTTCGCAATGCCCATCTCACCGAGCGCCAGCAGATCCAGGCCATGACGCCACTCCTCTTCCACAATCGTTGCGCCCGCCAGCAGCGCCGCCAGCGCCTCGTGCCGCTCCATTGCTGGCTCACGGGCGATATTCCCTGTCCCTCGCCGGATATTCAGCCGGTGCAGTGCGGGATGATCGGGCACATCACTGGCGACGCCAGCATCGACGTGAATAATACGTGCATCAGCGGCGGCCGCCAGGGCATTAATCGCCGCCCCCCCTGCCAGGAAGTTCAGTACCATCTGGGCCGTGACTGCCTGGGGGTAGGCACTCACCCCTTCAGCGGCCACACCGTGATCGGCGGCCACCAGCAGAACAGCACGCCGATCCAGACGAGGACATACCTGCCCGGTGCTGGCTGCGAGGCGCAGCAGCAACGTTTCAATCTGGCCCAGGCTCTGACGCGGCTTGGTCAGATTATCCAGCCGTTCCTGTGCGGCGCGTAGCGCCGATTCATCGGCTTTGGGAATAGCAGCACAAAGGGCGACCAGTTGGGCATATTGGGTCGCCAGTTGCGTCGATTGCGTTTCCTGATCTGCGTGTTCCACTTCTCTTTCCTCCTGTCATGTTCAAGCGTTCAAGCGTTCAAGTGTTCAAGCGCTTGAGCGCTCGAACGTTCAGACGGAGCTTATGCCCATCTGCCATCTCGCATCTGCCATCTCCCGCGTCGAGCGACAGTGGCCCGCTTCGCCTCTTCGTGTCTTCGTGTCTTCGCCTCTTCGTGTCTTCGCCTCTTCGTGTCTTCGCCTCTTCGTGTCTTCGTCTCTTCGTGTCTTCGACTCACGTTTCTCTTGGAATAGCGATGCGCGGAACCTCGTTCACCATACGCACGATCGTGTCAGCCCCATACACATCAAGCGCGGTTATGCTCCCCAGGTCAACCCGCCACTGCCAGTGCCGAGTAATCGGCAAACCAGAAACGGTACAGAGCGCCAGTTGAATAGGCGTCGCATGGGTGACAACCAGCACCCGCCCACCACGATAGTGGTGGAGCAAGTCGCTCCAGGCACCAGCTACGCGAGTGGCAACGTCAGACAGGCTTTCGCCGTGGGTGGCTTTGCCGTGCAGCGTATCGCTAAAGCGTTGCTGCGCCGTGTGTGGAAAACGTGCCAGCACCTCGTGATAGGTCAAACCCTCCCAATCGCCATGGCTGGTCTCGATCCATGCCGGTGCTATACTCTGTGTAATGGACGGACGATCAGCGAGTACCGCACTGGCCGTGAGGCGTGTGCGTTCGGTCGGGCTGACCAGGGCGACATCAAAGGGAATACGCTGCAAGCGTCGGGCCAGCGCGTGGATTTGCCATTGACCGTAGGCGGTTAGCGGTGTATCGCTGCGGCTTTGATAGCGCCGCTGCTGGTTGGCAACCGTTTGCCCGTGACGCACAAACCAGACGCTTGTTCGCATATATTCACTGATGATGATAGATTCGGCTCGCGTTGCAGACAGGCGTTGCGTGCAACGCCCCTCCACCGAAATCCTCTGTCTGGTGCGGCGCGGCTTCGCCGCGTCACACCAGACAGGAACATGGGCGGTGCCCTGCGGCCCCCGCCCCACCGCCGCAACGCAGGCTCGCTCGTTGGAGAGCGCATGGCAACAACATGTGGAAGGTTCACGTCGAAGCGGTATACGTCCTGTCATTGAAGATTGTCATACAACCTGTCGTATTCTAAACCAGTTCTGGTGATTACGTCAAATGCAGACACGATAGTACCTGTTCCCATCTGGGGTAAGCGCGGTCGTCAGCGCACGGTGCGCCTGGGAGTGCGGGCGGGACTCGCCATCACGCACGTGCGGGCACGCGGCCCGCCTGGGAGCGCGGGCCGCGTGCCTTTGAGGGTGAACAGGTACAAACGATACACAGACGGCCACCCTATCCCGACACCCCTTCGATCCGTAGTGCCTGGGTATCGACGATGGGATACCCGTCAGGGGTTGTCACCAGCAGACGTAGCGTGTAGTCGCCGGGGGCCACGCCATCCAGATACCATACCCCCAGCAGGCGCGCCTCATCAGCGCCCATGCCCTGGCTGATGGTGAGCCACTCCTGCGGGGCCGTACCAGCACCAACAGCAAGGGTGTAGCCATAACGTGCCGTGCCACTGATAAACACCTGATCGCCTACTATCGTCCCCGTCTCACTCACTGCTGACAATTGGGCAATCCCGTGGTCAGCAACAGGTTGCGGTGGCGGGCAAGGCTGCGTTGGCGGTTGTGCTACACCGCTCCGGTCGGCCCAATCACGGAACCGGGGCGGATATATGGCGTATGTCACCTCGCGCACCTCGCCCAATGGTGTAGCCGCTGTCGCCAGGCACGAGCCATCACTGCCAACCCGAAAAGACTCATACACCACATCGATCTGCCGTGGCTCGGTACCAGCGATGAACCGTTCTGCCAGCGGACGAGGACAGGCTTCGCTCGCCAGACCGCCTGTATCGCCGCACACCATCTGTTCGATAATCCCAGCCGGGCGCGGAAACGGTTGGGGGATGCGATCATGATGATAGGCCACCATCAGGTCATTCCAGATCATCCCTGCCCCATTCGCCCCGGCAATCTCTTGCATGGGCGTGCTGTCGTTGTTCCCCACCCATACCCCAATCGTAACATCGGTGGTATACCCCACTGCCCAGGAGTCGCGCCAGTCGTTGCTCGTACCGGTCTTAACTGCTACCGGGCGTCCATCAGGTAGCTCCATCACATTGCCGCGACCAAACATATACCAGCGCGCCGCCACATCGCTCAAAATATCGGTAATGAGATAGGCAATCTGCTCACCCTGTTGGCCCAGCGTCTGACGACCCTGGCTCAACACCCAGCGCTCGATCACCTCACCACGATTGTTGGTAACTTTTAAGATCGCCGCCGGTGAGCGGTAGCGGCCCTCGTTGCGCAACGTGGTATAGGCCGCACTCAAATCCAGCAGACGCACTTCGTTACTCCCCAGCGCCATCGCCAGTCCATGGCGTGACGGATCATCAAAGGTCGTAATGCCCATACGGGTTGCCAGATCAACAAAGTTCTCAACCCCTACAAACTCCAGGGCCTTCACCGCCGGAATATTCAACGAGTTCGCCAGCGCCATCCGCAAGCGTTGCGGGCCATGCCAGCTCTGATCATAGTTGCGTGGTTCATAGACCACGCCATCCGCCAGTTCATAGCGTACCGGCTCGTCCCAGATAACCGTCGCCGGCGTCCATCCACGTTGTAGCGCAGCCGCATAGACGATCGGTTTCAGCGCCGAACCAGGCTGGCGCGGTGCGAGCGCGACGTTCACCTGCCCATCGATCGTCGGATCATAATAATCAATACTCCCCACCATTGCCAACACCTGCCCATCAGATCCAAGAATCACAACTGCTGCATTATGCGCATTACGTTCGCGTAGTGGTGGCCGGCCATGGGCACCTTCGAGAATATGTTGGCGGGCGATGCGTTGCGCTTCGGCCTGCCAGTGCAGATCAATCGTGGTTGTTACCCGCAGGCCACCACGGTAGAGTAACTGTGGGCCATAGCGTCGTTCAAGCAAATCGCGCACATAGAAGACAAAATGCGGTGCGACAATATTGGCTATCGGGGGAATCAGCGTAATTGGCTCGGCATAAATCTCGTCTGCCTGTTGTGGTGTGAGATACGCCGCTTTGACCATCAGGTCGAGGGTGATCCGTTGGCGTTGGCGAGCTGCATCCATATTTGTAAACAGATCATAGTACGAGGGGGCCTGCGGCAACCCTGCCAGCAGCGTCGCCTCGCCACTGGTCAAATCCCAGACATGCTTGCCAAAATATTGCTGTGCCGCCGCCTCCACGCCATAGGCCTGGGCACCATAATAGACTTCGTTGAGATAGATCGCCAGAATCTGGTCTTTGCTGTACACCTGGCTAACCTGATAGGCTAGAATGGCCTCGCGTAGCTTGCGTTCATAGCTCAGATCGAGGCGCTCTTCAGGCGGCAGCAAGATAGTACGCACCAGTTGCTGCGTAATTGTGCTGCCCCCGCTGACAATCTCCTGGTTGTGGTAGTTCAGCCAGAGTGCCCGTACAATGCCGCGCAGATCGACACCAGGATTCTCATAAAAACCCGCATCTTCGACCGCAATCGTTGCATCCTTCAGTATCTGCGGAATACGGTCGAAAGCGACGACTGTGCGATGCCCGGCCTGTGGATCGATCAATTCGTAGAGCAATGTCTGCCCATCGCGGGCATAGATGCGCGTGGTCTCAAACGAGCGATGCCGCCCGATCTGTTCGGGATCGGGCAGATTCTGACTATAGGTATGGTACAGCCAGAGACTACTGGCGATCAGCAGCAGCACAGCCAGCAAGGTAAGCTTCACAAAGGTCAACAACAGACGCCACAGAAAGCGCAACGGCGCAAAGCGCCGCACGTTATGGTTCGATATCGGTTGATTTCGGGCTGACACAGACGTATCTCACGTTGCACATCATAAGGAGATGCACATGAATTCTTATCTTCCAGGACATACGTGGTGGTGGGTTGAGTCAGCATCGCAGCGCGATGCATTACTGGTTTCCATTATAGCACGCCTACGGCCACATAGCTGAAAACAACCATTTTTTGACCTGTCTGGCTTGATCTTTATGGACAGGAATGACACGATCATCTATAGCAAGCCTAAATCAGTTGTGGAGTACCGGATTCCCGGCTTGAGCCGGGGTCTCGCTCCGTCCCTGCTTGAGTCTGGATTTCTGTGTACAATTCGAATAGGATTGCTATAGATTATCTTATATCAAAGGATAGGATGGTAATAGGGCAAAGAAAAAGAAACAAAAAGCACCCCCATCACCGAGGACTATGTCGTCCTCATCTGTGCAACTGGCCGTCCGTGTACAGGCTGGGCGATCCCACCACGTACCTCGTATCCTGTCAGATATGTCCTTGTTCGAAGATCTACCCTCCCAATGACACTTCGCCCTCCGGTAACACTTCGCCCTCCGGCAGCACTTCGCCCTCTGGCGGCATTTCGCCTTCCGGTGGTGCTGGTGCTGGTGGCGGCGGCGGTGGCGGTGGTGGTGGTGGCGGCTCAGGCGTAGGTGTCTCCGTGGGCATCGCCGTTGGCGTACTGGTTGGCGTGGCTGTCAGTGTTGGTGTCCGCGTTGCGGTTGGCGCAACGATCAAACCACGCAGATTGTTACTCAGCGCATTGACCCCGCCCGGATCCAAGAAAAAAATACCGGTACCGCTTACCACCAGCGCCAGCATCACGGCCGCTACCCACACCCCCCAGCGTACAGCGCGTGTATTTATTTTGTGTAAGCTACCCAGTGACGCTGGCGGCTCGACCGGGGCCGTATAGTGCAACCGCTGATACTCTTCCATGGTTGTCTCTTCATCCAACCCCAGGTAGGTCGCATACGAGCGCAGCATCTGGGACGCCAGTGGGCCACGCGGCAGGAGCGCGAATTTCTCTTCTTCCATGGCCTGCAGGTACCACATGCGAATATGCAATTCACTCTCGGCCTGCACCAGCGTAATTCGGCGGCGCAGACGCTCCTTATGCAACCGCTGACCCAGCGGCAGTTCGGGTGGGAGCATATCAGGTGCGGTCGATGCCACCTGTTCACTGCTCCGTAACAATGCCAACTCTTCGCTTTCAGTCATAAAAACCGGATCGCGTTTGGAAGATGGGCGCTGTTCCTTATAGGCAGCAAACTGCGTGGCATAATGTGGGTCAGGCGTACTGGCAACGGTCGCAGGCAAAGATAGGGTATTCGGGTCAAGATCAGGTTGCTCACCAGCATCGGTCGCCTGTATCGACATATGGGCAGGTGCCATTACACTATCTGGTTCAGAAGCCGGTTGCTCAGTACTATCAGCGGTCTGAGCCTGTTCATATTCACGCGCAACCTGTAACTCAGCACTGGACTCAACGACTGGCACCCCATCGGTAATTGCATCGTGTGTTCCATGCGGTGGTGTGGGCACACCATGTTCCGCTGGTAGCGGCGCAGAAGCTACTGCTAACGCACGCTGGTTGGCTGTTTTAAGGCGTAGCTGGATGCGCGTCAGCAATTCACCCGAACGATAGGGCTTGGCAATATAGTCCATGGCACCGGCATTCAGGCCGCGTATCACATCCTCTTCACGGCCACTGGCACTCAAAACGATGACTGTGGTTTGACTGGCAAAGCGCTCCAGCAAATCCCACCCGGCATCCCGGCCAATTCGCACCTCAAGTAACACGAGATCGGGACACTCTTCCGTGAAGAGCAATTCCGCATGGGCAATCTCACTGGCCTTAAAGACGGTGTACCCTGCATCTTCGAGCTGGACGCCCACGCTTGCCAGCAACATCACATCATCATCTATTACTAAAATGGTAGCCAAACCAAACTCCTTTTTGACACTGCCTGGACGGAGCGGTATTATAACATGGCTCAGTCTACGTCACCAAGGAGCCACGCTATGACCATTCGCGTTTTGTGTTACGGTCTCGGATCAATAGGCCTGGGAATTGCGCGTCTGGCTGCCCAACGCGCTGATCTCCAGATTGCGGCTGCTCTGGATGTTGACCCGGTAAAAACCGGGCGCGACCTGGGCGATTTGTTGGGCGGGCCACCAGCCGACATTATCGTCACAAATGATGTCGCCGCTGCCCTGTCCTGTCAGCCAGATATCGCTCTGCATGCCACTGGATCCAGTCTATCGCAGATCCTGCCTGAACTTGAAGTCCTGATCAGCGCTGGCATACGCGTGGTTTCTACTTGCGAGGAACTGGCCTATCCCTGGGCCACCCAACCCCAGGTGGCAGTGCATCTTGACCGTCTGGCACGATCCTATGGCGTGACCATTCTCGGTACGGGCATCAACCCGGGCTATGCGATGGATGCCTTGCCGCTGATGCTTAGTGCCCCATGTGCCACAGTGCGAACAGTCCATGTGACGCGGGTTGTCGATGCAGCGCGGCGGCGTGAGCAACTGCAACATAAGATTGGAGCTGGCCTGACGCCAGAGGCGTTTGCGGCCAGAGTGAAGGCTGGGGTTGTGCGCCATGTTGGACTGCACGAATCGCTGTATATGCTGGCCGGGGCCTTCGGGTGGCAATTAGAGCATGTGGACTATCGGGTTGAGCCAGTCATTGCTCAAAAATCTATCGAAACGGTCTATATGCAAGTAGCCGCCGGGCAAGTGGCCGGGATACGCCAGATTGTCAGTGGGCGCATCTATAGCAAAGAGGTGCTACGGCTGGAACTACAGATCTATCTCGGTGCCACCAATCCCCGCGACGAGATTGTGATTGATGGTAATCCCCCGCTGCATGTCACCATTGAGGGTGGTATTCCCGGCGATATCTCGACTGCCGCGCTGGTGGTGAATGCGGCTCCAACGGTGATGCGCGCTACCCCCGGCCTGGCTACCATGTCCGACGTGGGTATGGTACACTGGAGAGGATGAGGCGCACAGCGTCTTCAGGTTACCGGTTACCGGTTACAGATGATCGCTCCAAGTGGTGTAGCTTCCTGTTCCCGATTTCGGCGTGAGGCAGGGTGATGACTGATTTTGACACAACCTACGACATTATTGTGATTGGTGCCGGCCATGCCGGATGCGAAGCCGCCCACGCTGCCGCGCAGATGGGCTGCCGCACGCTGCTGCTCACTATTGACCTGGACAAGGTTGCGCATATGTCGTGCAATCCCAGCATTGGCGGCCCGGCCAAGGGGCACATTGTGCGCGAAATTGACGCGCTGGGCGGCTTGATGGGGCGCATCATTGATGCCAGCCTGATCCAGATCCGTATGCTCAACGAGAGCAAAGGCCCGGCGGTACAGTCACTACGGGCGCAGGCCGATAAGCGACTCTACTCGCGGCTGATGAAGGAGACGTTGGAGAATACGCCCAACCTTGACCTGCGCCAGGCGATGGTGGAACGGATTATGCCGCCTCGCCATCCGGTTGATGCTCCGCATGCTAGCAATGGTGACATCCCACCTGCGCCGAATGGACTGTTTGCCGTGCTAACCCACACTGGCTGGATCTACTATGCACGGGCACTGGTGCTGACAACGGGTACTTTTCTGCGCGGGCGGGCGATCACTGGCGCAGCGATCTGGGGCGCGGGGCGTAGCGGTGAAGCGCCCGCGATTGCGCTGGGCGAGGATCTGGCGGCGCTCGGCTTTCCGCTGGTGCGGCTCAAAACTGGCACGCCACCGCGCATCAATGCCCGCACAATCGATTTTAGTCAGACCGAACTCCAGTTTGGCAGCACAACACCGCTCTATTTTGGGCATTATTACCATGCCAATGCTACTGCGCAGGATGTAGCACATGCGAACAACAACGGCCAGGCACCACAGCACAACCGGCACGCGCTACCTGCTTATCCACCCAACCTGTTCACAATGCCACCCGCTGCTGTCTATCCGCATCCGATGCTTGACGCCTGGCGACCCCAACTCCCGTGCTATCTGATCCACACTACGCCGCGCTTTCACGAATTGATCCGCGCCAATCTGGATCGCTCACCGTTGTTCAGCGGAGTGATCAGTGGCGTGGGACCCCGCTATTGCCCCAGCATTGAAGATAAGATCGTGCGCTTTGCCGACAAAGAACGCCACGGTCTTTTTCTGGAACCAGAGGGCTGGACGACGAATGAAGTCTATGTGCAGGGCTGCAATACATCCCTGCCCGAAGATGTGCAATGGGCCATGCTGCGCAGCATTCCGGCGCTCCGCACCGTGGAACTGATGCGCATTGGCTATGCCATAGAGTACGATGCGGTGGCAACCGGCGAGATCGGGGCCGACCTGGGGGCACGCCGTATGCCGGGGCTGTATCTGGCGGGACAGATCAACGGTACGACGGGCTACGAAGAAGCGGCCGCCCAGGGTTTAATGGCCGGTATCAATGCCGCTCGCTATGTGCAAGGTCAACCGTCGGTGCTGTTGCGCCGCGACGAAGCGTATATCGGGGTGCTGATCGATGACCTGGTAACCAGGGAGATCCGCGAGCCATACCGTATGTTCACCAGTCGTGCCGAGTATCGCCTGCTGCTGCGCTGCGATAATGCCGATCTGCGCCTGACGCCCCTGGCGCATACACTCGGTCTGGTAGATGCGACACGGGCGGCGCTGGTGGAGCAAAAGCGCGAACAGAGCGCGGCCTTGCTGTCCTTACTGGCCGGGCGGCGAGTTTATCCCACAGCCAGCACCAATAGTGCGCTCGAGCAGGCAGGTCTGGTGCCGCTCAAGAACACCGCCAGTATCGACACGCTTCTCAGTCGGCCTGGCGTGAGCTATCGGCAACTTCAACCCATCCTCGATCTGCCCGATGCGCCAGAACACGTGATCGAACAGATTGAGTTGTCTGCCAAATACGGTGGCTATATCGCCCGCCAGCAGCGCGAAGTCGAGCGCATGCGCAAAATGGAGAGCCGCCGCCTCCCGCCCGACATAGATTACACTGCGCTCAAAGGCCTGCGCAACGAAGCGCGGCAGGTACTGCAACGCTTCCGCCCGGCCACGCTGGGCCAGGCGGCGCGCCTGGCGGGCATTAACCCGGCCGACATAGCCATTATCCTCTTTGCGCTCGAACGGCTCTCTGACGCGCAACTTCTGCCCAGTGATAGCATTGAAGCATTAAAACGTGAGAACGTGAGAACGTGAGAACGACGTTAGAACGTTAAACGGGCCAATGCAAAGGCGCAAAGATGTTGTCGGTTATGGTCAAGCGACTGCGTAACTCCTGTGATTAATACCGTTTCGACGTGACCCTTCCGCATATTCTTGTCATGCACACGCGTTCTGCGGTCGTTCATCCCCCCATGGGGTTCGCCTTCGGCAGAGTGGTACTTTTTCTCTTTTTTGGTTCCCCCTTTTCGCCTTCGGCGAAAAGGGGGAACCAGAAGCGAGTCCCGTCCCCGTTGCCGCGGACGAAACGCGGCGGCGGATGACCCACCGTGTACGTCCTGACAGAGGGAAGGGGAAAACGAACCAAAAGATGCGGAAGGTCGAAGTCAAATTGGTATAAGAGGACATACGGGGTGGGTCATCTACCGACCATTTTCGCCTGCGGCAACGGGGAAGAAACGCTTTTTTCACCCCACATTCTTCGTGGCTGGGCAAGCACCCCGCTTCCGCGTCCCTATCACAAGCTTGCGGCCATAATCTTACAACGTTTTGAGCTGCAGAACCAGAGAAACAGGACACAAAGGCCGATGATGTGGTCTGCGCGTCAGCCCGCGCAGGCGGGCTTCGTCCCCAGTAGCCCGCCCGTTCACGGGTCGGGCTGCCTGATGTGGGATTGCTATAGTATTAAACCTCAATCCGCTCAATCCCTCGCTTGCCAGCCGACAATCCGCCCCAGATCGCCAGCCAGGTCAGCAACAACGCACTGCCCCAACTCAATACTATGAGGGCAACCTGCAGAACGGGTGTCAACCGCAATCCGGGCAGCATCTCGATCAGCATGGGCAGGCCAAACACCGCCAGCAGCATCAGCAAAATGTATGCGGTATAGATCAAAAACGATAAGCATCCGGCCAGGAAAGTGATCTGCTGCTGCGGATTCTCCCAATCCAATCGGGGAAACACAGCCCCCAGTCCCAGCGTAATGCAGGTGCTACCCAGACCGATCAGCAGCAACAGTGCCCAACTCAGCCAGAAAGCCGTAAACGACGTTTGCCGCAACACCGCCACCAGCACTAGAAAGAAGGTACCTACCGTGGGAAAAGGCAGATAAGCCAGGCACAGCTTACCCAGCAGAATATGCCAGGCATTGATCGGGGCCAGCTTGAGCAACCAGAAGGTGCGCCCTTCGCGGCTAATTCCCGCACCAGCAATCGTGTTTGCCAGCGTCAGGCACAGGAAAAAGGCAATGCCTATACTGCCGACATTCTCCACCGTTGCCGCCAGCATGACCACATCGGAGTCAGACGGTACAAGAGGCGCTGATTCGCTGCCCAGCAATAACCGGAACGTCCAGATCCCCGCCAGCGTCAGTGGAAAGATCATCTGTTGCAGATTGCGTAGATCACGCGGAAACACGCACCAGTCCTTAAAAAAGATAGCACGCACCGGGCGTGGAATGCACCGCAACCAGGAGTTGGCCCAGAGCCAGTGCCACTGTCGTGTGCGCGTAAGCGATGGTTGCAACACTGTTCGCACCCGCCCGTTTTGCACAGCTATATTGCTCCAACCGATATAGTACAACCGCTCGGACAGCAGCACACAGCCCACAAACGTGATCAGCGACAGCAGCGTAAATAGGGCACCATAGACCAGCATGGTTAGCCCAGCACCCTCACCGGCTGCAATCAGCGCTCGCCCGGCCCAGGCCGACGGCAATAGCGGTAGGTCTAATTGCAGCAGCGTCTGCAGGTTACGTACATTGGCAATATACGGCGCTACTTCGACCACAAACTGGGAGATAACATAGAATCCCACGCCGAGCAAGCCACCCAGTACACTCACGACATCGCGCGCTCGCCGGGCGGGAATAACGCGCACTACCGCCATTACCAGCAGTGTGCCCAGACCAGCCGGGAGCAGCGGCAGTAACAGCAACACAAGCAACGTCACCAGGATATACCACCTGCCATACTCCATGCCCTGACCATAGCCCAGCAAGATCGGCCATAGTAGTGCTAGCAACCAGCCATACTGTGGGAGCAGTCCGCTGAAAAACTTGACAATAAACACGGCTCGCATGGGCACCGGTGTCACCAGCAGCATATCCAGGTCACCTGACAGATACAGCGCACTGAGTACACTGCTAAAGCTGGAGAAAATGAGCAAGAACAACGCCCCGAACAGGGCTACACTCGGCACCGCCTGCAACAAAGGTGTCATATCCGTTGGCAAGTTCAGCGTAGCATCGGCCAGCGCTGCCTCCTGCAGCAGTTCCGCAAACCATGGACTGCGCATGTGTTCGACCGCAAACTGGCTAAAGGTGTACAGACCCCAGGCGGCAACCACAATTAGCGCCACCAGCACACCCACTCCGATCTTGTGTACGATTTTCCCGCGCCAGAAGGTATTGCGCACTATCAGCAGTTGCGCCAACACCAGGGTGCGGATGGCTTTGTATATCATCGGTACTATACGAAAAAAGTAGGCCTGACCGGGTGTGACACGGAGGGTCGCATCCAGCCAGACGAGTTTTTCAGAAAGATTCTCATACCGCTTCGACGTGAATCTTCTGCATGTTCTTGCCATTCGTCCTTCAACGAGACTGCGTCGCGGCGGGGGGCGGGGCCGCAGGCCCCTGCCCATGGAATTTCAGCGGAAGCTCTCGCCCCTCCCAATCTCGTTCCATGGGAAGTCTCGTTGTCATATGCACAAGCATAAGACTGACCAAAGTATGCGGAATGTCTCATAGGACTTGCGCGGTCGCGTCAACACAACGTCCCTTCACCTTCGCTCAGAGCTTGCCCTGAGCGCAGTCGAACGGGACAAGCTTTTGCGCCAGCGGCAGCGTGGAAGAGACTCTTTTTTCCTCCAAATTTGGAGGAAAAAAGAAACAAAGTACCGCTCTGCCCCATTCGGCTTCGCTCAGGGTAAACTTCGGCGCAAAGGCTATTCGACCATACCACCGCGTACGTCCTGTCTCATTCAAATTGGTATCAGCGCTTGATCCTGAACGTAATCCAGCCTGGACTGTACAGGATTGGTGCCAGCACGGAACGTCGGCACCACACAAGACGCCCCAACGCACAGACGCCCAGCCCAGCAACCCTCAACGCAAAGCGTCGGCAATAACTGCGGCCTCCGGGCCACCCGTTAGCGCCAGGAAAATGTCTTCCAGACTGTCCGAACGTCCTGCCCGCAGTTCTTCCAGCGAACCAGAGGCAATAATGCTGCCCTCGTTGATAATAAATACCCGATTACAGAGCCGCTCGGCAATTTCCAGAATATGCGTCGACATCAACACCGCAGCCCCCTGCTGGGCAATGTTGTGTAGAATGACCTTGATCAGGCGGGCACTGCGCGGGTCAAGCCCCACCGTCGGCTCATCCAGGAAGAGCGCCCGCGGGTTGTGCAGCAACGCCCCGGCCAGCGCTGCTTTCTGGCGCATACCATGCGAGTAGCTGCCGAGCAACTCATCAGCGCGATCTGTCAGTTCAAACAGGCGCAGCAGCTCTTCACCACGCTGCATCACTACCGCCGGGTCAAGCTGATATAATCCAGCCATAAACCGCAAAAACTCGCGCACCGTCAACTTTTCCGGCAGATAGGGCTGATCGGGCACATAGCCAAGCAGCGCCTTGGCCTGGAGCGGCTGGCGCTGTAGATCAAAGCCACCAATGTGTACCGTGCCTGCCGATGGGCGTAACAGGCCAATCAGCATCTTGATCGTCGTGGTTTTACCCGCCCCGTTTGGCCCCAGAAAACCCACAATTTCACCGGGGTAGACCACCAGATCCACACCGCGTACCGCCAGTGTGTGCCCATAGCGGCGGGTCAATCCCCGCGCTTCGATGATTGGTGGTACGCTGCTATTATTCTCGCTCATCAATCCCCCGGTGGCATCACAACGAAAGCGTGTGTTACGGGCATTGTAGCATCTGGCACGCTTTTTGCAATTGCTGATCACAGGATATTCACACAGCATCGGCAGGGACTGTCAGGTATCAGGCTTATGGTTGTTCCACGCCTGTACACAAGCTACCAGACCTGGTCCTGTCGGAGTTGTATACACAGCAGGAGGGTACGATGCCGAACAATCAGCGAATCATACGTGAGGGAGAAGTAGTTAAACAACCAGTAGCCACCACTGATGACACCGATCAGTCGATTGAAGTCTTTCAACGCCCGGCTGAGTCGGTGGAGCGCGAAGATTTGCCAACGATGGCAAGTGATCGCATAGTTCGGGAGGAAGTTGTCCAGAACAATGACGATGTGTCTGTCCGACGTGTGGCCAAAGAGACCATCGTTATTCCTTCAGCGGCCACTGTCCGTGAGGCCAACCTGACCCGCCACCGCCATCGGATTTACTTCATCGTGCATGTGATCAGCATCATCATTATTATTCGTTTTCTCTTGCTAGCACTGGGAGCTGATCCAGCCAGCGCCTTTGCCAATTTTATGTATGCGTTGAGCCTGCCATTCGTCGCACCATTCCGAGGTTTATTTGGCATTGCTCCCGAACCACAATATGGGGTTAGTGTTTTTGAATGGTCAAATATCGTCGCTATTCTGATCTACTACTTGATTGCCTGGATTGCCTCGAACACGCTCAAGCTCATGTATAAACCCAAACCTGCACCACATCGCGCTCCAAAATAGCGTGGAACCTGGATAAAGAACAGGGGACAGGGGACAGGTCTGACCAGGGTGTTTCCCTGTCTCCATCTTGCGTGAAGCGACGAGACAATGCATGATGGGATGATTCACCTTACTCGTTGTGACAGGGCAGTTTATCGCCTTTGCTGGCCTCTTTTTTCACGCAAAGGTAAGATTCTGTAGATGCTAGTACAAGCGGGCCTCCCTCCCTCGTTGTCTGTCATCCTGAGCGGAGGCGTAGCCGGAGTGAAGGCGCTGGGATCGCAGCAGAAGGCAAGATACTTCGCTGCGCAAGATGCTTCGCTCTGCAAGATGCTTCGCTCCGCAAGATGCTTCGCTGCGCAAGATGCTTCGCTCCGCAAGATGCTTCGCTCCGCAAGATGCTTCGCTCCGCAAGATGCTTCGCTCCGCAAGATGCTTCGCTCCGCAAGATGCTTCGCTCCGCTCAGCATGACAACACCCTGCGCTCAGCATGACAACACCCTGCGCTCAGCATGACAACACCCTGCGCTCAGCATGACAACACCCTGCGCTCAGCATGACAACACCCTGCGCTCAGCATGACAACACC